>CAKPGD010000020.1 GCA_934154515.1 uncultured Clostridia bacterium
ACTATCTCCTGCTAGTCCTCCTTTAAATTTTTGTTCTGAACCAACTCTTGATTTTTCTTGATGTTCTTTGAATTTTTGATTAAATCCTTCTTCATCAACTTTTATTCCTTTTTCGTTTGCTAATTCTACTGTTAATTCTAGTGGGAATCCATAAGTATCGTATAATTTAAATGCTAAATCTTTATCTAACATATCTCCATTTAAACGAGAAACTATTTTTTCAAATTCTCTTAAACCTTTTTCTAGTGTTTTGTTGAATTTGTTAAGCTCATTTGTTAATACATCTAAAACTACTTCTTTATTGTCTGTTAATTCTTTATAATAATCTTTATATTTTTCGATTATCATATTTGCAAGTTTTCTTTCAAATCCACTTTCTAAGTCAATTCCTATTTTCTTAGCATGTCTTATCATTCTACGAATTAATCTTCTTAAAATATATCCTTGGTCTGTATTTGAAGGTTTTATTCCAGAGTAATCTGCACTAATAAATACTGCAGTTCTAATATGGTCTGCTATAATACGTATACTTTGTGGATTTTCTTCGTATGTTGTATTAGACATTTCTACTATTCTGTCTATAATATCTTTCCAAATTGATGTTAAGTAGTTATCATCTACACCTTCTAGTATTGCAACTGTTCTTTCTACACCCATTCCTGTATCTACGTTTTTCTTTGGAAGTTCTGTTATTGTACCATTTGTATGTTTTTCGTATTGCATAAATACATTGTTCCAAATTTCTACCCATCTTTCATCACTTGGATCATGTTTTACTGGAACTGGTTCTTCACTTCTCCAATAGAATATTTCTGTATCTGTTCCACAAGGTCCTACTTCTCCTGCAATCCAGAAATTGTTGTCTTTATCTAGGTAGCTAATTCTTTCTTCTGGAATACCCATTTCTTTCCAAACTGATGCAGAAACTTCATCTCTTGGAATTAATTCATCTCCTTCAAATACTGTTACTGCTAATTTTTCTACTGGAATATTTAATACTTTTGTTAAAAATTCAAAGCTCCATGAAATAGCCTCTTTTTTGAAATAATCTCCTAAGCTCCAGTTTCCAAGCATTTCAAAAAATGTATGGTGAGTTTTATCTCCTATCTCTTCTAAGTCTGTTAATCTTACACATTTTTGAACATCTGTAAGTCTTGTTCCTAATGGGTGTGGTTGTCCCATTAAATATGGTACAAGTGGTTGCATTCCTGCTGTATTAAATAATACGCTTGGGTCATTTTCTGGTATTAATGGTGCACTTGGTATTATTTTGTGTCCTTTACTTTCAAAAAATTTCAAATATTTATCTTTTAAGTCTACTTTTTCCATTCTTATCTCTCCTCTATTTTCTCTTCTAAACTTGCCTTATTATATTACATTTACAAGCTTTTTTCAACTATTATTTTCCTATTAGCTCTAAATTTTCTTCTTTTTCTATTAATACTTTTGTAATTGTATTTTCAATATTTTTATATGGAGCTTTTACAACTATATAATTAGTAGTATGTCCTTGTACATAATCTTCAACTTTTTCTTCCCATAAAACTTCTAACTCTTTACCTATGTAACTTTCATTGTGTCTTTTAGTATTACTGTTTGAAAGTTCTATTAATCTTCTACTTCTTTGCTCTTTTATATTTCCATCTATTTGATTTGGCATTACTGCTGCTTTTGTTCCTCTTCTTGGAGAATATTTAAATATATGCATCATGTAGAAGTCTATTTCTTTTAAAAATTGATATGTTTTTTCAAATTCTTCGTCTGTCTCTCCTGGAAATCCTACTATAATATCAGTTGTTAATGCTACATTTGGATATGCTTCTTTTAAAAGTCTTGTACACTCTCTAAATTCTTGAGTAGTATATCTTCTATTCATTCTTTTTAAAGTTTCATCACATCCGCTTTGTAATGATAAATGAAAATGGTCGCATATCTTTTCTAGTTTTGTAAGTCTTTCTAAAAATTCTTTTGTAATTAAAGTTGGTTCTAAAGAGCCTAACCTAATTCTTTCTATTCCATCTATTTTGTTTATTTTTTCTAATAAATCTATTAATCCAATATCTTCTTTTAAATCTTTTCCATATGAAGCAACATGTATTCCTGTAATTACAACTTCTTTTATTCCTTTTTTAGCAATTGTAGTTACTTCTTCTACAACACTATCTATTTTTCTACTTCTTATATGCCCTCTTGCATACGGAATTATACAATATGAGCAAAATCTATCACATCCGTCTTGTACTTTTATAACTGCTCTTGTTTTTTCAGTATAATCTGTTACTCCAAAATCTAGAAATTCTTTTTGATACATTACATCTGTTACCTTTGTTTCTTTTAAGCTATTTTTTTCTACTTCATTTGTATCTTTCTCTCTATTTTCAATGTATTCTTCTATATTCTCTAAAATTTTATTTTTCTCATTTGTTCCATATATTAAATCTATCTCAGGAATTTTTGCAAGCTCATCTTTTGCAACTTGTGCATAACATCCACACGCTACTATTATAGAATTTGGATTTAATTCTTTTGCACGTCTTAACATCTGTCTAGATTTTCTATCTGCCATATTTGTTACTGTGCAAGTATTTATAATATATATATCTGCTTTTTCTTCAAAATTAGCTATTTCATATCCTGCTTTTATAAATTTCTCTATCATTGCATTTGTTTCATATTGATTTACTTTACAACCTAATGTACAAAAAGCTACTGTATTTTTCATTTTTATATTAATGGTATATTTAATATTTAAATACCATTTGCTCCTTTCTATATTAATCTTTTATTTTTACTTTTATTTTTACTTTTATTTTTACTTTTATTTTTACCTATATCATATTCTATACATATTTTTTATGCATTCTAAAAAATTACCTACATATTTTACCACATTTATTGTTTTTTTTAAAGAGTAAATTTGATTTTTATGTAAATTTATGTTATAATTAAACATATAAAATTTTGAAAGGAGATCTTTATGTTTGATTATTCAGCTTTAAGTCACAAACTCTCTATTTCTCAAATGGATACTTTTTTAACCTTAAAGGATTACCTGGTTAAAGAATACCGGGAAAATGGTAATCTTTCCGGTGAAAGTATCAAAAAAGTTTTAGGAAACATTCCTGTGATTCCTTCAACTCATGATATAGACTCCAGGTTAGAAGCTTCAGATGAAAAGGCACGGTATGGTGAAAAAGCAAAAGCAATTGAAGATGCAATTGCCAAACTTGCCTAATTTCCACCCTGTATACAAGTTAACAACTGTATACAGGGATTTTTTAGTTATTTTCTACAATTTAGCATCTAGCTCTTTCTTTTATTGGAAATTTATGCTATAATTGTATTGTTAGAATAATTTATGGAGGTAAGTATTATGTGGCAAATTTGGCTTATTTTAGCGGGTGTATGTTTTATAATCGAAATGACAACTGTTGGTTTCTTTGTATTTTGGTTTGGAATTGGTTCACTTGTAGCTATGCTTGTTAGTATTTTCGTACCAGAAAATATTCTAATACAAGCAATTGTATTTTTTATAGTTTCAGTAATTTTATTATTTTTAACTAAACCTTTAGTAGATAAATTTACTAAAAAAGACAAAAAAATTGAAACTAATGCTTTTTCTATAATAGGTAAAAAAGGTATAGTAACTCAAGACATTAATCCTACTATTGGTATTGGTCAAATAAAAATAGCCAATGAAGTATGGTCTGCCAAAACTGAAGATGACTCCAAAATAGAAAAAGGAACAGAAATTACAGTTATAAAAATTGATGGTGTAAAAGCTGTTGTAGAAACATCAAAAGTTAAAGTAGAAGCTTAACTTTAAATAATTTAGTTATTAATTTTAAAAAAATATAAAGGAGGATTTTTATGGAAGGAATTATATTTTTAGTAGTTTTACTTGCTATTATTATACTTATAGCTTTTAAAACAATTAAGGTTGTTAAACAATCTGAAGTTTATATTATTGAAAGACTTGGTAAATTTCATAAAATAGCTGATGCTGGTCTTACAATAATTATACCATTTATTGACCACGTTCGTAGTGTAGTAAGTTTAAAACAACAAACTATGGACATACCACCACAAGGTGTTATTACAAAAGATAATGTTACAATTACAATAGATACTGTAGTTTTCTACAAAATTACAGACCCTGCAAAAGCAGTTTATGAAATCCAAAGTTTAAAGAAAGGTATTGAATACCTTGCAATTACAACAATTCGTGATATTGTTGGTAAAATGGACTTAGATGAAACTTTCAGTTCTAGAGATGCAATTAATGATAAATTAAGAGTTATCTTAGACGAAGCTACAGACCAATGGGGATGTAAAATAGACCGTGTTGAAATTAAAGACATTACTCCACCTGCAGACATTAGAGATGCAATGGAAAAACAAATGAATGCAGAAAGAAATAAAAGAGCTTTAATTTTACAAGCTGAAGGTGAAAGACAATCTGCTATTACTCTTGCAGAAGGTAAAAAAGAAGCAGCAATATTAGAAGCAGAAGCAGATAAAGAAGCTAAAATAAGAAGAGCTACTGGTGAAGCCGAAGCTATTAAAAAAGTTGCTGAAGCCAAAGCTCAAGAAGTTGAAATGGTATATGCTGCAATGATGAAAGCAAACCCAGATGAAAAATTAGTACAATTAAAATCTTTAGAAGCTTTAAAAGAAGTTGCTAATGGTGATGCTAATAAAGTATTTATTCCATTTGATGCAACAAGTGCTTTAGGAAGTTTAGGTGCTATTAAAGAAGTTATGAAAGACGATAAAAAAACTAAATAGAAAAGTAACTCAGAAAAAATAGAATTTCAAACAATATAAACTGTTAGAAATTCTATTTTTTGTTTAATATTTTTATTTTTTATCTATTTTTCTTTATTATTTTTATTATTATTTTTTTGCTACTATTCTTTGCTAATATTCCTTACTACTGTTCTTTGCTATTTTTCTTTACTAATTCTAGTGTATTTTCAATTCCATTTATATTTACTTTTAAATACATTTTATTAGTAAGCATCTTTTTATTAATTGGAATTTGGCAGGTAAATTTATCTTTATTTACACTATTAAAACTCATTGAATTTGAGGTATATTCTTTTCCATTTTCATCAATAATACTAATACAATTTTTTCTAATATTTCCATTATTAGAACCTTCTATCGTAGCTGTAAAAGTTGTACTTGTATTAGATACTATCATACTTTCTAAGTTTATTTTATTACTACTTTTTTCTAATTTATATTCAACTACATTATCTAAATAAAATTTGTCTGGTACATCCAATTCTATGTTCCATTCGCTATTTGACAAAGCCTTATAATTATTATTTTTATTTTTATAGCCTATTCCTACTACTTTAATATATAATTTTTTAGCTTTTGGAAAATAATCTTTAGCTGACATCAAAGAACTTATAACAATATTATTTTCTGTTTTTGTTATATAAGTCATTTGTCCATTCATGAAATGTGGCTCTATATCATCTGTTGATTTTATATTGTTGCTTTTTATAAATTCTCTAGCAAGGTTTCTATTGGTTCCTGTTCTTACATGATATACCTCATTGTTTTCATTATATACTATATATGAATATTCTAAATTTTTTTCATCTAATTTTGTTTTATCATTTAATTTAAAATCAAATACTATATTTATATCATTATCTGACATAAAAAATGAATTAATTTTCAACCCTACTCCATTTGAATATATATATTCCATATTTAAATTTTCAACGTACCCATCTGTAATAGCCTCTGATATACTCTTTACAATATACACTGGATTTCTATTTGTAAAACTTTGAATTACATTTTTTGCTTGTACTCCGCCTGCAATTACAATTCCACCTGTTAATAACATTATTGCAGCCTTTTTAAAACTAAACTTCTTACTATTTTCAGTATTTTTCTTCATATCATACTCCTTCCCGAATTCGGATATAGCAATATTAAGTTTAATATTATTTAATATTCGTTTCTCCATATTTTTGTCTTCCATAAACTAGTATCCTCCTTCTATTAAGAATTTTTTGATTTGCTTTCGTATCCTATGTAATTTAGTTTTTGTATTTACTTCTGAAATATTTAATTTCTCTGCTATTTGATTTATACTCATAGAATTATAATAGAATAATATGAAAATATTTCTATCTATTTCTTTCATTTCTTCTAATGCTTTTTTTATTAATTCATTTCTTTCATTTTCTTCAATCAAAGTCTGAACATTCATAGAATCTTCAATTATATTCTCATAATCATCCAAATTATAAGTAATATTTATAGCTTTACATTTGTTTCTTACTACATTTTTTGTAATTCCTGCTATATAAGGCTTTATTGGCAATTCATCTCTTAATCTTTCTTTATTATTCCAAATAGCTAGAAAAACATCTAAAATAATTTCTTCTATGTCTTCATTAGACAAATACGGAGCCATATTTTTTATTATTTTATATATGTAACTATTATATTCCATAAATATTTCTTCAATTTTTATATTTCCATTTTGTTTGTATTTACTTATTAAATTTATTTCTTCCAATTTGTATAAATCTCCTTTAAAGGTATTAGATATATCTACTTAAATATTAGCATTTTTTTACTAAAGGTTACACATTTTTATATGTTTTATAAATTTTTTTCTAAGTAAAAAGAGTAGAATTATTGTATTATACTAAACTAATTTCTACTCTTTCATTTTATTTATTCTAATTTATATAAATTCTAATTCATATAATCTCTAAGCTTTTTGCTTCTACTTGGATGTCTTAATTTTCTTAATGCCTTTGCTTCTATTTGTCTTATTCTTTCACGAGTTACTTGGAATTCTTTACCTACTTCTTCAAGTGTACGTGCTTTTCCGTCTTCAAGTCCAAATCTTAATTTTAATACTTTTGCTTCTCTTGGAGTTAATGTTCCCATAACTTCTTCTAATTGTTCTTTAAGAAGTGTATATGCTGCTGAATCTTGTGGTGCTGGGCTATCATCATCTTGAATGAAATCTCCTAAATGGCTATCATCTTCTTCTCCTATTGGTGTTTCTAAAGATACTGGATCTTGTGCTATTTTTTGTATTTCCATTACTTTTTCAACTGGAATTTCCATTTCTTTTGCTATTTCTTCTGGGGTTGGCTCTCTTCCTAATTGTTGTAATAGATGTCTAGAGGTACGGATTAATTTGTTTATTGTTTCTACCATATGCACTGGAATTCTTATTGTTCTTGCTTGGTCTGCAATTGCTCTTGTAATTGCTTGACGAATCCACCATGTAGCATAAGTACTAAATTTGAATCCTTTTGTGTAATCAAATTTTTCTACTGCTTTTATTAATCCCATATTTCCTTCTTGTATTAAATCTAAGAATAACATTCCTCTACCAACATATTTTTTAGCAATACTTACAACAAGTCTTAAGTTTGATTCTGCTAATTTTTGTTTTGCATATTCGTCACCTTCTAAGACTTTTTTTGCAAGTTCTAATTCTTCATCATAACTTAAAAGCGGTATTTTTCCTATTTCTCTTAAATACATTCTAACTGGGTCATCTACATTTACACCTTCAATTCCAGCAGATAAGTCTAAGTCATCTAGAGGAATATCTTCTACTTCTTTTAAATCGTCAATATCTGGTCCTTCGAAATCATCTTGAATTAAATCTACACCTAATTCTTCAAATGCATCAAATACTTTATCTAATTCTTCTGGGCTAGTATTTTCAAGTTCATTTGCAAGTTCTCCATATGTTACTTTCTTTTCTTCTCTTGCTTTTTCAATTACTTTTTCTACTGTTTTGCTAGTTTCTTCTTTTTCCTCTTTATTCTTAGTATCTTGTTTTTCAGTATCTTTATTTTCTTTTTCATCTTTTTTCTTTGTTGTTTTTTTAGCTTTAGGCTCTTCTTTTACTTCTGATAATGCTTCTTTATTTACTTCTTCTGTTACTTCTTTTTTAGTAGCTTTTTTGCTTTCTTTTTTTGGTTCTTTATCTGAAACTACTTCTTTTTCATTTTTTTCTACTTTGCTTTTTGGTTCTTTGCCATTTTCTTTTTTAGCCTCTTTTTTAATTTCTTTTTCAGAAACTTCTTTAGCAACTTGTGTTTTAGTAGTTTTCTTTTTGATTTCTTTAACCTCATTATTTGTTTCTTTTACTGTTTCTTCTGAAACTTCAGATTTTTTCACAAATAATCCCTCCTATTTCATCTTTGCAAGTTTTATTATTACCTCGTTAAGTTTTCTTCCTAGCTCATCTGCCTCTTGCTTGCTTATTTCTTTTTCTTCTAATTTTTTTATGATTTCATTTCTTTGATTTATTAAATTTTCTTTAGTATATATATTTATTAAGTCTGAAATACATTTATCCACTTCTGTAATTTCAAAATCATATACTAATATCCATGAAAGATAATTTATTGTTTCTTCGTCTTCAAACCAGTCTAATACTTTATCTATATTACTATTTCCTTTTTCAAGTTCTTCATACAATTTTTTAACAATAGTTTGATTTCTTTGACTTTTAAAATCACTTACGCTAATATTTTTTCTTATTATTTCATAGCTTTCTTTTGGGTAATTAATAAGTAAATATATTATAAGTTTTTCTCTTTTATCTATTTGCTCATTAACTTCTTCTTTGTTTTCCTCTTTTACTTCAAGTCTTGGTTTTGCTTTTTCTAAAATTCCATTAGACTTTGATGCTTTCCTTTCAATTTTTGACATTTCCGCATAAATAGCTTCTTTTGAAATTTTGTATTCTAAAGATAACTTATCTACATATACTTCCTTTTCAATGTCACTATCTATTCTAGATAAAACTTTTGCTATTTCTTTTAAGAATTTGATTTTATCATTAGTATTTTCTAAATCTAATTCTTTTCTTAAAATTTTAATTTTATACTCTACTAATGATATTGCGTTATCTACAACTTTATTAAACCTTTCTGGACCATATTTTATTACAAACTCGTCTGGATCCTTTGCACCTTTCATTTGGAGTACTCTTACGTCACATCCTAAATTTTGGAGAATTTCTAACCCTCTCATTGTTGCAGCTTGTCCAGCTCCATCTGAGTCATAACCTATTATTATTTGCTCACTACTTTTTCTTAAAAGTCTCCCCTGTGCTTCTGTCATAGCAGTTCCAAGTGATGCTACTGCATTATGAATTCCACGTTGATGCAGTGATATACAATCCATATACCCTTCAACTATTATCATTTTTTTAGTATCATACTTTTTTGCAACATTAAGACCAAATAAGTGTCTTCCTTTTGTATATACTATACTTTCTGCTGAATTTATGTATTTAGGATTTTTTTCTTTTGGAAGACTATCATCTAATCTTCTACCACCAAATGCAATAACTCTACCTCTTTCATCACAAATTGGAAACATTAATCTTTTTCTAAATCTATCAATAAACCTTCCTTCATCATTTCTATTAACTAATCTAGATTCTAATATTTCTTCGTCTGTAAATCCTTTAGATTTTAGTAGTCTATATAAGTCATCAAAGTTTCCTGAATAACCTATTAAAAAGTTTTTTAATGTTGCATTATCCATCTTTCTCATTTTTACATAGTCTTGTGCTGGCTTTGCAGTTGGCTTGTACAAATTTTCATGATAGAATTCTGCTGTTATTTTATTTATTTCATAAACTTTTGACCTTAGTTGCATCATTTTGTTATCTGCAGCTGATGTTTCAAGTACAGGTAGCTGTATTCCTGCTCTTTCTGCAAGTATTTCTAGAGCATCTTTAAAACCTACATTTTCGATTTTACTTATAAAATGGATTACATTTCCACCAACACCACAGCCAAAGCATTTAAATATTTGTCTGTCTGGCGATACATAAAA
Organism: uncultured Clostridia bacterium; assembly: GCA_934154515.1. Classification (GTDB taxonomy): domain Bacteria; phylum Bacillota; class Clostridia; order TANB77; family CAG-508; genus UMGS1663. The sequence goes on from CAKPGD010000020.1 coordinate 9,859, forward strand.
AGAAGGTGACTTTTCTTTATGAAATGGACATAGTCCACTAAAACTTCTACCGCTTCTTTTTAGGACAACATATTGAGAAACGATATCTATAATGTCATTTCTATTTCTTATTTCATCAATTAATTCATCACTATATCGTACCATTTTATCTACCTTTCTACTCCATATTTATAATATTCGACACAATATACATAAATCCTTCTAAAATATTACGAACATATTTCATTTATATTACAAGTTTTTCTTTATATTTGACATAACATTTGTAATAAGATACAGAAATACGACTTCTATAAAAAGTCGTATCCTTGGTTTATTTGGTTTGAATCTAATTATTTTATAAATTTGATGTTCCATCAAATGGAATAAATTTTTTAACTATATCATTTGCAATTTCTGGTTCTTGAGCTGGAGTCTTGTATTCTTCAAATGACATTGTTATTTTATTTTCTATTAATTTTTCTACATCTTCTTGAGAAGCATGTTCTGCTAAAACAAGCTCACTTACTAAAATTTGTTTAGCATTTCCTAGCATTTTCTTTTCGCCTGTAGATAATCCTTTTTCTTTTTGTTTAAAAGCTAAGTTTCTAACTACATCGGCAACTTCATATATGTCTCCGCTTTTCATTTTTTCCATGTTGTCTCTATATCTTTTATTCCAATTATTAGACATTTCTGTTTCATTTTCTTCTAATATTTGTAATACTTTTCCTGCATTTTCTTTGCTAATTATGTTTCTAACACCAATCTCTTCTGCTTTTGCAGTTGGTACCATTACTTTTACTTCACCTGGCATCTTTATAATATAATAGTTTTGTTTTTCTCCTAATATATCTTTCTCCTCTATTGCATCTATTGTACCTGCACCATGCATTGGGTATACTATTTTATCTCCTACATTAAACATATAAGTTTGCTCCTTTCAATGCTAATTTATTTTTTAGTTGTGCTCAAGAAAGGTTTCGATTCTCTTTTTCAACACTAATCTAATTATACTACATTTTTTGGTAAAAGTCAAAATATTTTCCAATATTTTTATAAAAATTTTATGGTAATTTTTTAAAAAATAAATAAGGCAAACTACTTAAATAATAATATTTTTTTGCAGTTTACCTTTCAATTATTTTTTAGTTTTCTTTAGCCCATATAACTAGTCTTTTTGATGCATCTGAAGTACAAGTTGAAAGTGATATTTCTCTTCTTCCTTCTGTATTTCTAGTTGCATAACTAAAGTCTGAATCTGTTGTTATATATTTGTTATATACAACATATTCTCTTTTTACTCCCGTTGCATCTGTTATATAAATTTTGTCTCCATTTTCTAATTTTTTGTTGTTTCCAAAAAATCCACCTTGCCTGTAATTATGTCCTACAATTACTGTGTTTCCAACTTGATTTAAACCTGGTCCATATAGCATTACAATTGCAACTTCCATTGCTCTTGGAGATGTATCATCTACAATAGGATAACTTATACGGGTTTTAGGAATTTTTATTGTTCCTATTACATCATATCCTTTATGCTTTACATTTTTGGTTGTAGTAACTGTATTTCCAGTAGTAGGTTGTTCTTCATTTACTTGTGTATTTTCATCATCAATTGCTACAGTTATTATACTTGAAAATTCATTTTCGAATTCATCCACAACTTGTTCTGCTTCTTTATCTATAAAGTAAGCTGATATGTATTTGTAGCCTAAAAATCCAAGTAATCCAACTGCTACAACTATTATAACTACTAACACTACTGTAAAAATTTTTCTACCTTTGTTTATCATGTTTATTACCTTTCTAAACTAATACTATATTAATCCGCACTGGCACAAATAATTAAACGACTCTTTGTATCATCTGTACATGTAACTAATGTAATTTCTCTCTTTCCATTAGTTTCTCTATCCATATAATCAGAATCTTCTGGTTCTGTTGTATATATATTAAATATTGTATATTCTACTTTTTTTCCTGTAGTATCTGTAATATATATCTTATCCCCATTTGTTAGATTTTTATTATTTGAGAAGAATGTACCATTTCTGTAATTGTGACCAATTATAATTGTATTTCCTACTTTATTTAATCCAGGTCCACCATTTATTGCAACTGAAACTTCTATAGAATCTTTACTTGCATTCTCTAATATTTGATATTTAGCATCAATCTTTGGTATTTCTATTACTCCAACTACTAAAAATCCATTAAGTCTATTTTCTCCACCATTACTTGTTCCATCTGAAATTATATTTTCAACTTGAATATTAGGAGTTATAGTTTCTTGATTAGTTACTTGTGTATTATTTTTTACTCTATTTACAGAACCTATAAATTGTTCCGAACCATCTGCTCCATTTGTTTTTGTATTATTGTTTCTTACAAAGTCTATTGTAAAAAATACTAGTACTCCTAAAACTACTATTACTAGCACAATTAAACCTATTGTAAGTGCTTTTCCATATTTTCCTTCAAACATATTATTGGCCTCCTTTGTTTTTTCACTTATACATTTATTATAACATAAAAAATCCCTTTTTTCTACTAAAAAGGGATTTTTATATTAAATTATTTTTGCTATTAAATCATATTCGTTTGTATCTATAACCTTACATTTAACAAACTTTCCTTCTAATGATTTATCTGTCATCTCAACATATACTAGACCATCAATATCTGGTACATCCATATAACTTCTTCCTACATAATATTTTCCATCAAATGTTTTTGTTTCTATAAGAATTTCTAACTCTCTTCCTATCTGCTTTTTCAAGTTTTCTTTTGAGATTTCTTGTTGTAACTTCATTATTTTATTATATCTTGATTTTTTAGTTTGAGGATGTATTTGTTCTGGCAATTTTGCAGCTGGTGTTCCTTCTTCTTTTGAATAACTAAATGCTCCTAGTCTATCAAATTTAGCTTCTTTTATAAAATTATATAATTCTTCAAAATTTTCTTTTGTCTCTCCTGGAAATCCTACCATTACAGTCGTTCTAATTACTACATCTGGTATTTCTTTTCTTAATCTTGCAATTATTTTTCTTATACTTTCTCCATCACTTTTTCTATTCATTCTTTTTAATACTGAATTAGATATGTGTTGAATTGGAATATCAAAATATTTACAGATTTTATCTTCTTTTTTTACTACTTCTATTAGTTCATCTGTAATTGTTTCTGGATATGCATATAAAAATCTTATCCATTTGATTCCATCTATTTTGCAAAGTTCTTTAAGTAGTTGTGCTAATTTAGATTCACCATATATATCTATTCCATATTTTGTTGTATCTTGAGCTATTACTATTAATTCTTCATATCCTTCTTTCGCTAATTGTTCAGCTTCTTTTATAATGTCTTCCATTGTTCTGCTAATATATTTTCCACGAATTTTTGGAATAGCACAATATGTACAAAAATTACTACATCCTTCTGCAATTCTTAAATATGCAAAATTTTCTCCAGTTGTTATTGTTCTATCTAAAAAATCTAATTCGGTTTTCTTAGCTTTCTCAGATTTTAAAAGTCCTTCTATTTGTTCCCATATTGTATTATAAGAATCATATTTTATCCATAAATCTACTTCTGGTATTTCTTTTTCTAGTTCTTCTTTATATCGTTGTACTAAACAACCCATTGTAATTAAATATTTGCATCTTTTTTTCTTATATTCTGCCATTTCTAGTATTGTATTTATTGCTTCTTCTTGAGCTGATGCTATAAACCCGCATGTATTTATTACAATTACATCTGCATCCTCTGGATTATTTACTATATTATAACCATTTTCTTTAAATAATCCTATTGTCATTTCTGTATCTACTAAGTTTTTACTACATCCTAAATGTACAAATCCTACGTTCATTTTTCTCCCTATCCTTCTTTCTCATTTTCTTTTGATTTTTGTATGTATTTTTGTATATCATTTACACATCTTTCTAAGTTATAATTATAAAAAGTTTGCCCTTCTGTAATTCCACATTTTCTTAAATTTTCTTCTGAAAAATCAATATTATCTGCTTTAAATCTTCTTTCCATTTCATCATATTTAGGTTCTTTTTGTCTTCTTTCTCTTTCTGTTGCTCTTTCTCTTCTTGTTTTTTCATCTATGCTTATATATACAGGTATCACTCTTGTTTCTTTACTTGTTCTAAAATACTCTTTAACTCTTTCATATGACTCCAAAGTTCCAACTGTAACAATATCTCCTTCTTGTTCTAATTGTTCATCTTTTACTGTTGCATATGTCCAAGGCCCATATATTGTATTATAGGTTCTACTTTCTATAATTTTTCCAGCTTTTTGTAATTCTTCTATTTTTTCTGCTGTTACATAATGATAATCTATTCCCTCTTGTTCGCCTTCTCTCATTGGTCTTGTGGTATATAACACATATGAATTTATATTTTCTTTCAACTTTGAATATATTGTGTCTTTTCCTGTTGCACTTTTCCCCATTATATAAATAAAATTATTCATAAAAATCCTCCACATTTTTTGTTTATTATACGCTTTTTATGTTTATTAGTCAATCTTTGTTTTTCCAAAATTCGATATTTTTAGTTCTTGCAATTTATATTAATATGTTATAAAATAAGGACATAAAATTGAAAAGAGGTATTAATTTTGGAAAATAAAAAAAGAAAACTTTATAAAGGTCGCGAATTAAATAGCTTTAGAGAATTAGTTGAAAGATACGAAAATGAATATTCTTCAAAAATAGCATTTAAATATAAGAATTCTCCTAAAGATAAAGATTTTATATGTATAGATTATTCTAAGTTTGCATTAGATATTAAGAGTTTAGCAACATCTCTAATACATCTTGGACTTTCTAAGAAAAGAATTGCTATCATAGCTCCAAACAGATATGAATGGTGTGTTAGTTATTTAGGAATTACTACGGCAGATATGGTTGTAGTTCCATTAGACAAATCTCTTCCTGATAATGAATTAGAAAGTTTAATTTTAAGAAGTGAAGTTGAAGCAATTATTTTTGATTACAAATATCTTGATATTATTAAATCTTTAAAAAACTCTAACACTACGAATTTAAAACATTTAATTTGTATGGATAATATTGATGACGAAGGAGTTGTTACTCTTTCTACTCTTGTTTCAAAAGGAGCCTTAATGCTTCAAAATGATGATAGAAAATATGATAATGTTAAACTTAACCCTAATGATATGTCAATTATGCTATTCACATCTGGAACTACTTCTATATCAAAAGCTGTTGCATTATCTCAAGCTAATATTTGTGCAGATATATATGCTTTATCTCAAATGACTGATATTAGAAAAGAGGATACTTTCCTTTCTTTCTTACCACTTCATCATACTTTTGAGTCTACTTGCACATTTTTATATGGTACTTCTTGTGGTATTACAGTAGCATTTTGTGACGGTTTAAGATATGTACAAAGTAATTTAAAAGATTATGGAATTACTGGATTTGTATCTGTTCCATTAGTTTTAGAAGTTATGCATAAAAAACTATTAAAAGCCGTTGAAGATCAAGGAAAAACAAAAATATTTAATATGATGTTTACATTTTCTAATTTCTTATTAAAAATTGGAATTGATTTAAGAAAGCAAATATTTAAATCTATATTAAAGAATTTTGCACCTGACCTTAGGGTATTAATTGCTGGTGGTGCTCCTATGAGCAAAGATGCTATTAAATGCTTTGTTGGACTTGGAATTAATTTGCTTCAAGGATATGGTTTAACAGAAACATCTCCTGTTCTTGCTGGAGAAAATGATAAATATAAGAGAGCAGGTTCAGTTGGATTTCCTTTACCTGGTATTACAATTGAAATTGAAAATCCAGATGAAAACGGTGTTGGAGAAATAAAAGTTAAAGGTCCTACAATTATGCAAGGATATGTTGGAAACGAAGAAGCAACTAATGAAGTTTTAAAAGATGGCTGGTTCTATACTGGTGACTTAGGTTATATAGACAAAGATGGATTTGTTTTTGTAACAGGTAGAAAAAAAGATGTTATAGTTCTAAAAAATGGTAAAAATATTTACCCTGAAGAACTTGAACTATTAATTAATAAACTACCTTATGTGGCTGAAAGTATTGTTATTGGAAAACCAGAAGATAAAAAAGACGATTTAATTCTATGTGCTAAAATAGTTTATAACAAGCAAACTATGGAGGAAATGTTTAAAGATGTTCCTTCTCAAGAATATCATGACATTATTTGGAAAGATATCAAATCTGAAATTAACAAATCTATGCCAGCATATAAATCTATTAGAGAAATTATTGTTACAGATGAACCTTTAATAAAAACAACAACACAAAAAGTTAAACGTTTTGAAGAAATTAAGAAAATATTAGGATAAAAAAGTAAATAATATAATTAATAGTTTGTATAAGCAAAAAACAGAACTTTGAATATACAAAATTATAGAATAATTTATGTAGAGTAAAAAAAGCCTTCTTATGATAAATAAAAATGTCATAAGAAGGTTTTTTATAATTATTTTATTAACTTAATGTATATTTTTTCAATTCATATAATTAATTATTATTCACTAAACATATGCTTTCGTGTTAACTCTAATAAATTTAACTTTGTGAATTCTATTATTTGTGTTTTTGAACGGTCTTTTTTTAATTCTTCTTTTAGAGTTTCTAATACCTTTTCTCGGCTTTCACTTTCTTGCATATCTATGTAGTCTATTATTATTATTCCTCCAATATCTCTTAGCCTTAATTGTTTTGCTATTTCTATGCTTGCCTCCTTATTTACTTTAAGTACAGTTTGCTCTAAATTTTGTTTTCCTATAAATTTTCCAGAATTAACATCTATTGCAGTTAATGCTTCTGTCTTATCAATAGTAATAAATCCTCCACATTTAAGCCATACTTTTCTCTGTTTAGCTTTTTCTATTTGATCATCTATATCATACATATCTAATAGATTTTCTGTATTTTTAAATACTACTTCAATGTTAGATTTTCCATATATATCATCTAATATAGCCAATATTTTACTTTTTTCTTCTTCGTTATCAACTATAATTTTTTCTATTCCATTATCTACTGTGTCTAATAGTATTTTTTCCACAATTGACGAACTTTTGTGGATTACCTTTGGCTTTTTTGTTTCTTTTTTGCATTCATTTTTTATATTTTGCCATTTATTCATAACATTTTCAATATCTTTTTTTAATGTTTCTTCATCTTTTCCTTCTGCTGCTGTTCTAACAATTATGCCAATTTCATTATTTGTATTTTTTATAACTATTTCTTTTAATCTATTTCTCTCTTTTTCATCTTCTATTTTTTGTGACACAGTTATAAAATTGTCTTTTGGTAATCCTACTATAAATCTTCCTGCTATATGAATGTCTGTACTTACCTTTGCTCCCTTTAAATTTGTTTTGTCTTTTTTTACTTGCACTAATACTGGAGTATTTACTTTAATATAATCATTAATGTTATACTTTTCTAAATCTTCATTTTTGTTTCCTGTAATTTTGCTTACTTTAGGAAGTAAGTCCTTTATATGTATAAAAGCATTTTGTTCTTCACCAATGTCTATAAATGCAGCTTGCATCCCCGGCAATATGTCTTTTACTATTCCTAAATATATATTTCCTTCAAGTCTATTATTATCTTTATTTTCTTCGTAAAATTCTTCAAGTTTTCCATTATTTATTAAGCAAATTATTTTTTTATCTTCCTTCTTAGAAATTAGTATTTCGTTCATTTTTAACCCTTTCTCTGTTAATTAAACTTATTCATAGCAATATCAATTCCATTTTTTAAGATTTCTACTATTGCTTCTGATGCTTTTGTTGTTCCTTCTTCTAGCTTTTCTAATTCTTCATTTGGTATAGCCCCTATTACATAATTTATCATATCATTATTGTATTTAGGTTTTCCTATTCCAACTCTTACACGAGGAAAATCCTCTAAGCTCAATTCTGCAACTACAGATTTCATGCCATTATGAGACCCACTACTTCCCTTTTTTCTTATTCTTATTAATCCTGGTTCTATATCAATATCATCATAAATTACAATAATATCTTCTATTGGTATTTTATAAAAATTAACAACCTGAATAATAGACTTTCCACTTAGATTCATATATGTTTGAGGTTTTAATAATAATACCTTTTCACCTTCTATTATTCCGTCTCCCAAAAGTCCATCAAACTTCTTTTTATTTACTTCTATTCCATATTTTTCTTGTAATTTATTTATTACATTAAATCCCATATTGTGCCTTGTTTTTGAATATTCTTCTTCTGGATTTCCAAGACCTACTATTAATTTCATATAAATTTCATTCCTTTCCTGCTTTATCAAAGGCACACATAGTTAAAAATTATTATAAAAAACTATTATTTTTATAATAATTTTTTTAGTTCATCTTCTGAAAACTCATATTTTTTATTACAGAAATTACATACTATTTCTGCCTTTTTGTCTTCTTCTATTATTTTATTTAATTCTTCTTTTCCCATTGATATAAGTGCTTTTTCCATTCTTTCTTTGCTACATGTACATTCATATTTTGGTTCTATACCGTCTTCTACAACTTCAATATTTCCGTCTCCTGTTATATCTTTTGCTATGTCTTCTAAACTCATATTTTCATCTAACATTTGACTAATAGGTTTTGCTTCTCTTATTCTATTTTCTAATATGAATAAATCATCTTCTGTTGCATCTGGCATAGCAGTTACAATGTATCCTCCACTAGAACGTACTCCATTTTTATCTACAAGTACACCTAGTGCTACTGCTGTGTTTTTTTGCTCTGAAATATAGAAATAGTTTGCAAAATCTTCTGCTATTTCACCTGTTACAATTTTACTCATTCCCATATATGGCTCTTTCATTCCTATATCTTTTATTACATATATAAATCCATCATTTCCTACTGCTCCGCCTACATCTAATTTTCCACCTGCTTTTAAAGGTAATTCAATATTAGGATTTGTTACATATCCTCTTGTTTTTAATTTACTATCTGAAACTGCAACTATTGTACCTATTGGTCCATTTCCTTTTACCTGAAGTGTAACTGTATCTTTTTCGCCTTTCATTCCTGAAGCTATTATACTTGCCATTGTTAGGGTTCTTCCAAGTGTAGCAGTTGCAAGTGGACTTAGATCATGTATTTTTCTTGCCTCTTCTACTAAATTTGTTGTAGATATACATACAATATTTATTCTTCCTTCATATGCTAAAAATCTCTTTATATTATCCATCTAAAATACTTCCTTTTCTATTTTTTATTCAACAATTGAATTATACCACACAAACAGGCTTTTAGCAATAAATAAAACATGTACTTATAAAAAATTATAATTTATTTATGATAATGTCTTAATTCATAAAATATTGTAAATAGCATTAATATTCTATGAATTTCAATTAGTTAAAAGATATATGTTCATTCTTTTATTTCATTTTTTTCTATTTTATTTAAAGAGAAAAGGGACTTTTTTTACAGCCCCTTTAGTTATATTTCTATTTTGTTATTAACGTGATTTTTTCCACATAATTACACCAATAATAATTAATAATACTATTGATATTGCAATGATTATTTCTATAACTATATTTTCTCCTGTTTTTGGTAATGAATTATTTGGTAATTGTTTATTTATGTTTTCATTTACATTTGATATTGTTTCTTTATCTTTTAGATTTTCAGCCGGTTTTTGATCTGGAGTTTCATCTGGCTTTTCTTCTGGTTTTTGCTCTGGTTTTTCTTCTGGTTTTTGCTCTGGCTTTTCTTCTGGTTTTTCTTCTGGTTTTTGATCTGGCTTTTCTTCTGGCTTTTGCTCTGGCTTTTCTTCTGGCTTTTCTTCTGGTTTTTCTTCTGGTTTTTCTTCTGGTTTTTGCTCTGGCTTTTCTTCTGGTTTTTGCTCTGGCTTTTCTTCTGGTTTTTCTTCTGGTTTTTGCTCTGGTTTTTCTTCTGGTTTTTGCTCTGGCTTTTGCTCTGGCTTTTCTTCTGGTTTTTGCTCTGGCTTTTGCTCTGGCTTTTGCTCTGGCTTTTCTTGTGGTTTTTGCTCTGGCTTTAATTTTTCTATAAATTCCTTATATTGTTCTTTATCTTCATCTTTTAAATTTTCATATGCATCTATAACTTCTGCTTTTTTCTTGAAGTTAATTGTAGTATCTTCTATTTCTTCGTCTGTTGCAGTATTTTTATAGCTTTC
>CAKPGD010000021.1 GCA_934154515.1 uncultured Clostridia bacterium
TTAGACAACTTTAAAGATGAGTTAATAAGAGAAAATATAAAAAGAAATGGAGGTACTAAAGAGAATGACTAAAGAACAATTAATTTTATTATTAAAGAATTATAAAGAGAATAAGGCAAAATTAAAGTTAAAGCTAAGAGAGAAAGAAAGTATATTAAGAAAAATAGAAAGTCTTAAAAATGTATCCTTGTCTGTTACAAGCTATGAAGAAAATAGCGATATACATAGCAAAAATATAATAACAGATAAAGTAGGAAATAAGGCAAGTGATAATTTAGATATAGAAGCGGATTTAAAAATAGAGCTAGAAAAAATAGAAAATGAAATAAAAGAATTAAGTTTAAAAGTAGAAGATGTAGAAATCCGTCTTGAAGGATTAAAATATAAAGAAAGAGAAATACTAACGGCATATTATATAGAAGGAAGAAGTCCAATTGAAATAGGAAAAGAATTGTATTTTAGATTATTTAGTCAGACACGTTCAGAAAGAACTATACAAAAAATTATAGAAAGAGCAACTGAAAAAATATCAAAATTCTAAAATGTCGCAAAAATTTCGTTAAAATTTCGTGTTTTCTTCGTAGTTTTTAACTTTTAACTATAATATAATTATAATAGCAATAAAAGAAAAAAAGCACCGAGAAACTAATCTTTCTTTTATTGTTATGAATTTGAAGCACAGTCAGAAATGGCTCATAGCCCAAGTGCTAATATATATTGAAGATAGTGTAAAGGTAGCACACCAGAATAGGTTATTTACTAATAGTAAATGTACATTTTGGAGGAATAAAGGGTTCGATTCCCCTTCTTCGATGCCAAACGGCTAAAAAGTAGTAGTAATTGTAAAAATGCCGTATTATTAAGAGTTAGATATATTCTAGCTCTTTTATTATGCAATTAATATGCTAGAAAGTTCAAAATATTTAATACTTTGTAAGTAGTGATATAACATAGAATGCAGATTGGCAAAAGTAGATGTAATTATCGAAAATAAGCCAATTAGTTCTAGAGTGCAATATTCTATAACTATATCATTACTTAGAGAGTATTAACAAAGGAGAAATAAATGAACGAATTATATAAAAGAGAAATATGTATAAATTGTGCTAATGAAAACTGTAAGAACAGAATAGAAACAAAGAGCACACAAGACTTATGTATAGAACAAATATATACAGAAACAACAATAAAGTGTAAAGACTTTATATGCAAGAATAAAAGAAAGAAAAAGCAAGGGTGGTAGAATATGAAAATAGAAGATATATTAAGAAGAACAGATATAGAAACATATAAGAACTTAAAATCAAAGTTCAATTATAAAGAGTGTATGAAGAGAAAATGTAAAGACTGCAAAAAGAAGAAAGAGTGCTTTAATGAATAAGACTATTTTTTACTATTTTTTACAAAAAACGACAATAAATATGTTATGATATAATCATTAATAAAAAAGGGGATGATTATATGAAATGTCCAAAATGTGGAAGTGAAAATGTAAATATTCAAGTAGTAAATGAGCAAAAATTAGTTACAAAACATCATGGTTTGATATGGTGGATTTGCATAGGGTGGTGGTGGATACCAGTAAAATGGCTATTCTTAACTATACCTGCATTATTTGCAGCAATATTTATTGGAAAAAGAAAGAAAATAAAAAACACAACAAAGACAATGAGAGTTTGCCAAAATTGTGGATATCATTGGAAGAATTAAAGCACTTAGGTGCTTTTTTCTTTTGGATTTAAAAGGAGTGAATCAAAATGTTAAAGATTATGTTATTAATTATATTAAGTCCATTAGCTATATTATGTGGAATAGTAAGTATGACAATTATATATGAAATAGTAAATACAATTATAGACATGATAATAGATTATATAAGAACAATAAAAAATAGAGATGATAATAAATGCTAAAGAGTTGTCGATATTGTGGTAAGATACATGATAGCAAGTATATATGCAAAGAAAAACCAAATAGAAAAAAAGAGGTAACAGAAGCGGACAAATTTAGGTGGACAAGTTTGTGGCATAGAAAGAGAGAAGAAATAAAGAAACGAGACTTATATCTATGTCAGATATGTATTAGAGAATTATACAATACAGTAACAAAGTATAACATGAATGAACTAAGTGTGCATCATAACATACCAATAAACGAAGAATATAATAGAAGATTAGACAATGACAATCTAATAACAGTATGTAGTTATCATCATGAGATGTGTGAGAGTGGAGAGATACCACGAGAAGCGGTACAAAGAATAATAGATGAACAGGAGAATAGAGAATGAAGTATAGTGATATGACAATAGAAGAAGCGGAAATCATACAGAAACATATTCAGTGTGAGATAATTTTCAATGGGGATAATAAAGAAATTATATTTAAAAATATTGAAGAAGGGTTACTAAAGATGTTTAAGTCAGTGTATAAAGTAGCTGAAGCAATAAAAAATACAATTGAAAAAATTATAACAACAATAAAAGAATATATTATAAAATTATTTGATAAAAAGATAAGCAGAAAGAAGTTTATGAAGTTACTACAAAGTAAAGGAATACAAAGAAATGCAATAAATAATATAATAAAAAATAATAAAGACAGATATACATTGTGGAGATATTTTACAAATATCCCCCCTACTATCAAAGGCAGAAAATAAAAATAAATTTTTACACCGACTGCATACCTTTGCTTAAAAAAAATTCCCACATCAACAAAAAGAAAGGAGATGAGCAATATGCCAACACCAACGAAGCCATTTAAAGTATTAGCAACAGAGAAAAAATCACATAGAACAAAAGCTGAACTTAAGATGAGAGAAGAAGGAGAAAAGTCATTAAGTACAGATATAGAACTTAAAGAAAGAAAAGAAGTAAAGCAAAATAAAATAGCACATAAAGAATTTAAAAGAATAATACAACTATTAGAAAATATAGACAAGAATGATGCTATTTACGAAGTGGTTATAAATAGATATTGCTTACTTCAAGCGGAATGTTTTGATTTAGAAGAAAGAAGAGAAGAATGTTATAATTTAATATCAAAATTAAGAGAAGAAGAAAAAGAATTAATAGAAGAATTAAAGGACAGAGATGATATAGAAGGATTATTAGATTATAAATTAGAATATGCAAAGTCATTAGCAAAAATGATGTCAACTATGTTATCAATAGATAAACAAGTACAAGCGAAGAGAAAAATGTTGTTAGATATTGAAAAAGAGAATGTTATGACAATAGCATCTGCATTAAGATGTATACCGAAAAAAGAAGATAAAGATGCAGACAATCCACTTCTAAAAGTATTACGAGGTGAAGCATAATGTTATTAGAAAAAGCAAAAGAATATGCTCAAGATTGCATAATTGGAAAAGAAATAACAACGTTTGAAGTTAAAACGCAATGTAAATGGTTTTTAGAAGATTTAGAAAAACAAAATAATGACTATTATCCATATTATTTTGATACAAAACAAATTGGAATAATTGAGGGCATTTTAAAATTATTGAATTTTGCAACTGGATTACATATTGTTGGCAAAAGTTTATACGAAGGTTTGGAAAATTTCCAAGCTTTTTTTATTGCTAATATTTTTGGGTGGAGATATAAGACTGATGCTAAAAAGTATAGGTATAGAGAAGTTGACTTATTTATACCTAGAAAGAATACAAAAACATTTTTAGCAGCACTAATATTTATAATCTTAATGTTAACTGAAGATGATTATTCAGAATTTTATTCAATATGTCTAGACAGAGATTTGGCTGGTGAAGTAAAAAAAGCAATAGCACAAATTTTAAATGTAAGTCCATTAGTTGGTCAATACTTTAATATTCCAAAAACATTAAGTGGAAGATTAGAGTGCACATTGACACATAGTTTCTATCAACCAAGAACGGCAGAAGCAAATAGGAATAACTCAATAAAGCCGAGTGCGTTTATTGCAGATGAGTTTGGAGCAATGAAAGATAATTCGAATGTCGAAGCGATGAAGTCTGGGCAATTAAATATAAGAAATCCATTAATGTTTAGATTAACATCTGCTTATGCAGAAGATAAGTCAATAATGTTAGGAGAGCTTGATTATTTAAAGAAGATATATAAAGGTCTTGAAACAGATGAAAGATTATTCACGTTGGTATATTATGCAACAGAAGAACATTTATGGGATGATATAGGACTTCAAATGGCTAATCCTTTAAGAGTTGAAGAAAACTACAATGAAATTCGAGATAATAGAAAAAAAGCACTAGCAAAGCCAGATGAAAGAGTAGAATTTTTAACAAAACATATGAACTATTTCATGCCATCTAATTCAGGGGAAGAATTTATAACTTTAGATAAATTAAGATTATGCAAAAACACAAGAGGAGTATTTGATTGGAATGGAAAAGATGTTTATATAGGGTTAGACTTAGCAATGACAAATGACAACACATCTGTTTCGATGGTTACAATAGAAGAAGACATGATATTTGCAAAATCATGGGCATTTATTCCAGCAGGAAGGATAGAAGAAAAGAACCGCAGAGAAAGAACAGACTATAGAAGGTTTATAGAAGATGGAAGTTGTTTTGCTTGTGGTGAGGAAATTATATCATATAGTTTTGTTGAAAAGTTTATTATGAATTTAGAAAAAGAATATGGAGTTCACATCGTACAGATAGGTTACGATAGATATAATTGTATTTCTACAGCGAATAAACTTCAAGAAGCAGGATATGAAACAGTTGAAGTTAAACAACATTCAAGTGTTTTACATCAACCAACAAAATTTTTACAAGAAAGTATATTACAAAGGAAATTCAGTTACGACGGTGACAGATTATATGAAATAAATTTCCAAAACGCAAAATGTACAGAAGATACTAACTTAAACAAATATGTTAATAAGAAGAAATCAAGCGGAAAAGTCGATATGGTTGTAAGTACAATTATAGCGACTTATTTATTGCAACAAGAAATACTAAATGAAGACAATTTTGTATGTCAAAGTTTTTAGGAGGTGAGAAAAGTGAAAATAAGAAATGTTTTTAAAAGAAATATAAAAAATGAAGCAAATAAAGAAACAATTATTGATGAAAATTCGGTAAACGATGTAATACTAAAGGCTTTGATATTTGGAGAAGAAATTGACAGAGAAAAAGTATTAATGATACCTGCAGTTTCAAGTGCGGTGGGGCTAATTTGTGATTCATTTGCAATGATACCATTTAAGTTATACAAAAAAACAACAAAAGATGGAAAGAAACAGACATCAGAAGTAGAAGATGACAGAGTAAATATTATAAATTTAGACACAAAAGATACTTTGGATGGGTTTCAATTCAAAAAAGCAATTGCAGAAGATTTCCTTTTAGGAAAAGGCGGATATGCATATATCAACAAAAAAGGTAATAATTTTGTTGGACTAAATTATGTAGAAGAAAAGAAGGTTTTATTTAAAAGAAATACTGATGCAATATATAAAAATTATTACATATTAATCGATGGAAAAAGCTATAGACCGTATGATTTTATAAAATTGTTAAGAAATACAAAAAATGGAGCATACGGAACAGGATACACAAAAGAAATAAGTAAAAGCTTGGAAACAGCATACAAAAGAATAATATACGATTTAGAACTAATGAGAACAGGTGGAAATAAAAAAGGCTTTTTGAGAGCACAAAAACATTTAGATGAAAAAGGAATGAAAACATTAAAAAAACAATGGAATGATTACTTTGCTGGAAATTCTAGTTGTGTAATTTTAAATGATGGAATGGAATTTCAAGAAGCATCAAATACATCTGTTGAAAATCAGTTAAATGAAAAAAATAAAACTTTTAGTGAAGAGGTAAAAGAAATATTTCACATAGGAAAAACAAATGAGGATTTCCTAAAAAATGCAATTATGCCAATCGCAACAGCATTTTGCACTGCCTTAAATCGAGACTTCTTACTTGAAAAAGAAAAGAAGTCTTATTATTTTGCACCAGATTATACAGAATTAATCAGATGCACAATAAAAGAAAGATATGAGGCATATAAAACTGCAATAGAATCTGGATTTAAAACAATAAATGAAGTTCGATATTTAGAAGGCGATGACTCACTTGAAGGTTTAGATTTAGTAAATTTAAGCTTAGGAAGTGTATTATTTGACCCAAAAACAAAACAAATTTATACACCAAACACTAACAAAACAGTTAAAATGGGTGAAGTAAACAAAGATGACAAACAGATAGATGAAAACAACAAGGAAAATAAACAACAAAATGGTGAAGAAGCGGAGGGAGGTGAGCAAATTGAAGAATAAGTTTTATGAAATTAAAAACATAATACCAAATGCAAGTGCTGACCTTTACTTGTATGGAGAAATAGTTACAGACGACACTGACTGGTGGACTGGCGAAAAAGATAATAATTTAATTGGATTACAAAGTTTCAAAGAAGAACTTGATAATTTAGGAAATATATCAGATTTAAACATATTTATGAATACCCCAGGAGGAGAAGTATTTGTCGCAACTACAATATGCAGTATGTTACAAAGACTGAAAGATGCTGGAACTAAAATTCATACATATGTAGATGGATTGTGTGCGAGTGCAGGTACATTTATTTTGATGATGGGTGACGATGTAAATATTTATGAAAATTCAGTTGTAATGATACATAAACCAATCAATATCTGCTATGGTAATGCATTAGATTTTCAAAAATGCATAGATGTATTAAACACTATTGAAAATAGTACTATGATACCACTTTACATGAAGAAAGCAAAAGTTGACGAAGAAAAAATAAAAGAGCTTATAAATGCAGAAAGTTGGCTAGGAGCAAAAGAAGTAGATGATACTTTTAATGTTAATCTAATAAAAGAACAAAAACAAGTTGCTGCGTGTGCATCTAATTTATTTAAAAATTACAAGAATGTGCCAAAGTCATTAAAAAATATGCTTAAAAAAGCAGAAGAACCAAAATTGGATTATTCCGATTTTGAAAAAAGATTATTTAACATAAAAAAATAACAAAAACAGCTATTAATTTAGTTGTTTTTTTATTTTATAAAAATTAAAAAAAGGAAGGTAAAAAATATGAATGAAAAACAATTAATGGAAAAAAGAAATGAATTACAAGCTAAAATGGAAGAAATTCTAAACAAAGCTAAAGTTGAAAACAGAGCTATGAATGATGAAGAAATCAAAAGCTTTGATGATGTAGAAAAAGAAATCAAAAATATTGATGCTACATTAGAAAGAAACAAAAAAATTAACAAAATGGAATGTACAAAAACAGAGGGAGAAAAAGAATTAACACAAGAAGAAAAAGATGTTAAAGCATTTGCAACATTTATAAGAAACTATGTAAATGGTGTACCACAAAACGCTGAAACACAATTAACAAAAGGAGACAATGGAGTAATAATACCAAGAACAATAGCTCAAAAAGTTATTGAAAAGGTTATCGAAATATCTCCACTTTATGCAAGTGCAACTAAATATGATGCAAAAGGAACTTTGGCAATTCCAAAATATGATGACACAACAGATGATGTAACAGTTGCTTATGCTACAGAATTTGACGACTTAGTTTCACATTCAGGAAAATTTGCTACAGTTGAATTGACAGGATTTTTAATTGGAGCATTAACAAAAATATCAAAATCATTATTAAACAACAATGATTTTAATTTAACAGATTATGTTGTAAAGAAAATGGCTGAAAAATTTAAACTATTTTATGAAGGCGAAATGTTAAATGGAACAGATGATAAAATTTCAGGTATTGTTGGTTCTTATGATTCAACAAATATGAAAATAACATTAGCTGCAAAATCATCTTTAACTGCTGATGAACTAATAGATGTACAAGAAGCTGTTCCAGATGATTTCCAAGCAAAAGCTTACTGGATTATGAATAGAGACACAAGAAAGAAAATAAGAAAATTAAAAGATAGCGACGGAAACTATATTTTAAACAGAGCATTTAATGAAAAATGGGACTATGAGTTACTAGGAAAACCTGTTTATTGCTCAGAAAAAGTAGGAAAATTAGGAACTGCATCAAAACCAGTAATATTCTATGGAGATTTCTCAGGACTTGCTATAAAAGAAGTAGAATCAATGGAAATACAAATCTTATTAGAAAAATTTGCTACACAACATGCAATAGGAGTTGTTGGATATTCTGAATTAGACGCTAAAGTTGAAAATACACAAAAAATAGCTGTTGCAGTAACTGGAGCAACAGACCCAACAGCAAGTAAATAGACTTCCTAAAAAGGAGGACAAACAATGAAAGTAAGTGAAATCACTGCAAAAGACATAGCTGATTATTTGAGATTATCAGAAATTAGCGAAGAAGAAAATAAAAATATTGAACTATTTTTAGATATTGCTAAAAACTATATTGAAAATTATACAGGAATACCACAAAAGTCCGAAAATGAAGAAGCGGAAACACTTGATACATATTCGGACTTTATCATTGTTGTTTATGTTCTATGTCAAGATATGTATGATAATAGAGTTATGTATATTGATGGCAAAAACATGAATAATACTGTAAAAACTATTCTTGATATGCACACGAGGAATAATTTATGATAAATGCGGGTGATTATAACAAAAAAATATCTATATATCAAATTGAAGAAATAGAGGATAATGACGGATTTTCTACAAAGAGTGAAGTTGTTATCCTTCAACCTTTTTCTAAAGTAAAAACAACAAAAGGATATACTCTAATTGCGAATGGTTCTGATTTTGAAAAGGCGTATACTAATTTTACTATTAGATATTCAAAAAAAGTAGAAGACGCATATTATAATTCAAATAGGAGTGTATACGTAAAATACAAAGATAAGACTTATACTATTGAATATCTAAATAATGTAGATGAGGCAAATATTGAACTTGAAATGCAATGTAAAAGAGTGACGAAATAATGGCTAGATTTGAAGAAGAATTGCCAAATGATTTAATAAAAATGTTTCAAGACTTAGACCAAGATAGCGAAAAAATGATGGGTGAAATGACAAAAGTAGGAGCAGAAGTGGTTTATAAAAATGTTTTAAAGAATATTCCAAAAAGTTTGAAAAATTCAGAAATTATGAAATGTCTTAAATTAACTAAGATATATAAGACTAAAAGTGATGATGGAATTAATACAAAAGTAGCTTTTTATGGATATTTTAAAAATAAAAGAGGAATAACGACTGCAGCGCCACTTGTTGCTAACATTTTTGAACATGGTACATCAACAGTCCAGAAGAAACCATTTATGAGAAAATCATTTAAAAAGTCTGAAATAGAAGCTGAAATGAAAAAAGTTCAAGAAAAATATTTACCAAAGGAGTAAAAAAATGGAAAGTGAAATAAAAGAAATTTTAAAGTTAGATGTTCCAATTGCACATTTAAAGTATAAAGGAAACAAAAAAACTTATGTTGTATGGACAATAATAGATGAAGAGCCACTTTCTTCAAGCGATGATGAAATAACAGATAGTGAAGTAACTGTTGATATAGATATTTATAGTGATAGCAATTATTTAAAAATAATGAGTTCAATAAAAAATAAAATGAAAGAAAATGATTGGGTATGGGATGGAGATAGTCAAGAATCTTTAGAAGAAGATACAGGACTATATCATAGAACATGCTCATTTAAGAAAGGAAGAAATTTAGATGGCTAGTATAGGATTAAGAAATGCAAAGTATAATCAAATAGATTATGCGACAAAAAAATATAAAGCATTAGAAGATTCAAAAGTTCCAGTTTTAGGAAGACTAATTGATGCAAAAATAACAGAGGATAGAAATAGTACGACTTTAAGAGCTGATGATATAATTGCAGAGAAAGACAA
This sequence comes from uncultured Clostridia bacterium, assembly GCA_934154515.1. Taxonomy (GTDB): domain Bacteria; phylum Bacillota; class Clostridia; order TANB77; family CAG-508; genus UMGS1663. Next base: position 9,855 of record CAKPGD010000021.1, read on the forward strand.
TTCTTTTAAAGGTGGAACTGTAAAAATTACTGTTGATGATGTTACAGATGAAGTATATGCAGATGTAAAAGGCTGTACAATTACTGAAAAAGAAGTAACAGATAATTCAGAAGATATAGCGCCAGAAATTGGATATGGACATATAGTTACAAAGATATATAAAGGTGTAAAAAGCTATAAAGTAGAATTTTTACCACGCATTCAAATAAACAAAATTACAGCAGATAGAAAGACAAAAGGAGAATCAATAGAATATAACACAGTTTCTATTGAAGCTACTGTTATGGAATTAGAAGAAGAAATAAATGGAATGAAAGTTGGAGACTGGAAGAAAACAGAAACTTTTGAAACATTAGCTGAAGCACAAGTATATTTAGATAAATTATTAACACCAGCAGAATAAGAACGATAATAAAGTAGACTAGAGTGTTTTACACATTATAGTCTACTTTTATATTTTAGGAGGGAAACATGATAGATACTATAAAACATATTAGTTGCAATGGTATAGACTATCCACTTGTATTTAATTTAAATGTAATTGATAAAATACAGGATAAATATGGCTCTTATGAAAAATGGGGAGAGATGACAGACGGAAATGAGAAAGAAGTAAATATAGGAGCATTAAAATTTGGAATTTTAGAAATGATTAATGAAGGAATTGACATTGAAAACGACAACAAAGAAATTAAAAGAGAATTTTTAAACTTAAAACAAGTAGGAAGAATTATAACAGAATTAGGAATACAACATTTAACAAAAAAAGTTCAAGAAACAGTAATAGAGTCTACAAAAAATAGCGAGAATGAAGAAAAAAACGCGTAATCCACGAGGATGAAGAGTTTGTTATCGATTTCTCGTGGCTACTTTTTATAGGTCATTGTTTGTTGGGTTTTAGTGAAAAAGAAGTTCGACAAATGACTTTAAGAAAATTATTAAGCTTATATGAACATTATAAGAAAAATTATGATTTTAAATTAAAACAGATAACATATGCAGAAATAGAAGAAAAAATTAATCATCAAGGAGAAATGTTTACAGATGAATGAATTTGAAAAAGTAAAATGTCCTCAATGTGGCAAAACTCTGATTTTTATAAGTCATGTTGAAGGAGAAATTAAATGCACAAGGTGTAAAAACAGAATACGAATACAAAAAGAAATGAGTGAGGAACACGCACATACAGAGTTAGTGAAGTAGTTACCCAAAACCATTCTTTATTATATAGATTTTAATAAAGAAGGTGAAAAAATGGCATCAAGTTTTGGCGGAACAGTCAAATTGACTGGTGAAAGTGAATATAGAAAAGCGTTAAGAGATATAACAACTAATTTAAAAGAAGTATCGAGTGAGCTTAAATTGACTAATACACAATTTTCTTCTGGAGATAAAACAGTAAAAGAGACTAAAAACGCTTACACAAATATGAATACGACTATGCAAGAGCAAAAAGAAAAAATTAAGAGTTTAAGAGTAGCATTAGTAGAAGCAGAGAAAGAATATGGTTCAAACAGTGAAAAAGTAAAAACTTTTAAGACACAACTTAATAATGCAGAAACTCAATTAGTACAAATGGAAAATGCAACTAATAAAAGCAATAAAGAGCTTAAAGAAATGAAAGAAGGTTTTGATGATGCTGGGCAAGGTGCAATAAAATTTGGAGACTTATTAAAGGCAAATGTATTAAGTGAAGTAATTGTAGGTGGAATTAAAACATTAGGAAGTGCAATAAAGCAAGTAGGCGCTACATTAATCAGCGTTGGGAAAGATGCACTAAACAGTTATGCTGATTATGAACAATTAGTAGGTGGTGTCGAAACATTATTTAAAAATAGTGCAAATGTAGTTGAAGGGTATGCTAATAATGCATATAAAACGGCTGGATTATCTGCTAATGAGTACATGGAAACAGTAACATCATTTTCAGCAAGCTTATTACAAAGCTTAAATAATGATACTGCAAAATCTGCTAAAGTTGCGGATATGGCAATTACAGATATGGCTGATAATGCAAATAAAATGGGAACTGACATGACTATGATACAAAATGCATATCAAGGATTTGCAAAGCAAAACTATACTATGCTTGATAACTTAAAACTTGGTTATGGTGGAACTAAATCTGAGATGGAAAGGTTATTAAAAGATGCACAAAAAATTAGTGGAATTAAATATGATATTAGTAGCTTAAATGATGTTTATCAAGCAATACATGTAATTCAAGGTGAATTAGGAATAACAGGAACAACAGCACTTGAAGCAAGTACTACCATTCAAGGTTCAGTAAATTCGATGAAATCTGCATGGAAAAACATGCTAACAGGAATAGCAGACGATAATGCAGATTTTAAAGGATTAGTAAATAATCTAGTAGATAGTATAGGTATAGCAGCCGAAAATATAATGCCAAGAGTTAAAGTAATAGTAGACGGAATTGTAGCATTAATTCCTGAATTAACAGGTAAAATAATAGAACATTTACCTGAAATAATGAAAACTGGTTCAGAAATAATTACACAATTAGTTGATAGCTTAACGACATTTGCACCAGATATTGGATATTCAGCATTTTATATAATAGACGAATTAGTATCTGGAATAATGAATAATTTTCCAACAATTTTACAGGCTGGAATAGATTTATTAACAGAATTTATAAATGGTATTTCACAAACATTACCGAATTTAATTCCTGTTGCACTAGAATCATTAATGACTGTAACAACAACATTATTAGACAATATTGATTCAATAATTGACGCAGGAATACAATTGCTAATAGGTTTGGCAGATGGATTAATAAATGCGTTACCAAACTTAATAGATAAAATACCTGTTATTATAGATAAATTAATAATGGCAATAACTAATAACTTGCCTAAAATTGTAGAGTCAGGAATTTTATTAATGAGTAAGTTGGGGTTAGGAATAGTTAAAGCTATTCCTCAGCTAATTAGCAAAATTCCACAAATAATAAGTTCTTTAGTAAATGGATTTAAAAATTACTTTTCAAATATGGCTGATGTAGGTAGAAATCTAGTGTCAGGAATCTGGGAAGGAATAAAAAATGCAAAAGACTGGATATTTACTAAAATTAAAGAATGGTGTGGCAGTATCTTAAATGGAATTAAGGCTTTTTTTGGAATCCATTCACCTTCAAAAGTTTTTAAAGATGAAATAGGAACTAATCTTGCTTTAGGTGTAGGAGAAGGATTTTCAGATACTATGAAAGATGTTACGAAAGAAATGTCAAGCTCAATACCAACAGAATTTGACATTAATTCGACAGTGAATAGAGTAGATACATCAAATCAACTATCATTAGAGAGTATAACAGGAGCTTTTGTTACAGCTGTTAAAAATTTAAATGCACAAATAATAATAGATAAAGATGTGGCAGGAAGATTTGTTATTACATCAGTTAATAATAAGCTTGGAGAAGTTATGTAAAAGGAGATGAAAAAATGAAAGTAAGAAGATTTTTACTAGAAAATGAAAAAGGACAGCAATTTAGATTAGATAATTTAGATGAAGGATGTTTTCTTACATCTCCTTCTAATTTAGGATATTCTTATGATATCGATTTTGTACAATTAGAGTATGACTTTATAGAAAATAATAGAAAAATTCAACAAAAAAATCCAAGTGGAACATTATATTTTAAATCTTACGATAAAGTGAAAGAATTTACAGATTTTATAGAAAACTCTAAAAAGATAAAATGGCTGTATGTTGTTCCGTTTGAAAAAGAAGAAAAAACATTTTATAGGGATGTTACTATTGTGAGATTAGATAAGACAGAAAAAACTGGCAAGTGGCTAGCTTGTCCTGTTGAATTTGCTGCTAAATCTTTATGGTATGAAAGAAATGAAACTATATTCAAAATAGAAACATATGAAGATGAAATGAGATATAATTATACTTGGAATAGTCGTTATATAGACTATAATACTAGAGCAATTGAATTTCATAATAAGGGGCATATAGAAGCGCCTTTTCAAGTAGAAATTGACGGGTTTGTACAAAATCCAACGATTTCTATTTTTGTAGATAAAGAAGAATATGCTAGCATAAAAGTTCCAATAACAATTAACGAATATGAAAAATTACTATATTCAAGTAAAACAGGCGAGATATACATACAAAAGCAAAATACAGATGGAACAAAAGAAAATTTGTGGAAAAAAGATTACATAGATATAACAAAACAAAATATTTTTAAATTGCCAGTTGGAGTTTCAGAAATAAGATTAACAGCAGATGATGATGTGTTAAATGCAAAATTAACTATATTCCCACAATATAAGGTGGTGTAACTATGAGTGTAAAAGTAAGTTTTGACAATATACAATATGAACTAATTTATAATGCACAAAGCGGATTTTATGAAGCAGAAATAGAAGCACCAAAAAATGGTGGAGTATATAATGCAGAAATAATATTTGAAGATTTATTAAAAAATCAAGAGTCAATAGATAAAAAAATACAAATATTTGCAAAAGAAAAAAACACAAACATATCAAAAGCAACTTTAGTGTACTTTTTAGATAAATCAAATTTAGAAATAAAAGATGTTATAGAATTTGAAGATTATGAGTATGTAATTGATGAAGAAACAAACAAGAAGACTATATTTACAGTAGCACAAAAGGTAAATGTAGAAAATGGAGATTTAGTGGTATTACAAAGAAATGGCAAAATCGACTATTTAGGCATAATTAAAGATGTTGAAAATTCTGATGGTGAAATTAAAAGAAAGATTACACTAGAATATATTTCAAATATATTTGATAGAAAAATTATTTTAGAAAATGAAAATCTAATAAGTGAAAATGGAATAGAAGATTTTATTGCTAAAGAAATATATGATAATTTTACTAATTCAGACGATACGTTTTTAAATATCAATTGGTTAGATGTAGAAGTAAAGACACATACAAAGATAACTAAATCAGTAAGTAATGAAAATGGAATATATAATTTTCATACATTTATAACTAACTGTAGTCAAAATTATAATATTATATTAGATTTTTCATATGTAAATAAAAGAATAAAATTAACAATATATAAGCAAGAAGCGGAAATACAATTAATAGATACAACGATTACAGATATAAGTAATTATGTTGAAAAATTTGAAACAAGTATTATAGCAAAGGTTACAGTGAAGACACAAACTGATGTGCAAATTTGGTATTTATTAAATGATAGAACCATAACTCAAGACAAGAATAATATTAATAGAGCTTCAGGAAATATCGAAACATTATACACAGAAAAAGAAGAAGATGCAAGACAGACAGCATTAGATAAGTTTAAATCAAATACTTATAATCACTATATATCATTTGATATAAACAGAAACAGTGAATTGTTTGATGTAGAAAACTTAAAAATAGGAACACCATTAAATGTAAGAACAAATAACAATATAATACTAAATACTTATGTTTCAGCAATTACAGATAAAGGAGACAATTTCATAAATATAACATGCGGAAATATGAGAATTAATTTTATAGATAAATTATTGAAAGAAAGGAAAAATTAAAGATGATAAAAGGTTTTAGATTTACAAATCAACTTGCAAATGCAGAAGTAGATGCGAGAATACATCAAGAATTTTTAAATAAGAATGATGGAATTTTTTATGGAATGGATTTAAGTAAAACTAACAATGTTATAACAATTTCAGAAGGGTTATGCGAAATAGCAGGAAGACCTGTTGCAGTTATAGATACAGAAACTGTAAATGTTGGGACAGAAAGTTTATATTGCTTATTAGTATTAGAAATTGACTTATCTAAAGAATCTACAAAAGATATATTTAATCAAGTTGCATTTAAGATATTAACATCTAGTACGGGATATCCAACAATTACACAACAAGATATTAATCAGTACAATAGAACTAACAATGTATATCAATTAGAATTTGCAAGATTTAGAAGCGGAACAAACGGGATAACAGATTATAAAGATACTAGAAAGTTCTTAAGTTTTACAGGTATATATGCACAAATAAAAGCCGATTGTGAAAAGGTAATGGAAGAAATAAAACAAGAATTAAAAAATGTTGAGGACGGGAGTTCATATTTACTAAAAAAAGGAGATGGGAAAATTGAAGGTAGTTTGGAAGTTACTAATAATTTTAAGTGTAATAATATCACTAATAGCAATCGGCAGTAAATCTGTACACGACGATAGATTTGCAGTATTAGAAGGACGAATAACCACACCACAAGCAGAAGAATCTACATTGAATGCTAGTATAACATTTGACTATCCTGAAGGATTTAATGCTAATAATTGTATAGTAATAGGACTTATGTCTCGTAATACAGCTTCAACATCTTTATTCGGTTCTACTGTAGGTTCTACAAAAACTTCTGCAGAAGTGGTAAGAACAAATTATGGATTACAAGCAGTATTTCAAAAAAATAATTTTTATGTAACTATATATAAGGTAGATACAAGCGAACCTTCAAAAACAATAGCTGTCAGAGTTGTCCTTATGAAATTACCAACTTATGAAGAAGGGGTAGACTATATTTTAGGAGATGTAAATGGTGATGGTCAAGTATCAAAGGCTGATGCTGACTTAGTTAACAATTTTTATGTAGGAAATATAGGACTTACTGCTAAACAATTAAAGGCAGCAGATGTCAATAAAGATGGTAAAGTAACACCAGCAGATGCTACAAAAATACAACAATATATTAGTGGAACAATAAAGAACTTATAAAACTAGGAGGCATAAATGTCAAGAATAATAGAAAAAATTACAGAGCCTACAAAAATATATGTAGACTCTGTATTTAAGTTAAAAATAAAAATAGCTCCAAAAAGTTATAAATTATCAGATGTTAAAGCAGTAACATGTGAATATCTAAAGAATATAAAATGTCAAGATTTAAGGGAGGGAATCCTATAATGAAAAAAGATAATAAATATGAATTAGCAGTATTTGAGGATAATGATAATGCTAATTTAGTAGAATACTCAAAACAAATGCAAGAAAGCATAGAAAAAGCACTAGACAAAAATAAAGGAGAAAAAGGCGACAAAGGAGATACAGGAAAAGTAGAAAATAGACGTTTAAAATTGGAAGGAAAGAGTAATCAAAGTGTAAGAAGTGGAAAGAACTTATTAAAAGGTTTATCAACTCCAACAACTGATACTGATTATTGGGATAGCACTACAAAAACATATTTTACACCATTAAAAGATGGTTGGGGAAAATTTGAATATGATAATACTAGTGGAACTTCAAATGTATTTATTAATGCAAGCCCTAAGATAAGTTCTACTAATATAAAACCAAATACACAATATACTATTGTTACTGAAATACGAAATGGAAATATAAGTGAAAATTCTCAAGCATTTTTTGCACCTACTACAAGTAATGCAAATAGTTCATCAGCTACAAATGCAATAATAGATTATATAAATATAAATAATGGAGGAATATTTAAAAATCTTATTACAACGAAAACATCATTTGACAATGTACTTTTAGCATTTCAAACATATCTTAGACTACCAGCAAATACAAAAGGTTCATTAGAAGTAAGAATGTCGTTATATGAAGGTAATTATGATATTACTAATTTTGAATACGAAGAATATGGAGCAAGTCCAAGTCCAGAATATCTTAGTAAAATTAGAAATGTAGGAGATAATATAAATTTAGCAAATGTGTCTGATTTTACGCTTTCTGCATCGACTAATACGTACGCTGGAGCATTAGATTATGTGGATTTAATTGCAGGAGAGACTTATATTATAAGTTATAATGTAGATACATTAATTTCTACTTCTACAAGAAATACACCTAGACTTTATGATAAAACAAATAAAGTAGAATATTTACAAAATATATCAACAAATTTTAATAATACAATTGGTAGAAAAATATGGATATTTAATTGTACTGCAACAGGAAGCTATCAGGTTGATTATTGGGCTAATAATTGTAGTGCGGAAGTTAAAATAAGTAAATATAAAATAGAAAGAGTTTTAGGAAAAAATTTAACAGCAACACCTTGGACGCCTTATAATTGTGGAAGTATAGATTATAAAGTAGAAAATGTAAATAAAACAGAAAGTAAAGCAATTCATTTTCCTTTAAGTGAAGGACAAGTATTACATGAAGGAGATTACATAGATAGTGTAGAAATACACCAAAATAGAAAGACAGTAATTTTTGATGGAACTGAGAGTTGGGAATTACAATGGGATAATACAAGCTATGACGGATTTAGAGTATCAATAGATGATATTTTAATAATAACAGATTTAGATAAAAAAACAAAACTTTTATCTAATTATTTTAAAGCATATTCTCAATCTGATTTAGCTAATTTAAACGAAAATGGTATTTGTCAAAGAATAAATCAAAAACAGATAATTATAAAAACTGATAAAGCTAATTCAGTTGCAACTTGGAAAACATACCTAGCTGAACAATACGCAAATGGCACACCAGTAACAGTAGAATACGAATTAGCAGAAGAGCTTATTACACCTCTAACAGAAAAACAAATAGAAGCTCATTATGAATTACAAAAAGCAAAATACGTAGATGAAATGACATTAACTTGCTTAAATGAAATAGAAACAGAGCTAGTAGATATAGATATAAAATTAGAAGAGAGTTTATTAGATGCTGAAAAATCAATAACAGAAATAAAAGAAAGTAAAAGTATAATTAGTGCAACTATCTTAAAAAATAAGTCAAATATATCAACATATAAAATTGCAAGTACTGACTTAATTAATGTTACATTAGATAGTCCTGTTGTTATCGGACAAAAACTAAAATTTGAAAATGGAAAAATAGTAATAGGAGATAATGTTAAACATATTAAAGTATCTGCACAAGTTTATTTTTTTGATGGTTTGACTTCAGGTAAGAAAAGTTTTCAATGCTTAAAAAATGGTGAAACTGCAGTGCAAAGTAGTCAAAATGTAGACGTTGCTTATTCGGGATTCGGATTTTCAGAGAATATTTTAGAAGTAAGCAAAGGTGATGTTATCTCTTTAGGGATAAAAGCAGCAGTAAATGATACAATTTATTGCAATCGAAATTCAACTTGGATAACAGTAGAAGTTATAGATTAGAGGTGAGAAGATGGAAAAAACAGATATAATAAAACTTCAAGAAACAGAAGACAGAAGTAAGTCTAATATGAAGAGATTAGACGAACACGATATAAAATTTAAAGAAATGTCAGAAAAACTTGAAGATATTCATGAACTCACATATTCTGTTAAAACAATAGCAAATGAAACAAAACTAATGAGAGAAGATGTGAATAAGCTAGATATTAGAGTTGGAGATATAGAAAAAGAACCAGCTCAAGATTATAAAGATACAAAAAAAGCTATAAGAAATCAAATAATATGTACAATAGCAGGTGCAATTATTGGAGGACTTATAGCTTTAATTATGAAATAGAGAGGAGATGAGAGATATGGAAAAAGTAAAGAAAATAGCAAAATACTTAACAAACATCTTAGCAATAATAAGTGCTTTAGTTGCAGGAATAAATGCAGTAGATGGAATAACAATACCTTATGCAATTCAAATAGTACAAGTTATTGCAGTAGTACAAGGTGTAATAGGTACATATTTATTAGGACAAAAAGCAATAAATAATAAGGAGGAAAAATAAATGAAGAGAGAAAATTTAATATCAGTTTTTGATACTGCTAAATTGACTAAAATGGATATCGCAGTTGAAGTTACAATTCCAGGTCAAGAAACAACTGAAGTTATAGTAAATAGATATGAAAATTTAGAC
>CAKPGD010000022.1 GCA_934154515.1 uncultured Clostridia bacterium
ATACTTATAAAAGAGATGAAAAAGATACTGGTTCTCCAGAAGTTCAAATAGCTCTTTTAACAGAAAGAATTAATGAATTAACAGAACACTTAAAAGTACACAAAAAAGACAATCATTCAAGAAGAGGTCTTTTAAAAATGGTAGGTGCAAGAAGAAGCTTATTAAAATACTTAAGTGACAAAGATGTTGAAAGATATAGAGATATCGTTGCTAAATTAGGATTAAGAAAATAAGATTTAGTAAGAATCTATTGCAGGACGTTTTGCTAAAAGTAAAACGTCCTTTTTAAAAATACGGTGTGCAAAAAATGCTTGTGGTTAGATAGTAGCTTGTACAATGAATTAATTAAAAATGAATTTATTGTAGAGGTTACACTAACTAAAAGCAACAAATAAAAAATGAAAAGAGGTAAAATATGTTTAGACAATTTGAAACAGAATTAGCTGGAAGAAAGCTAACAATAGAAAATGGAAAAATAGCAGGACTTGCAAATGGAAGTGTAATGGTTAGATATGGAGATACAGTAGTAATGGTAAACGTTACAGCAGCTCCAGAACCAAAAGAAGGAATAGATTTCTTCCCACTTTCAGTAGATTACGAAGAAAAATTATATGCGGTAGGAAAAATACCAGGAAGCTTTACAAAAAGAGAAGGAAAACCAACAGATAAAGCAATATTAGTATCAAGAGCAATTGATAGACCACTAAGACCATTATTTCCAAAAGATTTTAGAAATGATGTATGTGTAGTTGCAACAGTACTTTCAGTAGAACAAGATAATTCACCAGAAGTATGTGCAATGATTGGTGCTTCTTGTGCACTTGCAATATCAGATATACCATTTGGTGGACCAACAGCAGCAGTTGCAGTTGGATATATAGATGGACAAGTTATAATAAATCCAACAGTAGAACAAAGAGAAAAATCAAGATTAACATTAACACTTGCAGGAACAGAAGAAAAAATAACAATGATAGAAGCAGGTGCAGATGAACTTCCAAACGATGAAATGCTAAGAGCAATAAAAGAAGCACATGTAGAAATTAAAAAAATATGTGCATTTATAAGAAATATTCAAGAAGAAATAGGAAAACCAAAATTTGAATATAAGCATTTCGGTGTAGAAAAAGAGTTTTATGATGAATTAAGAGCAGAATTTAAAGATAGAATGTATCAAGATGTACAAGCTCCAGATAAAGAAACACGTGATAGCAATATGGCAAAAATAACAGAAGATATTACAGCATATGTAGTAGAAAAATATGGGGAAGAAGCAGGAGAAGAAAGAAAACAAGATATAGCAGACACAGTTCACGACTTAGAAAAAGAATGTGTTAGAGAGATGATATATGTTGAACATAAACGTCCAGACGGAAGAAAAATAGACGAATTAAGACCACTTTCATGTGAAGTAGGATTACTTCCAAGAGTTCATGGTAGTGCAATCTTTACAAGAGGACAAACACAAGCAATGACAATAGTAACACTTGGAATGAAGAGTGAAGAACAAATGCTAGATGGTGTAGATGAAGAAACAGGAAAAAGATATATGCACCAATATAATTTCCCTTCATATTCAGTAGGTGAAGCAAGACCATCTCGTGGACCAGGAAGAAGAGAAATAGGACATGGAGCATTAGCAGAAAAAGCATTAGTTCCAGTAATACCATCAGAAGAAGAATTTCCATATACAATAAGAGTAGTATCTGAAATATTATCATCAAATGGTTCTACATCACAAGCAAGTATATGTGGAAGTACATTAGCATTAATGGATGCAGGTGTACCAATTAAAAAGCCAGTTGCAGGTATCTCAACAGGATTGGTAACAAGCAAAGAAAATCCAAACGACTATGTAATGCTTACAGATATCCAAGGAATAGAAGATTTCTTTGGAGATATGGACTTTAAAGTAGGAGGAACAAAAGACGGTATAACAGCAATACAAGTAGATATTAAATGTGATGGTTTAACATATGAAATAATTCAAGAAGCTTTTGAAAGAACAAAAGTAGCAAGAGATTATATATTAGATGAAATAATGTTACCAGTAATTTCAGAACCAAGAAAAGAATTATCTAAATATGCACCAAAAATAGTAACAACAAAAATACCAGTAGATAAAATTAAAGATGTAATCGGACCTGGTGGAAAAATGATTAACAAAATAATTGAAGAAGCAAAAGGTGTAAAGATAGATATCGAAGAAGATGGAAGTGTATGCATTTACTCAACAGAAGGACAAGATGCAAATGTAGCTTTAAAAATGATTGAAGAAATCACTAGAGAAATAGAAGTTAATGGTATATATGATGGAAAAGTATCAAGAATAGCAACATTTGGAGCATTTGTAGACTTAGGCGGAGGAAAAGAAGGATTATTACACATTTCTAAAATATCAAGTAAAAGAGTAGAAAAAGTAGAAGATGTATTATCAGTAGGAGACGAGGTAACTGTAAAAGTAATAGAAATAGATAATCAAGGAAGAATTAATTTAAGTATGAAAGCTTTAGAAGCAAATAAAACTGAAGAAGAATAAGATATTTACAAAGTGAATTAATAATGTATAAATGTCTTTAATTGGAAAAAATGTCACCAATTACAAGCAAATAAAATCTTAACATTTTCTTAAATAGTTGAAAAAATGTACTAAAAATAGTATAATGTTTATGGTACCTAAATAAAATAGGTATTGTAAATAAGGAGAGGAAGAAATGAAATATTTATATATAATACAAATGGCATTAGTATGGATAATAACCATATTTTGGACATATCAATTAGTAGTTAGTATATGTGCATTAATTAAAATTAAAGAAAAGCCAATAATAGAAGAAAAAGAAAATAGATTTATGGCAATAATACCTGCTCATAATGAAGCGACAGTTGTAGCAAATTTAATAGAAAGTTTAAAAAATCAAGATTATCCAAAAGATTTATATGATATATATGTAATTGCAGATAACTGTACAGATAATACAGCAGAAGTAGCAAGAAATGCAGGAGCAATAGTATATGAAAGATTTGACGAAACTAAGAAAACAAAAGGTTTTGCACTTCAATGGTTCTTAGCTCAAAAAATAAAAGAAAATGCTCCATATGATGCACTTTGTGTATTTGATGCAGACAATATTGCAGACAAAAATTTCTTAAAAGCAATGAACAAAAAACTATGTCAAGGAGAAGAAGTAGTACAGGGTTACCGTGATATAAAAAATCCATCAGATAACTGGATAACAGCAGGATATTCAATATTCTATTGGACAATGAATAGATTTTATCATTTGGCAAGATATAACATAGGTTTATCACCACTTTTAAATGGTACAGGATTTATGGTAAAATTTGATGTAATAAAACCAACTGGATGGGATACTAACACATTAACAGAGGATATAGAATTTTCACTAAAAAATATTATAGAAGGTAGAAAATTAGGTTGGGCAACAGATGCAATAGTATATGATGAACAGCCAACAGGATTTAAACAATCTTGGTCTCAAAGAAGCAGATGGACAGTAGGACATATTCAATGTATGAAAGAGTATACAGGACTATTAGCAGAAGCAGTAAAAGAAAAGAAAACATTAATGAATTTTGATGGACTTTTATACATACTAGGAAGTATACCAATGTTTGTGGTAACATTAATATTACTATTAACGAACTTTATAATATTCTTAGCGCAAGGTATGACTTCTGCAGAATTAATGTTAAACTTGTTAAGATATTTAATACCAACATTCTTATTCCCAATACTTACAGCAGTATTTATAATGTTGTTAGAACATAAACCAATAAAACCTATGATTAAAGGATTAATATTATATCCACTATTCTTAGGCTCATGGTTACTAATAAACTTTAAATGTTTATTTAAAAGAGAAACAAGTTGGGAAAAAATTGAGCACGTTAGAGACATAAAAATTAATGAAGTAAATTAGTAAAAAAAGTGGCATGGAGACATTTATCCATGTCATTTTGGTATATAAATAAAACACTAATATGCAGAATATAACAATGGCTAATAGGTATAATATAACAATAATATAATTGACATAAAACGTATCAAGTGATATAATTGAGTTATATGAAGTTTAAATATTTTTTCTGAAATTAAATTTAAAGGAGAAAAAAAGAAATGAAAGAAAGCAAAACCAAAAAAATAAGTAAGATTTTGGAAGAAATGGAAAAAGAGCAACGGCAGGAGGTTTTTAAGCTATTTGATGCAAGTTTGAAAGAAATCTGTTGTGAAAATGTTGACTGGCTGGACTTTCAGGTATTCTTACCATCTTGTAAAATGGTAAAGGAAATGCTTATGAGTCTAACACCAGAATACATTTTAACGGTTTGTGACAAGGTAAATCAATGTTATTGTGAAAATGTAAAGATTACTGTATTGAAAAACAGAAAAGAGACATTTATAGACACAGTAAAGTTGAATGTGAATACTATGTTGGTTTACATCGAAATTTCAAGCAAACGAGTAAAAGAAATAGAGAGGAGATTAGCTCTTTAAAAGAAAAACTAGAGGTTAGGAAGCAGCAATCCTAACCTTTTTGTTTTTGTATGAAAAATATGGACTTTTTTTTTACTCAATGATATAATAAAATACAAATAAAATAAAAGGAATGAAGAAGATGAGAGTATATGCATTTGTTGGACCATCTGGAACAGGAAAAAGTTATAGAGCACAGATGGTAGCAGGAGAAAACAATATATCATATATAATAGATGATGGATTATTAGTAAATGAAAACGAGGTTGTAGCAGGAGAATCAGCAAAAAAAGCTCCAACTAAAATAGAAACTGTTAAACATGCGATATTTATAGATGAAAAAGAAAGAAAAGAAATGATAAAAGCTCTAAAAAAATATAAGCCAGAGTCAATATTAATATTAGGAACTTCAGATGGAATGGTAGAAAAAATTGCGGCAAATTTGGAACTCCCAAAAATAGAAAAGACAATATATATAAATGAAGTAGCAACAGAAGAAGAAATGAAAACTGCAAGAAATATAAGAGTAACACAAGGAAAACATGTAATACCAGTACCAACATTTGAAATAAAAAAAGATTTTTCAGGATATATATTAGACCCACTTCAAATATTTAAATCAAGAGGTGATGACAAACCATATATATCAGAAAAATCAATAATAAGGCCAACTTTTAGCTATTTAGGAAATTTTACAATATCAGATACTGTATTTAGACAAATTGTAGAATATCAAGCAAAAAAGGCAGACGGCATTGCAAGAGTAATAAGAACAAGAGTGGAAAATTATGGTGAAGGTCCTTCAATTTATATGGAAGTTACAGTATATTATGGATTTAGTATAATAAAACAATTAAAAGATTTTAAAGAAAAATGTGTAAAAGATATTGAAAAATTAACAACAATGAGTGTACAAAAAATAACAGTAATAGCCAAATCAATAGAATTACCTAAAAAAGGAGAATAATAATTATGTCATTTATAGTAGCAATAGATGGACCAGCAGGGACTGGCAAAGGAACAATAGCAAGTCTAATATCAAAAGAAATGGGACTTGTAAATATAGATACAGGAGCAACATATCGTTGTGTTGCATTATATGCAATAAGAAATGGAATAAAATTAGAAGAAAAAGAAAAAATAATAGATTCATTAGAAAACATAAAAATTGATATGAAAAATGATAGAGGAACACAAAAGGTATTTTTAAATGGAGAAGACGTATCAAAAGAAATAAGAAGTAAAGAAGTAACAAAGATAGTATCTCAAGTATCTTCTATTATAGAAGTAAGACACAAAATGGTAGATGTTCAAAGAAAACTTGCAAAAGGAAAAGATGTTATTATGGAGGGAAGAGATATAACAACAGTAGTCTTTCCAAATGCAGATGTTAAAATTTATATGGATGCAGATGAAGAAGTAAGAGCACAAAGAAGATATAAAGAAAATCAAGAAAAAGGAATAGATATGTCTTATGAAGAAGTTTTAAAAAATATCCAAATGAGAGATAAAAATGACAAAGAAAAAGAAGAAGGAGCTCTAAAAATAGCAGAAGGAGCAATTGTTGTTGATACTACAAGCAAATCAATAGAACAAGTAAAAAAAGAAGTAAAGAAAATTATAAAAAATAAGAAAAAAGAAATAGAATATAGAATAAAAGTATATACACCAAGACCAGATACAAAATGGAAAAAGTTTGTATATAAAACAACAAGAGGATTTTTAAGAAGTGTGTATAGACTAGTTTATAGAGTAAGAAAAGTTGGAGAAGAAAATATAGAAGATGGTAAGGCATATATTATTTGTGCAAATCATATAAATTATTTAGACGCAGCAGCGATAGTAATGTTTACAAAAAGAAAAGTATGCTTTGTAGGAAAAGAAGACTTGTGCAGAATAAAAATTATAAACTGGTTAGCACATTTATTTGATTGTATTCCAATAAAAAGAAATACACAAGATATGGAAGCTATGAAGAGATGCTTAAAGGTTCTAAAAGAAGATGGAGTATTAGGAATTTTCCCAGAAGGAACAAGAAATGGTATGGCAAAAGGTGCAGAAGTAAAAAATGGAGCAGCGTTTATGGCATTAAGAACTTCAAGTCCTATAATACCAGTAGGAATAAAAGGAAGTTTTAAACCATTTACAAAAGTAACAATAAATTATGGAACACCAATTGATGTTACAAAATATGATAAAAATGATAAAGAGTCATTAGATAAATTAACAGAAGAAGTAATGAATAACATAGTGCAACTTACGAAATAATTAAAAATAGAGGTTGCATAAAATAAAAAAATGTGGTAATATATATAACAGTGGAAATAAAAACAAAGAAAAAGAGGAGTATGTTTTTAATTACTATAAAGAGAATAGAAGTGATTGCGCTGAGAGCTTCTAATAGAAAAGAAAACAGAATGTAGCTTTGGAGTTGGAGTAATGAAATACTAGTAGTTATTCTCGTTTGACAGGCGTTAACTGTAGTTAAGATATAAATAATAAAATTATTTATAAATTAAGGTGGTACCGTGAGAAATTTGAGCTCGCCCTTATTATGCAAGGGTGAGTTTTTTGTTTGCTATTTTTAAATTTCAGAAAAATGTAACTTTAGATGAAAAAGTAATTGGAAAGTATGGAGTGTTAGCAAGCGAAAAATTTGAAAGAGTAGAAGAAACAGAAGAAATGGAAATTTAAAAAGGAGGAAAAATATATGTGTAAACATGAACTAGAAGGAAGATATGAGCCTAAATCATTTGAAGAAGAATTATACAAAAATTGGGAGGAAAATGGTTACTTCAAACCATCTGATGATAGAACTAAAGTGCCATATACAATAGTAATTCCACCACCAAACATAACAGGAAAACTTCATATGGGGCATGCGTTAGACGACACAATACAAGATATACTAATTCGTTATAAAAGAATGCAAGGATTTAATGCTCTTTGGGTTCCAGGAACTGACCATGCAGCAATTGCAACAGAAGCAAAAATAGTTGCTAGTATGAAAGAAGCTGGAATTACTAAAGAAGATATTGGAAGAGAAGGCTTTTTAGAAAGAGCGTGGGACTGGAAAAAAGAATATGGTGGAACAATAATAAATCAATTAAAAAAATTAGGATGTTCTTGCGATTGGTCTAGAGAAAGATTCACAATGGACGAAGGTTTATCAAAAGCCGTTCAATATGTATTTATAAAACTATATGAAAAAGGTTTAATATATAGAGGAAAAAGAATGATAAACTGGTGTCCATATTGTAATACATCTATATCAGATGCAGAAGTTGAGTATGAAGAAGAACCAACACACTTATGGCATATACGTTACAAAGTTAAAGGTGAAGAAAAATATATTATAGTTGCAACAACAAGACCAGAAACAATGCTTGGAGATACAGGTGTAGCAGTTCATCCAGATGATGAAAGATACAAAGACTTAATAGGAAAAACAGTAATACTTCCTATAATGAATAAAGAAATTCCTATAATTGCAGATGAATTTGTTGAAAGAGAATTCGGTACAGGTGCAGTTAAATTAACACCAGCTCATGATCCAAATGACTATGCAGCAGCTCAAAAACATGGACTTGAAATAATAGAGGTATTTGACGAAAACTTTAAAATGGGTGATTTAGCTCCAGAATATAAAGGAATGGATTTATATGAAGCTAGACAAAAAATAGTTGAAAAACTTGAGGAATTAGGAGATTTAGTAAAAATAGAAGACTATACACACAATGTAGGAAAATGTTACAGATGTCACAACACAATAGAACCTAAAATTTCAGAGCAATGGTTTGTAAAAATGGAACCTTTGGCAAAACCAGCAAATGAAGCTGTAAGAAGCGGAAAAGTAAGATTTATTCCAGAAAAATATAGTAAAACATATTTTGCTTGGATGGACAATGTAAAAGATTGGTGTATTTCAAGACAATTATGGTGGGGACATAGAATACCAGCATATTACTGTGACGACTGTAAAGAAATTATGGTAGCAGATAAAATGCCAGAAAAATGTACAAAATGTGGTAGCACACATATACATCAAGATGAAGACACATTAGACACATGGTTTAGTTCTGCACTATGGCCATTTTCAACTTTAGGTTGGCCAGAACAAACAGAAGACTTTAAATACTTTTATCCAACATCAACATTAGTTACAGGGTATGATATTATATTCTTCTGGGTAGCAAGAATGATATTCTCTGGAATTGAACATACAGGAGAAGTACCATTTAAAGATGTTGTAATACACGGAATAGTACGTGATAGCCAAGGAAGAAAAATGTCTAAGTCCTTAGGAAACGGAATAGACCCATTAGAAATTATAGAAAAATACGGTACAGATGCATTAAGATTTTCATTAATACTTGGAATATCTGCAGGAAATGACATAAGATATATGCCAGAAAAATTAGACCAAGCCTCAAACTTTGCAAATAAAATATGGAATGCAGCTAAATTTATAACAATGAACTGTGTACCAGATGAAGAGGTTATAAAATACCATGAAGACAACTACAACAGAACTACACACATATGGAAAGAAAATTCTTTAAACATAGAAGACAAATGGATAATAAGTAAATTAAATAAATTAATTGGAGAAGTATCAAATAATATAGATAATTATGATTTAGGAGTAGCTCTTCAAAAAATATATGATTTCATATGGAATGAATTCTGTGACTGGTATATAGAAATGGTAAAAGACAGACTATATAGTGAAAATTATGAAGAAAAAGTAAAAGTTTGCTACGTATTAGATTATGTATTTGGTATAGCAATGAAATTATTACATCCATTTATGCCATTTATAACAACTAAAATAGATAAAAGTTTAGTAAGATATAATGACAAAGAATTAATGATATCAAATTGGCCAAAACAAAAAGAAAACTTAGATTATGAAAAAGATGAAGAAATAGTAGAAAAATTAAAAGAAATAATAGTTGGAATAAGAAATATAAGAAATAATATGAATATACATCCATCTAAAAAATCTAAATTAATTTTTGTAACAGAAAAATATGAAAAAGAAGTAAAAGAAAGTGAAGCATTTTTAAAGAAATTAGGATTTGGAACACAAATAGAAATTAAAAATGAAAGAACTAACATTCTAGAAGATAGTTCTTCAATAATGACAGAAGGAATTGAAGCAATAATACCATTTGGTGATTTAGTAGATAAAGAAGAAGAAAGAAAAAGACTACAAGAAGAGATTAAAAAACTAGAATCAGAAGTAGCAAGATGTGAAAAAATGCTTTCAAACCCAGGATTTACAGCAAAGGCACCACAAGCAAAAATAGACGAAGAAAAAGCAAAACTTGCAAAATATCAAGAAATGCTAAAATTATCACAAGAAAAAATTTTAAAACTTAAATAATGTATTTAAATAATGTATTTTAATAATTAGTAACAACAAAAATAATAAAAATAAAAGAAAATAATAAAGATAAAAGAAGATAAAAAGAAGAAAGCCATTATTGGTAAACTTAAAAATCTTCTTTTATTTTTTGTATTACAGAAAATTTCTATTTTTGTTTTTTACATTTGTCGAAAGTTTCTTCCTATTCGACAAAACTTCTTATATTTTGCTATTGGAAAATATTTCCAATAGATATATAATTAAAAAAACAAATGATGAGGAGGAATGAAAATGAATACTAAATATATTCCAGAGGACAAGCTCTTAATATTAGAGGTAACAGAAGAAATAGACCATCATGAAGCAGAAAAAATAAGGAGGAAAGCAGATAATGAAATTACTAGATATATGCCTAGAAAAGTTATATTTGATTTTAGTAACGTGTCTTTTATGGACAGCGCAGGAATAGGAATGGTGTTAGGAAGATATAAAATGGTAAAAATGCTTGGGGGTAGTTTGGAAATGGAAAATGTAAGTACACCTTTAAGAAAAATATTTGAAATGAGTGGCGTAAGCAAAATATGTCCAATAATAAAATAAAAATTAGTAAAGAGTGCGAGGGGGAAAGATAACAATAATGAAAAGTGTTTATGAAAATGAAATGAAATTAGAATTTATAAGTAAATCTAATAATGAGGCTTTTGCAAGAATAAGTGTAGCCGCATTTGCTGCACAACTAGATCCTACCATAGAAGAAATTGCAGATATAAAAACTGCTGTGTCAGAAGCAGTTACAAACAGCATAATACATGGCTATGAAGACAAAGAAGGAATAGTAAAAATAAATTGCAAAATAATAGGAAATTCAATAACAATAGAAATATCAGATACAGGAAAAGGAATAGAAAACATAGAACTTGCAAAGAGACCATTATATACTTCTAAACCTAACTTGGAACGTTCAGGTATGGGATTTACAATAATGGAAAATTTTATGGATGAAATGAATGTAGAATCTATTTTAGGTCTTGGAACAAAAGTAACTATGAAAAAAATAATAAAAAAAGATGAAATAAAAGACGAAGATATAGCAGAAGTATTAAAACAATTAGGAGAAAATGCAAATGTAAACAATTAAATTAAACAAAAGAGGAGATACTTATGTTATACGAAAATAATATAAAAGATATTGAAGAAGCTCAAAAAGGAAATCAAAAGGTTATGCAACAACTTATTGATGAAAATAATGGGCTTATTTGGAGTATAGTAAAAAGATTTAGTGGTAGGGGTTATGAATTAGAAGACTTATATCAAATAGGAACAATAGGTTTTATAAAATCAATAAAAAGATTTGACACGTCTTTTGATGTGAAATTATCTACATATGCAGTACCTTATATATTAGGAGAAATAAAAAGATTTATAAGAGATGATGGAACTGTAAAAATAAGTAGAAGTATGAAAGAATTAGCTATGAAAATAAAAGACATACAAACAAGACATATGAGAGAAAAAGGAGAAGAAATAAGTATATATGAAATATCAAAAGAATTAAAAATATCAAAAGAAGAAGTAGCAGCTGCATTAGACAGCTTAAATCCAGTTATATCAATATATGAAGACACATATTCAAATGATGAGGGTGGAATAAATATAATAGATAAATTAGGAACAAATATAGATGAGGCAGAACAAATTGCAAATAGAATAAGCATTAGAGAGTTGGTTTCAAATTTAGAAGATAGAGAAAAACAAATAATCTTACTAAGATATTATAAAAATAAAACTCAAACTGAAGTATCGAAAATACTAGGAATAAGCCAAGTACAAGTTTCAAGAATAGAAAAAAGAATATTAAGTTCAATGAAATTAAAACTTGCTAATTAGCTAGCTTAATAAAAATATTGAATGTAGATAAAAGGAGAACAAATTTGAAAAAAATAATTTTATATATTTTAGGGTTTATTTTTATATGCTTTATAATACCTATAATATTTACAAACAATAAAATAAAAGAAGTGATTAATCCAGAGGAGAATAGACCAAAGGAAAATATAGAAATTACTAGTAGTACGTATGATTACAAAAAATATCAAACTATAAAGTTACTACATACAGCATCTGGAGAGATAGAATCAATAGGGTTAGATGAATACTTATATGGAGTAGTATCTGCAGAAATGCCAGCAAGTTTTGAAATAGAAGCTTTAAAAGCTCAGGCAGTAGTTGCAAGAACGTATACTATTTATAAAATAAGAACAGAAAGTGGAAAACATGAAGGAGCGGACATATGTGATAACTCTGCTTGTTGCCAAGCATGGATATCTAAGGAAAATAGATTTGCAAGATGGGAAGAAAGCTCAAGAGAAGCAAATTGGGACAAGATAGTAGAAGCAGTAAATTCAACTCAAGGAAAAATAGTAACATACAATGGCGAGCCAATTAATGCTTTTTTTCACTCAAATAGTGGAGGAAAAACAGAGACTACAGCAAATGTATGGGGAGGAACAGGGTATCCATATTTACAAGCAGTTGAAACTGCAGGTGAAAATGCATATTCACAATATAGCTCAGAAGTAACGTTAACTAAACAAACCTTTATAGATAAAATAAAAGAAAAACACCAAAATTTTACAATAGATTTTAATGCAGAAGATGCAATAAAAATATTAGAATATACTGATGGAAATAGAGTAAAAAAAATAAAAATAGGAAATTTAGAATTAAGTGGAGTAGAAGTAAGAACGATAATAGGGCTGAAATCAGCAAATTTTACAGTGAAAGTGGAAGGAGAAAATATAAAATTTGAAGTAATAGGATATGGACATGGAGTTGGAATGAGCCAGACAGGAGCAGATAGCATGGCAAAAACAGGTTCAAATTATGAAGAAATAATAAAACATTTTTATACAGGAGTAGAAATAACATTAATAGATAATGAAAGCTAAGAAAAGCCCCTCGGTATAAAACCGAGGGGGTACACTGCAATTCAATATTAAGTTTTTTTTTGTTGAGCTGTTTTTTCTTATCCTTTTATAATTAAAATCCCTTTATAATTAAAAGTTGTTTAGTAATATATTAATAGGATACTAAGAAAAACCGCTCGGAAACCGTAGAATGACATTCATTTTGGTTTACCTCTGAACATTTCCTGCCCAACTGCTACTGGGCACTGCTGCAACCTGCACCTAATTATTTACAATTAATAAATTTAATTTGTTGATGGGGCGCTCTCTTTGCATATACTTGTTCCTCCTTATAATATTGAAAAAACTTTTTGTACTAACACTAAATATTGTGTCAATACAATATTTGTATAAGTACTCTTGAGCACTTACAAACTTATTATAACACAATAATTTATATAAGTCAATAAAGATAAGAGAATATGAAAAAATGACAGATATAAAAAGAATTAGCAATTTCAAGTATAAATTCATAAAAGTGGGAAATAATCTAATTAATAATTAAGGTAAAAAAGCCAATATAAGAGGAGGAATAAAAATGAGAAGAAATAGAAGAATACAAGTATTTGATGAGGAAAGTGAAACTAAAAAAATAATTTATATTTCTATAATAACTGTAATACTTGCTATAGTAGCCTTCATTGTAACTTATATAATTTATAGTAATGCAATAAACAAAAAAACAACAGGAGATTTGTCTACAAAAATAGTAGAACTTTCAAGCAAAGAAAATACAGAAAGTTCACAAGTAAGTAGCAATATGGGAAAAACAATAAATGAGGTTAAAAAAGATGAAACAGAAAGAATAGCTATTAATACTTCAAATATGGAAAAGGAAAATCAAAATACTACAACGAAAAACGAAGAAATAAAAAATGAAGGAAAAAAGAATGAAGGAATAAAGAATGTAGAAACTAAGAATATAGAAACAAAAAACACAGAAAGCAATAATTCGGAAAATATAACAAGTTCGGGAATAAAAGATACTAGTAAAGGAAACAATACAACAATAGAAAAAACTCCAGATCCTACTTTCATAAAACCAGTAGAAGGAGAAATAACAAAAGAATTTGCTAAAGATAATTTAGTATATTCAGATACTTTAAAAGAATGGATAACACATAACGGAATAGATATAAAAGCAGAAAAAACAACAGTAGTAAAAGCATCAGCAAATGGAACAGTAAAATCTATAAAAAATGACCCAAGATATGGAATTACAGTTGTTATTGAACATGTAAATGGATATGTAACGATTTATTCAAATTTGTTAACAGCGGAATTTGTTAAAGAAGGAGAAAAAATAGAACAAGGAAAAACAATAGGCACAGTTGGAAATACAGCAATTTTTGAAATAGCAGATGAACCACATATTCATTTTGAATTATTAAAAGATAATGAATATAAAAATCCTAGTGAATATATAAAATAAAAACATACAAAATAGAATATAATATAAAAATATAAAAACTAAAATTAGATATACAAATCTAAATTATGTACAAAAATAAAAAAAGTAGAACAATAATGATAAATTATGTTTAATAAAAAGTTATAAACTAAAGCAAATAGCTAAAAAGTTTATAACTTTTTAAATATGTTACAAAAATATTACAATGATATTATTTTTATATTACACTTGAAAAGTTTTGTTGTTTTGCTATATATTTTGTAGTAAAATAGAATAAGAAATATTATTTTGTAAAATTATAAGGAGGAATATAGATATGGCAATGAATCCAATGCAAAGAAAAGCAAACAATTACTTATTAATAGGAGTATTAGTAACATTACTTATAACAGGAAGCATAATAGCAATACTATTTATGCAATTAACAAAGGTAAATAACACAGTAAAAGAAAAAGAAGCAAAAATGAAAAAAGTATATGTTGTTTTAACTGATCTAAATTCAGGAGATAAAGTAACTTCTACAAGCTTAAAACAAGTATTAGCTTCAGGAGATGTTATACCAGCTAATGCAGTAGATTTAGGAAGTTTAAGTGAAAACACTGTTGCAAAAATAGATTTAAAAGTAGGAACAATACTTACTTCAGATATGATATCTGAAAGTAATGATCAAACAACTGATAGTCTTAGAACTCAAGAATATAATATGGTAATATTACCAACAAAATTAGAAAGTGGAGATTATATAGACATACGTTTAAAAATGCCAGACGGAACAGATTACATAGTTGTATCTAAAAAACAAGTTGATATTCCAATGATAGATGGAGTAAATTCAGCAGATACTATAAGAATAAAAGTAACAGAAGAAGAAATATTATTAATGAGCAATGCGATAGTAGAAGCATATTGGGCAACAGGTTCACAATTATATGCTACAACATATGTAGAACCAGGACTACAAGAAAGTGCAACACCTACATACTTACCAAGTGACAAAGTAATTAACCTTATGAATTCAGATCCTAATATTCTTACAGTTGCAAAAAATGAATTATTTACAAGATATAATAGCAATGCAAGTGCTATTAGAGGAAATATAGTATCTAATTTAAATGCTAACGCAGAAAAAGGACAAGACAACGTATCTACAAAGGTACAAGAGGAAATAAACAAGGCTAAAGAAGAAAGACAAGCATATTTAGAATCACTATAAAATTTTAAGGAGAACATATTATGAAAAAAATAGGATTCATTGGAGCATATGATAAAACAGATTTTGTACTATATGTTGGTAGAATTTTAGTAGAAATGGGACAAAGAGTTTTAATGATAGATGGAACTATAACACAAAAAGCAAGATATATAATACCAACAATGGAAGAAGAAAAAAGTTATGTTACAAATTTTGAAGGAGTAGATGTAGCAGTTGGACTAAGAAGTTTAGAAGAAATAGCTACATGTTTAGGAACACCAGAATTACAATATGATATAGTTTTAATAGATACAGACACAGCAGGTGGAGTAGCAAGTTATAGAGTACAAGAATCAGAAAAAATATATTTTACAACATCATTTGATCTATATTCAATAAAAAGAGGAATAGAGTCAGTTGCAGGAATCCCACAAACTGTAAATGCTACAAAAGTTTTGTTTACAAGAAATGGATTAAAAGAAGAGGATGAATATTTAAATTATTTATCTAAAGATACAAACATAAGATGGGATAAAGAAATAATTTATTTTCCGTTTGAATTAGGAGATCAATCAATAATATATAGAAATCAAAGAGTAGCAAAAATAAAAATGGCAAGATTAAGTAATCAATATAAAGAAGGATTATTATATATTGTTAGTCAAATACTACAAGAAGATAATTATAGTTTATTGAAAAAAACTATAAAAAAAATAGAAAGAGGAGTTTAAAATGGCAATAATTGCATTTTGGAGCGATGAAAAGAGAGAAACAGGTCAAACATTATCAATGGTTGCACTATCAACATATATGGCCATAGAACATAATTATAAAATATTAAATATTAGTACTAATTTTAAAGATTCAACGCTTGAAGATTGTTATTGGAATGAACAAAAAGAAAATTCACTATTAAGAAAAATATCTAATAATCAAGGAACAACAGTTGGACTAGAAGCAGGAATTGAAGGATTAACAAAAGTAATAAAAAGCAATAGAACAAGTCCTAATATTATATCTAATTATAGTAAAGTAATATTTAATGATAGGCTAGATATATTGTGTGCATCTAAGACTACAAATTATTCTGAATACAAAGAAATTGCACAAATGTATCCAGAAATATTAAATATAGCAAATAAAAATTATGATTTGATTTTTGTAGATATTTCCAAAAAAATGGATGAAGAAGATATAAATAACATATTAGAAATTTCAGATGTAATTATAGTAAATATTACGCAAAGATTGCAAATAATAGATAAATTCTATAAACTTAGAGAAGAAAATAAATTTTTTAAAAACAACAATGTTTTATTAAATATAGGACGTTATGATAAATTCTCAAAATATAATACAAAAAATATATCAAGATATTTAAGATTAAAAAGAGAAATTTTTGCAATACCTTACAATACTTTATTCTTTGAAAGCTGTTCAGAGGGAAAAGTTGTAGAATTTTTCTTAAGATTAAAAAATTCTGAACTAGATGATAGAAATGGAATATTTATAGAAGAGATAGATAGAATGTCAAAAGGATTAATAGTAAAACTACAAGAATTACAAATAAAAACCTAATTAAACTTATATAAAAGTTAGAAAGGAGCCTTAAAATGAGTATAATAAACTTCATCATGATAATAGCAATACTTATAATTGCAGGAGTTTTAATTGCAAAAAAATTAAAGAAAAAACAAGATGAAAAAGTAGAAGAAGAAGTACTTGTAGATGATAAAACATATACTTTAGAAAAAATGACTGCTTTTATAAAGAAAAGACTAGATGAAATAACAAAAATAAATTTATATGATATAGGGCTTTCAGAAGAAGAATTAAAAAGAAGAAAAAACAAAAAATATGAATTGAAAAAAGCCTTAAAAGGCTGTACTTATGGAGATGTTAATGACAAAAAATATGTTAAAGAATTAATATATGATTTACTTGCAAAAGAGTATGGAGTAGATGAAATAAATGTATCAAAAGCAATAACTTTTGATGTTCCATCTTTATTAACAGCTCAAGATAAATTCGATATAATATTATATATGTATAAGCAAGAATTCGGATATGAAGCTTTAACAGAAATAATTAAAAAATATGATTTAGCTAAACTAAAATATGTTTCAGGTGAAGCTAAACCTTCTTATGTAATAACAGAAGAAGAAATTAATGATATTTTTGAAAAAGAAAAATTCGTACTTTCTTTCCAAGATAAATTAAATGTAGTAGTACAAAGAATTTATCAACATTACAAAGGATATAGTAGTATAGACGAAATAAGAGATATGAACATAGATGGTATTTCTGGTGGTGTATCAGGACTTCCAGAAAGCTTTTTAAGTCAAGTTGCACAAACAGATGGAGATTACTTAGGACAAATAATAGATCATAAAGTTCCACGTGCTTGTGATAGTATTTGGATAATGTTCCAAGGTAAATCAATTCGTTTAGCATTTTTATCTTTTGGAACAGAAGCAGAATTAAAAAGAGTATGCCAAAATATTTACAAATACAATAACCCAGGACAATTATCAGACACAAATGGATATAAGATAAATGAAATGAAAGACGGTTCTCGTGTTGTTGTTGTAAGACCAAGTATGTCTGAGACATGGGCGTTCTTCGTAAGAAAATTTGACGTTAAGCGTGCTACACTAGAACAAATAATTCGTTTCCCAGGAAAAGAAGATGCAATTGACCTTTTAAAATATTTAGTAAAAGGTGCAAGAATTATATCATTAACTGGTGAGCAAGGTAGTCGGAAAAACAAC
>CAKPGD010000023.1 GCA_934154515.1 uncultured Clostridia bacterium
GATGTACACATATTAAAGAAGAAAATTGTGGAGTAAAAAAAGCTTTAGAAGAAGGTAAAATAAATAAACAAAGGTATGAAAGATTTTGTAAAATTTATTTGGAATTAAAAGAAAAGGAGGCACACAAATGGTAGAAGTAGCAACATCACTTTTAAGTGTAGAAAATGAAAAAATTATAAAAACAATATATGATTTAGAGGTGGCAAAAACAGACTATTTTCATATAGACGTTATGGATGGTAAATTTGTAGAAAATGATACAACAGAAAAAATGAGAAAATATACAGAATATGTTAAAAGTGTTAGCAACACCCCAATAGATGTACATTTAATGGTAAATGATGTTAAATCATATGTAGATTCATACTTAAGTATGGATGTTAATTGTATTACATTTCATATAGAAGCAATGAAAAGTGAACAAAAAATAGCAGAAATGATAAAATATATAAAAGAAAATAATTGTAAGGTAGGGCTTGCAATTAGTCCTAAAACTCCAATAGAAGAAATATATGAATATATTCCTTTTATTCATAAAGTTATAGTAATGACAGTGGAACCAGGAAAAGGTGGTCAAGAATTAATAAAAGAAACATTAAATAAAATATTTGAATTAAATAAGTTTGTATATGAAAATGGATATGACATAGACATAGAAGCAGATGGTGGAATAAACAATGAAAATGCAAAAGATGTAATAAATGCAGGAGCAGAAATATTAGTTGCGGGTACATATATAATTAATTCTGAAAATTATAAAGAACAAATAGAAAAACTAAAATAAAGAAGTAAAAATAGAGATAATAGAAAAACTAAAATAAAAAGTAAAAACAGAATAATAGAAAAATAATTAAATTAATAACATATAATAAAGATATAACAAAAAAAGCTTATCATTAAAGACAAGCTTTTTTTAGTGAATATTTATTTGTTTTTTTTCTTATTATTCTTCAGTTTTTACTTCAACAGTTTCTGAAGTTTTTTCTTTGAATATTAAATTAAATACTAAAGAACCAATTCCGAATAATGAAGTTAATATACCGATTAACCATCCAATATAAGGAATTTGACTTAGAAGCCATAATACTAAAGCAACTATTAAGCAAGAAACAACATATAATGATTTCTTGTTCCATTTTACTAATTTAGCAAATAGTGAACCAAAGTATACACTAGCAAATGCAAGTCCTGACATACAGATAACTACAAATAACATAGTTAATGCAGCAAATATATTTAAGAATACACCGCTAAATAAAAGTATACAAAGAACAATAATAGAAACTATTGCTGTTAAAATTCCAACACCTAAAGAAATGAAAGATTTTTTAGTATCCATTTTAGTTACTTTATCTACAAATTTTGGTGCAAGCCATATTGCTAAAAGAACTACAACAAGTACATAAAATAAAGCGTTTACTCCTTTTATTATATAAGAAGAAATGATTTCTCCAACATTTTTTTCTTCAGAAGTTTCTTGATTAAATTTAACTTCTCCTTGAATAGCTCCATCTGGAATATTAAATTCTGAAGTAGAAGAATATTCTAAATTTCCACCAATTACAGTTCCGTTATCAGTGTTAAGGTTAAGTTGAGAAGTAGTTATGTAAGCATTTCTTCTAACTTTTCCGCTTAAATCGATAATATTTGCAGCAACTCTCATATCTCTATAGACATAGCCATCTTCACCTAAAGTAAAGCTATCTGCTACACCATAAACATCATAAACTATACCATTTATAACAAGTTTATTTGCTACTACAAACAAGTTGCTATAAACATATCCGCCATCTATTGTAACTTTATCAGCAAATACAAATGTATCTCCACCAATTTCACCAGAAATTGTGATATCTTTTCCCATTAAAAAAGCATTTCCATCTATTATACCATCAACAGTAAAAGTGTCACCCCATTTGTATAAATCTGAATTTGTCCAATTACTAGTTGAATTATCAGAAGTTGTTGTTTCATTTCCTCCTTCAGAAATAGGAGTAGTTTCGTATTCAGAAGAAGTATTAACAACTTGATCATTACTAGTAAGACTTGTTACTTCTGCTGCAAAGCTTAATGTAGAAAATAACATTATAATAGCAACTGCTAGAACTAAAACTTTTAATTTGTTTTTTTTCATATAAAAACCTCCTTTATAATTTATGTAATAAATATATAACGTAATTTGCAAAAAGTCAATAAAAATAAGCCTAAAAGCTTATTTTCTACCATATTCGATTTAGATTATTAACTAATATGTGTTTTTAATAGATTTTTTGTAATAGTTGCAATATTTATTTATAAGACAAATGTCACACTTAGGATTTCTGGCTGTGCAAGTATTTCGACCATGCCAAATTAAAATATGGTTCATATCTTTATAATATTCTTTAGGAATGCTTTTTAATAAATCTTGTTCAATTTTTTCAGGCTCTTTTTCTTTAGAAAATCCAATCTTATTAGAAATGCGCTTACAGTGTGTGTCAACTGCTATACCTTGTGGATTATTAAATGCTTCTAACATTACAACATTTGCAGTTTTTCTTCCAACACCAGGTAAAGACATTAAATCTTCCATATTATCAGGAACTTTTCCATTATATTTTGTACAAATTATTTGTGCAGTTTGAATTATATTTTTAGCTTTATTTTTATAAAATCCGCAAGGATGAATGTAATTTTCTAAAACATTAATATCCATATTTGCAAAGTCTTCTGGAGTTGAATATTTAGCAAATAATGCAGGAGTTGTTTTATTTACCCTTTCATCAGTGCATTGTGCAGAAAGTATTACAGCAACCAACATTTCGAAAGGAGTTGTAAAGTCTAATGAACATTTTGCATCTGGATAAGTTTCTTTTAAAATTTTTATAATATCTAAAACATCTTGTTTTTTCATTTTATTATATAACCTCCAATTATTAATGTAAGTAAATCATAGTAATAAACTAATGTAAGTATATTAATAGCATAAAAACTACAATTTTACAATATTAAGTAACCAAAACTAAAAGAAAAAAATATAATATAAATAAAGGAGGTAATATATTATGTTTAGACTCTTAAGAAGGACAATAGGTGTATGTTTAATAGGTTTAGGACTTGGTGTTTTATTAGTATTATTGCTTCCTATAACAGGATGGTTGTTTTTGATAGGAATAGCAATATTAGCAATAGGAATAATGTGGCTGTTTTGCTAATTATAAAAAAGGAGAGTGGTAAGTATGACGATAGTAGTAAAAAAGGTACCAAAATTTTTAAGAGGAATTGTTAAATTGATATTTGGAATTAAAGAATAATACATAAGAATAAGACTAATTATAAGAAAAGTAAAAAATAATAGAAATAGAAGAAATAAATAAAAGAAATAAAGGAAAGAAATAAAGAAAAATGAGATAGAGATAAGAATAATACAGAAAAAGATGAAAAATAAGATAAAAATAATGCAAAAAATTAATAATAAAAATAAAATAGGTCAAATCAAATGAACTGTGTATTCATCTGATTTGACCTATTTTATTTATTACTATTTCTTAAGAAATCTAATACCAAAGTAGTATGCATCCTACTTATTATATTTTTATTAATTAAGCTCTGTTTACTTTTCCAGAACGTAAGCATTTAGCACATACAGATATTCTTTTTGGTTGTCCATCTACTATAGCTTTAACTGTTCTTAAATTTGGTTTGAAAGTTCTAGTAGCTCTTCTACTAACGTGAGAACGAGCAATACTAATTTGATTTCCATGAGATAGTGTCTTTTCGCAAATTTCACATTTTGCCATTTTTAGCACCTCCTATAAGTTTTTTGTAAAATCGACTAATAAATATAATAGCACATATTAACTATAATTTCAAGGACTTTTTGCAAATTTTTTGCTACTTTCTATTAAAAAACTTGAAAAATATCAAAAATATGGTATAATTATAAGCGATGGTGCATTATTCTAGTAGCATACATCTATTGCGAGGGTGGGGCTAAAAATCCACTAAAGGGCACATCGTTGAAGTTTCTTGTATATGCGCGGAATGCCAGTTTTGTGTGTATGCAGGGAGTAAAGAATTTAGGGTAATATATAATGGCATATATGTGATTCCCTATTTTCGCGGAGACTTAAGTGTATTCTTTATACAGGAAACTGCTTAAGTGTAACCTATGTTGAATGCCAAGACATAAAATGCATAGTGTAGCCTGTTTTGAGTGAAGATATCGGGATTAGCTTAGTCAGAAATTTAGGTTTGGCCAAATTCTAAATTTCTCAAATTTTAACAATTTATAGGTTATGAAATTATATTTGCAAAAAAGACTAGCAATAGAATAAGTATGCATAAGGAAAACTTCTAGAATGTTTGCTTTAATCTATAAGCAGGAAAGTCTATGGATTGAGGTGCGGATTTGAGTGGCGATCTGGTTTCTATCTATTACATATTATCGTAGTAGGAGATATTTTCTTTAAACGGAAACGGCTAAGCAGTAATGCTTAGGAGAAAATAGAGAAATTCTTCTAGACCTAAACCGTAAAATTTACTTAGACTTTTACCATCTAAAAAATTTTAAACAAAAATACCTTTAAAATATTAAAAGGTAAGAGTATCTAATAATATAAAAGGAGCAATATTAAAAATGTCAAAAAAAGAAAAAAGTAAAAAAGAAGATTCAGACCTGAAGTGGTTTATAACAGTGTTTATAACTACTTTTATTTTATCAATAGTATTCTCATATATATCAACAAATGCTATATCAGCATTAGAATTATTTCCTGCAATATTGATACTAATTTTAACAATATTTATAGGAATCATATTTGATATAATAGGTGTTGCAGTCACAGTTGCAAAAGAAGAAGAACTTCATGCAAAAGCAAGTAAAAAAGTAGAAGGTGCGAAAACATCAATTAAACTTATACGAAACTCATCAAGAGTTGCTAATATTTGTGCAGATGTTATAGGAGATATATGTGGAGTATTAAGCGGTTCAATAGCAGCTTTAATAACAATAAAGATAACAGAAAGATTTGAATTAACTTTTAACTTACAATTTATAATAAGTGCAATTGTAGCATCTCTTACAGTTGGAGGAAAGGCAATAGGAAAAGGAATAGCGAAGAGAAATTCTACAAAAATTGTACATATGGTAGGAATAATATTAGGAAAATTTAATTTTAAAGAAAGAGCATAAGTTCTTTCTTTTTTTAGTGAATAATAAAAAACAAAAATTTGTAAAAAAGTTAAGTGTTCGCTTGTTTTTTTAAATCTAATGTTATATAGTAAGTAACATAGAAAATGAGAATAAGCAGATGTGGTTTGCCTCTTTAAGGAGGTGAGGCGTGTGATAGAACAAAATTTATTAACAATTATATACATATTATATTATGCACTTGTTGGAATAACTATCATTACGTTTGCCTTGGTTATAATTATAGTTATAGTCATAAGCAAACAAAAATAAACCAATAAAAAAACACATCTGTAACTTCCAGGTTCGATGTGTTTTTTCATATCACTTGGCAAACCACGTTTGTGGTTTCTCATTTTCTATACTTATTATATCTTTTTTTAAAAGAAATGTCAATAATGAAGTATAAAAGGAGAAAAGTAATGTACGCATATATAAAAGGAAGTTTAGAAGTAAAAACAAAAGGTTATGTAGTAATAGATGTATCTGGAATAGGGTACAAAATATTTATGTCAGAAAGTGCAATAGAAAAAATAGGAGAAATAGGAAATATAGTTAAAGTTCATACATATTTAAGAGTAAGAGAAGACGAGATGAGTTTATATGGATTTAATACTAATGAAGAATTACGTATGTTTGAATTATTATTGTCTGTAAGTGGAATAGGTGCAAAAACTGCAATAGGAATGTTATCTAACATAACACCTTCAAGTTTTGCACTTGCGGTTATTACAAATGATGTAGCAAAAATAAAGGCACTTCCAGGAATAGGCCCAAAGGGGGCTCAAAGAATTATATTAGAGTTAAAAGACAAAATAGAAACAGATGAAGCTGTTGATACAAGTAGTAATGCACAAGCAAGTAGTATTCTTGTGGATAATGAAAGCACACAAGAAGCAATTTCTGCACTTCAAGTGTTAGGATATAGTAAAAAAGAAATTGAAAAAGCATTAGAGAAAGTAAATAAAACAAACCTAACCACAGAAGATATGATAAGAGAAGGATTAAAAAATTTATCAAAATAATGAACAAAGATAATATCAAAGAAACAATAAAAGTTAGTATATAAAATATGAAAAATGAAAAAGATTATTAGAAAGGAAAAGTGAGCCAATATGGATTTAAGCAAACCTTTAGCTTATAGAATGAGACCAAAAACATTAGAAGAATACGTTGGTCAAAAACATATCTTAGGGAAGGATAAAATTTTATATAGAACAATAAAAGCAGATAGACTTTCTAGTATTATTTTATGGGGGCCTCCTGGGTGTGGAAAAACATCACTAGCAAGAGTAATTAGTGAGACAACAAAATATAAGTTTAAAAGAATAAATGCAGTTACAGCAGGGGTTGGAGATATTAAAGATGCAGTAGCAGAAGCAAGCAACTTAATGCTTAACCCATCTGGAAAATGTATTTTATTTATAGATGAGATTCATAGATTTAATAAATTACAACAAGATGCACTTTTACCATATGTAGAAAATGGAACCATAATTTTAATTGGAGCAACTACGGAAAATCCATATTTTGAAGTAAATAAAGCTTTAATTTCAAGGTCTATGGTAGTAAAATTAGAACCTCTAACAGTAGATAATATATATGAAGTTTTGAAAAGGGCTTTAGTAGAAGAGGAGGGACTTGGAAGCTATAAAATAAAGATAGAAGATGAAACTTTAAGGAAAATAGCAGAAGTATCAAATGGAGATGTAAGAACTGCTTTAAATGGTCTAGAAGTTGCTGTTCTTACTACTAAAATGAATGAAGAAGGTGTTATAGAAATAACACCACAAATAGCGGCAGATAGTGTTCAAAACAGAAAAGCAATATTTGATAAAAATGGGGATAGCCATTATGATAATATAAGTGCATTTATAAAATCTATGCGTGGAACAGATCCAGATGCAGCAGTATTTTATCTTGCAAGAGCATTAAATGGAGGAGAAGATCCAATGTTTTTGGCAAGAAGAATTGTAATATGTGCTTCAGAAGATGTTGGAATGGCAAATCCAAATGCTTTAGTTGTAGCAAATGCAGCAATGCAAGCAGTACACATGGTAGGAATGCCAGAAGCAAGAATAATACTTTCAGAAGCAGCCATATATGTGGCAACATCACCTAAATCTAATGCTGCCTACGTAGCAATAAATAATGCATTAGAAGATGTAAAAACGAAAGATACTGGAGAAATTCCAATGCATATAAGAAATGCACCAGCAGAGGGAATGGAACAATTTGGATATCATGATGGTTATAAATATCCACACGATTATCCTGGACACTACGTAGAACAACAATATTTACCAGATAAAATGCTAGGCACTACTTATTATAAAAAAGATGATACAGTAAAATAAATAAACGATAAGATTAATTAATGCACATTTTTTTACAAAATTCGACATTTTTTATAGACATATAAAATATAAAGTGTTAATATACATATATCAACTATAAAGTAGAAAGTGAGGGTCTATATGAGCAAAGAAAATGATGCACAAAAAGAAGTATACTCACAAGTAGAGGGATGGGTAAATGAAATGTACGAAAGGTATCGGAAAAGATGGAATTTAGAAAGAACAGAAGATACCGAAAGACAGCTGGAAATACTTACAAGTAAAAAGTATATTTCAATAACTTTCATTACGGATTTAAGTCTTATAGCGGATTACAAAGCAAGAGGAATGGAAGCAATGTATGATGCAAAGTTAAAGGAATACAAGACGAGGATTCAAGTGATGTTAGAAAGCATTCCAAGTGCTTAATTAGCACAAAAAAAGATAACAAAAAAGCGTTGTAAAATTACAACGCTTTTTTTGGTAGCGAAGATGTGATTCGAACACATGACCTGCCGGGTATGAACCGGATGCTCTAGCCAACTGAGCTACTTCGCCATATCAATAAAGACAAGTATTATTATAAGGTATAAAATTTAATTTGTCAACAGCAAAACTGAAATTTCTTTATTATTTTTTAAGATATTATCGTAAATGAACAACACAATATAAAGTAATAGTGAAATAAAATTGAAATATTTCTGTAATATTCATTGACTTTTTCCGTATTTCCGTATATTATATTAGGAGTGAAAAGCATTTTTATATTGTAAAATTATTCCAAAGATTTTATATAAAATAACAAGGAGGAAATTATGGGAGAAGTTATAGTTATTACATCTGGAAAAGGTGGTGTAGGAAAAACTACAACAACAGCTAACTTAGGTTCAGCATTAGCATTAAAAGGAAAAAAAGTAGTACTAATAGATACTGATATTGGGCTTCGTAACTTAGATGTAGTTATGGGATTAGAAAATAGAATAGTATACGACATAGTAGATGTTGTAGAAGGAAAATGTAAATTAAGACAAGCGCTAATAAAGGACAAGCGTTTTAACGAGTTGTTTTTACTTCCAGCAGCTCAAACAAGAGATAAAAGTGCAGTAAATGAAGAACAAATGAAAGAATTAACTTCAAAATTAAAAGAAGAATTTGATTATATATTAATAGACTGTCCAGCAGGAATTGAACAAGGATTTAAAAATGCAATAGCTGGTGCAGATAGAGCAGTTGTAGTAACAACAGCAGAAATTTCTGCAATTAGAGATGCTGATAGAATAATAGGTTTATTAGAAGCATCAGAAATAAAAAATCCAGAATTAGTAATTAATAGATTACGTCCAAATATGGTAAAAAAAGGTGAAATGATGGATGTAGAAGATATAGTAGACTTATTATCAATTGATTTAATAGGTGTTGTACCTGATGATGAATATATTATTACACAAACTAATAAAGGTGAACCAGTAGTATCTAATCATAAGGCTCCATCTGGAAAATCTTATACTGAAATTGCAAGAAGAATATTAGGTGAAAATGTTGAAGTAAGTATTCCAGGAAGAGAAAAAGGATTTTGGGCTAAAATAAAAAATATTTTTAAAAAATAGACTTTAAATATATTAAAATTTGACTAAAGAGATGGAGGAAGTAAAATGTTTGATAATATAATAAACTTTTTTAAGAAGTTTTCAAAAGATACAAAAAAAGATTCAAAAGACACTGCTAAAGAAAGATTACATTTAGTTTTAATGCAAGATAGAGCAAATGTATCAGCAGATTTCTTAGAAATGATGAAACAAGAAATAATAGAGGTAATAAAAAAATACATAGATGTAGATGAAAATTCTATAGATGTAAAATTAACAAATAAAGTAAATCCAGATGGTACAACTGGTGCACCTGCTTTATATGCTAATATTCCTATTACAAGCTTAAAGGATGAAACAAAGAAAATCAACATAGATAGAAATAAAGAAAATAAAGCAGAAAATACTGAAACTAAAATAGAAAATGTAGAAAAAGTAGAAAGCAAAGAAGATAGTAAGAAAGAAAATAGTAAAACAGATGATTTTAATAAAGAAGTTGTAAAAGAAAAAGAAAACAGAGAAAATGGAAAAAAAGAAGAGCAAGCTAAAGTAACAGGAGCAAATGCAGAAAGTGAAAAAGTAAATCAAGATAATTTAGAAAAGACAGAAAAAAATAACAAAGAAACAAAAGAAATAGATGAACAAGAAAATAAAAATAAAGAGATAGATGATAAAGAAAATAATAGCAAAGAATTAGAAAGCAAAGAAACTGAAAATAAAAAAAGTGAAAAAATAGAAGTAGTAGAAAATGAAATAGAAGAAGCTGACGAAGAAAAATCTGAATTAGAAAATGAAGAAATTCAAAAAACATCTGAAAAAGTAGTCACAACAGAAGCAAAATAAAGAGCATAAACAAAGTAAATAGCATAAGAAAAATAGATGAACGAAAATGAAAAATTAAGAAATAAGAAATAAAAGTAAAAAGTTTGAGATTAAGGAAAATTAGAGGTTAAATAATGAGAAAAAAAATATTCAAAAATATAGAATGGGGAATATTAATCTGTACTATATTATTAATATTAATAGGATTAGTAGCTTTATTTTCTGCAACTCAGAGCACAGGATATGAAGAATTAAAAAAACAAATTATCTGGCTATGCATTAGTATACCAATTTTTATAGTAATAATATTGTTAGATTATGAAATTGTAGCTAAGGCAGCGCCAGTTTTTTATGGAATAATACTAATATTGCTAATAGGAGTTCTATTTACAGAACCAGTAAATGGAGCAAGTAGCTGGTTTAATATTGGTCCATTTTCATTCCAACCTTCCGAGTTTGCTAAAATATTTGTAATATTAATGTTTGCTTCAGTAATAACAAAAATCCAAGAAAGAGGAAAAAAAAAGATAAGCAAACCAATAAAGTTATTAATTGCACTAGCTTTTGTAGCAGTACCAGTATTTTTAATAATATTACAACCAGATTATGGAACAGCACTTGCATTCTTAGTAGCTACTATAATGATGCTGTTTACAGCTGGAATAGATAAAAAATATATAATAGTTTCAATTATACTTATGACGATATTACTACCATTATTGTATTTTTTTGTACTTCCAGAGCATGCAAAAACAAGAATAGATGTGTATTTAAATCCAAATTTAGATCCAAGAGGTGCAGGATACAATATAATACAATCGAAATTAGCAATAGGAGCAGGGCAACTATTTGGAATGGGAATATTAAAGGGAAATCAAACACAATTAGGATTTTTATATCCTAAAACAACAGATTTTATATTTTCTGTAATAGGAGAAGAAATGGGATTTATAGCCACAGCTGCAATTGTTGTTTTATACGTAATATTAATTACTAAAGCTGTTTATGTTGCAAAAACTGCAAAAGATGACTTAGGTTCATATATAGCAATAGGAATAGCAGGAATATTCTTATTTCATATGGTAGAAAATATAGGAATGACAATAGGACTTCTTCCAATAACAGGTGTACCACTTCCATTTGTAAGCTATGGAGGAAGTTCACTACTTACAAATTTAGTATTAATAGGTCTTTTATTGAATATAAGTGGAAGAAGACAAAAAGCAATATTTGTAGAATAAAAAGGAGAAATAAGTGTACTTAAAAGAATTAAAAATAGGTAATCTAACATTAGAAAATAATATATTTTTAGCACCGATGGCAGGAATAACGGATAAGGCTTTTAGAATAATTGCAAAAGAATATGGTCCAGGGCTTGTTTGTACAGAAATGGTAAGCAGTAAAGGATTGTACTATAAAGATGATAAAACAAAATTGTTGTTAGACACAAATGGAGAAAAAAGACCAATATCTATGCAAATATTTGGAAGTGATGCAGAGACTATGGGATATGCTGCAAAATATGTATCAAAGCTTGCAGACATTGTTGACATCAATATGGGATGCCCAGCACCTAAAGTAGTAAAAAATGGCGATGGAAGCAAGTTACTATTAAATCTAGATTTGGTAGAAGAAATAGTAAAAAGTGTAGTAAAAAATTCAGAAGTTCCAGTTAGTGTTAAAATAAGAACAGGATGGGATAAAGAAAATATAGTGGCAGTAGAAGCGGCACAAAGAATAGAAAAAGCAGGAGCAAGTATGATAACTGTTCACGGAAGAACTAAAGAAGAATACTATTCTGGACATGCTAATTGGGATATAATAAAACAAGTAAAAGAAGCTGTAAGTATACCTGTTATTGGAAACGGAGATGTAACTTCACCACAAGAAGCTTTGAAAATGTTCGAACAAACAGGAGTAGATGGGATAATGATAGGAAGAGCAGCTCTTGGAAATCCTTGGATTTTTAGAGATGTAATATCATACTTAGAAGAAAAAGAAACAGTAAAGGTTTGTAATGAGGAAAAGTTACAAACAATGATTAAACATATAGAACTAGAAGTAGAAGAAAAAAGTGAAGATGTTGGAATAAAAGAACTTAGAAAGCATATGTGTGCATATATAAAAAATCTTCCAAATTCAGCAAGTTTAAGAGAAAAAATAAATGGAATAGATAAAAAAGATGAATTAATAGCTTGCCTTACAGAATACTTTAATAAAATATGAATATAAATTAAACGAAATAGATATTTTCTATTTCGTTTTTTAGATAGAATATGAAGGAGAAGACTTATGAAAAATAAAAAATTATTGTTAATTATTATTAGTGTTGTAATTTTAATAATTATTTTAATTTTAGCTTATAATCTTTTGAAAAATGGAAATACTAAAATTAATAAAACTGAGGAAGACATTGTACAGAGTATTTTAAATATTAATTCTTATGAGGCAAAACTTGAAATCGAGATAGAAACTAACAAAAACAAAACAAGATATGTAGTAAAACAAAAATTAGAAAATGGAAACATAAGTACACAAGAAGTATTAGAACCTACAAATGTTGCAGGAGTAGTTACTCAATATGATGGAACTAATTTAAAAATAATAAATAATTCTTTAAATCTAGAAAAAACTTTTGAAAATTATAATTACATAGTCGAAAATAGGTTGTGGTTAGACAGTTTTATAGAAGATTATAAAAAATATAACAATTCAAAAGTAAGTAGCAAAGAAAATCAAATAATATTAGAAGTAAAAGATGAAGATAGCAATAAATATAATGTTTATAAAAAATTATATATAGATAAAAATACAGGTAAACCTACAAAAATGCTAGTTCAAGATATTAACCAAAAAACGCTAGTATACATATTATATACTGAGATAGAAATATCTTAAAGTAAAATATTTAAAATATATCAATAGTCAGCCTTAAATACGCAGAAACGGTAGGAGTGATACACAAATGGTAATAAAAAGAGGAGATATGTTTTACGCAGACTTAAGTCCGGTTGTAGGTTCAGAGCAAGGTGGGGTAAGGCCTGTTATAATTATACAAAATGATATAGGAAATAAACACAGTCCAACAGTAATTGCAGCAGCAATTACTTCACAAACAGGAAAAAACAGACTTCCTACTCACATAGATATCGGGCTAGGAGATGGTGGACTTAAGGCAGATTCAGTAGTACTTGCAGAACAAATAAGAACAATAGATAAGAGTAGACTAAAAGAAAAAATAGGTCATATTAATGATGAAAATGTAATGAATAGAATTAATAATGCGCTTGGAGTTAGCTTTGGTTTAGAAGAATAAATAAAAGAGGGTAAATAATTAAAATTTCCTTGAAAAAGGTACATTTTAGTTTATATCCTCTTTTATTGTATTAAAGCATATTTACTATAATAAGTGCTCTAAAATTTTACTAAAGAAAAGCGTATTTTAAATTCGCAATTTCTTTATAATTTTAATTTCTTTATAAAGTTTATCTTTTACATCTTCTCTTGTAATAACAGCCATTCTGTATTCGTCTAAAACTTGTTTATAATTATCAAAATTTTCTCCGTCTTCAAAAAGCATTTGCATGCCTTCTTTGTAGTAATCTATGTCTTTTTGTTTTGTAACTTTTTTCATTTTAGAATCATATTTTTCTATTTTCTCTAGTCTTTTAATTTGATCATTTAAGTAATTAATATAATCCATAACACAGCTAATTTCATATAAAGTATCGTCTATAACAACCTTGAATAAAGCTTTTAATGCCTTTGGATTTATTTTGCCAACTTTATAATTTTCTCTTACAAAATCTAAAGCAACTGTTTTCATATAATCGGTAGGTATTGCATCTTGAATTAGTTCTTTTAAAGTTTTGGAAATATTAATGTGTGTTTTGTATTGCCTTTTAGTTACTATTGCATCATATTCATCAGCAACACGAATTATTTGTGCAACATAAGGAATATCTTTTTTGGTAAGTCCTTGAGGATATCCTGTACCATTTAAAGCTTCGTGATGATAGTATGGACCATCAGCATAAGGACGAAGTTTTAAGTCTTTCATACACATTTCATAACCAAGTGTAGTATGAGTTTTCATTATTTCAAATTCTTCGTCTGTTAATCTACCTGGTTTATTTAATATATTAGATGGAATAAATAATTTCCCAATATCGTGAAGATATGCACAAATAGTTGCATGAATAGTAAATACTTTACTACAATGTAGGTACTCACAAATTCTACAAACTAAATTTGCAACATTTTCGCTATGTCTTTTTGTGAAAATATCAAGTCTATCTAACATAGAAAGTTGATACTTCATTATATCATTTAAATTATAAGATTTTAAATTCGTTGAACTATAAAAATCTATATCTAA
Source organism: uncultured Clostridia bacterium (assembly GCA_934154515.1). Lineage (GTDB taxonomy): Bacteria > Bacillota > Clostridia > TANB77 > CAG-508 > UMGS1663. The sequence continues at coordinate 14,293 of CAKPGD010000023.1, forward strand.
CTTCTTCATAATTACCTCTTTTAAATTCTTTTGTAAATTTGTATAAATAATAACACACTTAATTTGAAAAGTAAAGTATAAAATCTTGACAATAAAGCTCTAAAAATATATAATTCAATCATAAAATAGGGAAAATTGTGTCAATAAGAAAATACACAAATAAATATAAATAAAAGGTGATAAAAAATGTATTTAAAAAGATTAGAATTGCAAGGATTTAAATCTTTCGCAGATAAAACAGTATTAGAATTTAAACCAGGAATTTCAGCGGTAATAGGTCCAAATGGTTCAGGAAAAAGTAATATATCAGATGCTATTAGATGGGTACTTGGAGAACAAAGTATGAAAGCTTTAAGAGGGTCAAACTCATCAGACATTATATTTGCAGGAACTCAAAATAGAAAATCTTTAGGATTTGCAGAGGCTTCTATTGTAATAGATAATACAGATGGAAAGCTTCCAATTGAATATGAAGAAGTTACTGTTACAAGAAAAATATATAGAAGCGGAGAAACAGGGTATTTTATAAATAAAGTTCCATGTCGTTTAAAAGATGTAACAGAATTATTTATGGATACAGGAATTGGAAAAGATGGATATTCAATAATAGGACAAGGAAAAATAGATGAAATTTTAAGTAATAAATCAGAAGATAGAAGAAGAATATTTGAAGAGGCAGCAGGAATTGTAAAGTATAGAACTAGAAAACAAGAAAGTGAAAAAAAACTAGAACAAACAAAGCTTAATTTACTTAGAATAGACGATGTTTTAAAAGAAATAGAAGGTACAATCGAACCATTAAAAATTCAATCTGAAAAAGCAAAAAGATATTTAGATTTAAGAGAAGAACTTAAAAGTATAGAAGTTGGATTATTTGTGTATAACATAGAGACATATAAACAAAAACTTGAAGAAATAGTTAAAGATCAAGATATAATAAATTCACAATATAAAGATGAAGATAAAAAGCAAGAAGAAGCTCGTAATTTAAAAGAAATATTAAAACAAGAAGTAGATTCAATTACAGCTAAAATTGAAGAAATGCAAAATATTGGATTTGAAAGTACAAATAAAATTGAAAAAATCAATTCAGAAATTAATGTATCTAAAGAAAGAATTGAAAATAACAAGCAAAATAGTGAGCGTTTCAAAAATGAGATAGAAGAAGTAAAAGCAAGAATAGAAGAATTACAAGAAGAAATAAAACAAAAACAAGAGAAAAAACTTAATTTAAATACTAATAGAGAAAAATTTGAAAAAGAATTACAAGAAAAAGAAGCAGAACTTGCAGAGATTACTAAAAAATTATCTTCTAAAGAACTTGAAATGGAAGAAAAAAAGCAAAAAGTAGAAGCAAATACAGATTTAAAATATGAACTTGCAAGCCAAATAAATGCACAAGATGTAAATTATGAAAATTTTGATAAAAGACAAAAAAATATAAAGCAAGAAATTGCATCTACTATATCAGAACTTGATGAAGCAAGAATGAGAAAGCAAGACTTGTCTAAAGGATTTTATGATATAGAAGCAAAAAGAAATAATGCTGTAAAACAAATAGAAGAAGCAGATTCTAAAAAAGAACAAGCAAACGTTAAGCTAAAAGAATATGATACAAAAATAAATAATTTAAATTATGACTTAAGAATGAAAGATTCTAGATTAAAATTCTTAATAGAAACTGAAAAAGAAAAAGAAGGATATACAAAAAGTGTAAAAGGTTTACTACTAGAGTGTGACAAAAATAATGAACTAAAAAAAGGAGTAAATGGAGTTCTTGCTAATTTAATTTCAGCACCTAAAGAATATGAAACAGCAATAGAAATGTGTTTAGGAGCAGCTCTTCAAAACGTTGTTACAGAAACGGAAGAAGATGCTAAAAAATTAATAGAATTCTTAAGAAAAGGAAATTTAGGAAGGGCATCATTTTTACCAATTACAGCAGTAAAAGGTAGAAAAATAGAAAAAGTAAATACAAATGGAATAAGTGGAGTATTAGGAATTGCTTCAGATTTAGTAAAATTTAACAAAAAATATGAACAAATAGTATTAAATTTACTTGGAAAAACAGTAATAGTAGATGATATGGAAAATGCAATAGCACTTGCTAAGAAAAATAATTATTCTTTTAGAATAGTTACACTAAAAGGAGATTTAATAAATCCTTCAGGAGCTATGACAGGTGGTAGTGTGGCAAATAAAACAGTTAATATTTTAGGAAGAACAAGAGAAATAGAAGACTTAGAAAAACAAGTAAAGAAAATAGAAAAGCAGATAGAAGAATTAAGCAAAGAAAAAGAAGAATATGAAAAATCTATAGAAAATGTTTTGAAAAATGCAGAAATATTAGAAAAAAATCTTCAAGAAATAGACATCGTATATGCAACAGAAAAACAAAAAATGGTATCAGTAGAAGAAAATATAGCTAGAATAGAAACAAGACTTCAAAAATTAAAAGAAGAGACAGCAATGATAGAAGAGCAAAAACAACAAAATAGGGAAGATAAAAAAGCTAAAGAAGATAAAATGCTTGAATTAACTAAAGAAATTGAAGAGTTAAATGCAGTAATAGAAGAATTTGTAAAGGCAAATAAAGATAGTCAAAGTTATATAGACGATTTAAATTTTGACATCACAAATTTAAAAATTTCAGTATCTTCATTTGATGAAAGCAACATTTCAATAGACGAAATGATAGAAAGAATTAACCAAGACATAGAAAACAGTAATATAAGCATAAAAAACAAAGAAGAACAAATAAGAAATATTACTGCAGAAAATATGGCATTAGAAGAAAACATAACAAGTTTAATAGCAGAAATAGAAAAAATAAAACAAGAAGTTGCTAATGGCTCAAATATTGTAGAAGAATTAAAAAAATCAAGAATAGAGAAAAACGAAAAATTATCTAATATAGAAAAAGAAATTGCAGATAAATTCAAAATTATAGAAGATTTAAAAGAACAAATTGTAAAAATGGATGTTAAGAAAACAAAGTTAGAGCAAGATATAGAAGAAATTGCTAATAATTTGTGGGAAGAATATGAAATAACACCTAACAATGCAGAAGAATATAAGAAACCTACAAACATTGCTCAAGCAACAAAAGACGTTCATAATTTAAGAAATCAAATAAAAGAGCTAGGAAGCATAAATATTGATTCAATAGAAGAATACAAAAAAACAAAAGAAAGATATGACTTTATGTGTGACCAACGTCTTGATTTAGACAATACAGCAGGAAAACTAAGAAAAATAATTCAAGAAATGACAGAAACAATGAAAGAACAATTTGCAGAAAAATTTGCAATAATAAACAAAAACTTTAATGAAGTATTTGTCGAATTATTTGGTGGAGGTAGAGCAGAATTAATACTACAAGACGAGAATAACATATTAGAATGTGGAATAGACATAGTAGCTCAACCAACCGGAAAGAAACTTCAAAATATGATGCTTTTATCTGGTGGAGAAAGAGCATTTACAGCAATAGCATTACTATTTGCAATATTAAAAATAAATCCAGCACCATTCTGTATACTAGACGAAATTGAGGCAGCACTTGATGATGTAAACGTATATAGATATGCAGATTACCTAAAAAAATTCAGTAATGAAACACAATTCTTAGTAATAACACATAGAAAAGGAACAATGGAAGCAGCAGACACAGTATATGGTGTAACAATGGAAG
>CAKPGD010000024.1 GCA_934154515.1 uncultured Clostridia bacterium
AGGTTGGAGGTGTAAGTGTAGTGATACATGTAGCTGACCAATACTAATAAATCGAGGGCTTAACCACTAATATTAAAAAAGAAGAGGTTGTTAAGTTTACTAAAGACTTTTTTCTATGTATTTTTGAGTGTGCTTAGCATACTAAATATTTCTGGTGATGATGACATAAGGGGAAATACCCGTTCCCATTCCGAACACGGAAGTCAAGCCCTTATGTGCCGACGATATTTGTGGGTTACCCTGCTGAGAAAATAGGTTATCGCCAGTTTTTTTATGTAATAAAATAAATATATATTTTATAAAAATCATAAATTAGAGATATAATATAATATTTTTAATTTATGATTTTTTGCTGTTTGGATTTTTTTTATCAATTTACAATATTGACTTTTACAAGAACGAATATTACAAAAATATTGCAGACATATTATAAAATGACATTTTTTTATTAATATTGACTTAAAAATTTTATTATAGTAAAATTATATAAAAGTAGTAACAATTTAGTTACATAATTAAGAAAAAATAGATAGATTAATAAACTAGAAATAAAAATGTAACAATAAGTTCAAAACAAAAGAAATGGAGGAATCTAAATGAAAAAGAAAGAAATAAGAGCAATTATAATTATAATTTTAGTAGGAGTATTAATAATATCAGGGATTTATTTTGCAACAAGAAAAAAGCAAAATAATGAAAGCAAAAATGAGAACATAATAGAACAAAATAAACCAACTGAAGAGTATGTACAAGTATTAGATAATGGGACAAAATTAAATACAAGTACAAAATTAAAACAAATGAAAAGAGTAGAAGGGTTAGAGGTAGGAAATATTCAATTAACACATAAAAATGGAATATCAGTGGTACTAGCAAATGTAGTAAATAATACATCAAATACTACTGAACTAATGGCAATATCATTAACATTAATAGATAAAAATGGGAATGTATTAGAAGAATTAAGTGGGCTAATATCGCCATTAGCACCAGGGACTAGTACACAATTAAATATGGGAGCATCAGCAGACTATGCAAATGCATATGATTTTATAATTGTAAAAAAATAATGTAAAAGTAGAGGATTTAAATGAAAATAAAAAAAAGAGTAATTAATAAAACAAAATTGACAAGTAAAAGGTGGCAAATTCAAAATGGAATAACATTAATAGCACTGGTAGTAACAATAGTAGTACTATTAATACTATCAGGAGTTGCAATTAATTTAGTATTAGGAGATAATGGTATAATTACAAAGGCAAAGGAAGCAAAAGAAAAACAAGAAATAGCAGAAATAACAGATAACTTGGAGTTAGCCAAAGTACCAATAGCAATAGATAATGAGAATAATTTAAGTATAGAAGATTATTTAGATTATATTCAAGGAGAAGGAAAGATAGATAGAAATCTTAGCCAAATAGAAAGGGTAAATCAAGATAATTGTTATATAACGATAGATAATAAATATGAATTTTTATTAGAACATGAAGATAATGGAAATTTAAAAATAATATACCAAGGAAAAATAGAAAAACTAGTACCAAGAATTATAAATGTAGAATTAACAAATACAAGTAATAGTATACAAGCAAAGGTAGAAGCAAAAAGAACAGAAAAGTATAATTTTTATATAAAAGAAAATATAGACGAAGAATATATTTTAATGGAAGAAAATAATAAAACCGGAGAAAAAATATATAGTGGATTATCACAAAATAAAACATATTATCTAAAAATAGAGGCAGTGAATGATAATGGAAAAGCACAAATAGAAGTGACAAGAACGACATCACAAATAATAGAATTAGTAGAAGCAGAAGTAGAAAGTAATATAGAGCCTAAAGTATGGACAAATGGAAATGTAAAAACAACAATAAAGATAAATACAAATAAAGATATAAAAAATTATAGAATACAATATTCACAAACAGATAAAGAATTAACAACAGAAGAACTAAAAAATGTGAAATGGAAAGAATATACGAATGAAGGAATTATATCAACAAAAAATGAAATTATATATACAAGACTATATGATGGAACAAATGCAACAAGTTATATGTCACGAAAAATAACAATAATAGATAAAATAAAACCAGTGATAAATGATATGAGTGTAACAACAAATTCTATAACAATAAGTGGAACAGATGATTTATCAGGAATAGTAGGATATGTAGTAAGTACATCAAATACAGAGCCAAAAACATTTAGTAAAAGTAATAATACAAAAACATTTAGTAAAAAAGAAGAAGGATTAATGCAAAATACTACATATTATGTATGGTTAAAAGATGAAGCAGGAAATATAAGTCTATCAAGCAGTATAAAAACATTATCAGTAACAGATGCAGTAACAGAAGGAGCAATAACATTTAGCGGTATAACCTGGGATGCAACAACACATAAAGCAAGTGTAACATTAAGTACAAATACAAGTTATAAAATAAAATACCAAGTAAATGGATATAGTGGAATATGGACAGAAGGAAAAAATGTAACAGGGTTAAACTTAAATGATACAGTATATGCATGTTTAAGTGATGGAACAAATAATGGAAATTATACAAGCTTAAAAATAACAGAAAATGAAGAACCAAGTGTAAGATTAGGAGAAGCTACAGGAACAGGAACAAGTTCAACATGTTCATTTACAACAGGAATAGAAGTAACACTAACAGATAGAGGTTCAGGAGTGAACACAACAAATAGCAAATATATATGGAATGATTCAAATGAACAAGTAGGAACAACATCGACTTTATGGGATAGTGCAACATCAATAGGAAAAACATCTAAAACAATAACAAAGAGTTTAACTTCAGAAGGAACGTGGTATTTACATGTGTTAGGAGTAGATAATGCAGGAAACAAAGTTGAAATTATTTCAAAAGCTGTAAAAGTAGTAGCTAATATACATACACATACAAGTAGCTGTTATCATACACACTCTAGTTCATGTGGAACTCACACGGAATATCATAGAGATAAAAACGGAGATATATATGTATGTGGGTATCATCCTTATTATGGATCTAAAGATCTATGTTCAGGTTGGACCGCATATAATTGTGGAAAAAATACAAATACACCTTATTGTGGAAAAGGTACTACATATACAATGTCCTATACATAAATAAGATATAAATATAGTTTAAATATAGAATATAATTAAATGTTATATTCTATATTTTTTCTTAAAAATTTAAATTTGTCTTTTTTTTATATTTGTGGTAAAATATAATTATATATGCAATATGTAAAATACTAGATAAGAATCCAATACTAAGTAAGACTAAAAACTAAAGATAAGAAATAAATGTATATATTAAAATAAGTATGTATTTAATAGAAAACTTTAGAACTTGTTAATAATATTATTAAATTACTAACAATAGAAAAGAGGTAAATATGGATGAAATAAAATATGAGAATGGTAAAAAAGTTATAGTACAAAAAGGCATAGATGGAAAAAACAGAACAAGTTTTAATTCAAAAGAAGCAGAAAAAATAGAAAAATACAAAGCTTCCATATATGAAATAATGGAAAGTAATTCTATGCCTATTGAAAAGAAAGAAGAATTAATAGAACAAATGATAGAAAACGATTATCAAACCCAAAAAATTGTAAATATTCAAGAATATATTGAAATTAAAACATATATGCAAGAATTGGTTGCAAATAAAGAGCAAAATATGGAACAAATAAAAATAAAAGATAAAGACAAAATAAATCAAACAGAAGGAAAAAGTAATGTTAATTTAAATAAAGAAGATGAAAAATTATTAGATGCTATTATTATGTATAGAGGAAAAATACAAATAGTAGCTCCAAAAAGTATTGAAGACGATGAAGAAGAGTGTAGATAGAAGGAGAAAATAAAATTGTCAAGAAAAGAATGGAAAGCAGGAACTTTTATATATCCATTGCCAGCAGTACTGGTAACATCTGGAGATATGGAAGAATCAAATATAATTACAGTAGCATGGACAGGAATAATAAATACAAATCCAGCAATGTGTTATATATCAGTTAGACCAGAGAGATATTCATATAACCTTATAAAAGAAAAAGGTGAATTTGTAATAAATCTTACAAATGAAAAGTTAGCATATGCAACAGATTGGTGTGGAGTAAAAAGTGGAAGAGATTGTGATAAATTTAAAGAAATGCATTTAACAAAAGAAAAAGCAAATTATGTTAAATGTCCAATAATAAAAGAGAGCCCAGTATCAATAGAGTGTAGAGTAAAAGAAATTAGAGAACTTGGCTCTCATCATATGTTTATTGCTGAAGTTTTATCAATAGATGCAGATGAAAAATATATTAATGAAAAAGGAGCATTTGATATTAGTAAATGTGATTTAATAGCATATGCAAATGGAGGTTATTATAAATTAGATAAAAAAATAGGAAAGTTTGGATATTCTGTAGAAAAAAAGAAAAATAACAGTAAAAATATTAAACAAGAAAACAGAATAGCTAGTAAAAACAATAAAGTTAGCAATAAAATTAGTAAAAATAATAAAATTAAAAAAAATAGTAATAATAGTAAAAATGTTAGAAACACAATAAATAAAAATAAGCAAAAATAATATATTAACAATATGTGAAAGCAATAAATAGCGAAGATATCAAAAAAGCATATTAAATAGACGTATCAATAAATATAAAAATAAATGCAAAAAATAAATATAAAAAATAAATATAAAAATAAATGCAAAAAATAAATATAAAAAGATTACAAGGAGGAAAAAATGCAAAAAACAACATATATATTAGGACATAAAAATCCAGATACAGATGCAGTAACATCATCAATAGCACTTTCATATTTAAAAAATAAACAAGGATTAAAAGCAAAACCAGTAATATTAGATACCTTAAATACAGAAACAGAATTTGTATTAAAACACTTTGGAATAGAAGTTCCACAATATATAAATGACGTAAAATTAACAATAGAAGATGTAGAATATTATAAAAATTATTATGTAGAAGAAAGTGTAAGCATATTAAAAACATATGAATATATAAAAGAGATGAATGTAACTGCTATACCAGTTATAGCTGAAAATAAAAAATTATTAGGATTAATAACTTTAAAAACTATAGCCAATGAATTAATAAGCGGTAAATTTGATAAAATACAAACAACATACAATAATGTAGTAGAAACATTAAAAGCAAAAGAAGCAAATAAATGTGAAGAAAAAATAGAAGGAAACATATTAGTAGCAACATATGGAAGTCAAACAATTGTAACAAACATAAAAATGGATGGAAATACTATATTGATAGTAGGAAACAGACAAAAAGTAATAGAATATGCGATAGAAAGCAAAGTAAAATTACTAATAGTTACAGGAGGACAAGGTATAACAGAAGAACAATTAAAACTAGCAAAGAAAAATTGTGTAAATGTAATAACAACAGACTATGATTCTTTCTATACAACAAAATTAATAGGTCTAAGTGCATGTATAGGAACTTTATTAGATGATGCCAGAATAGAAAGTATAAGAAAAACAGACTATTTAGATACATTATTAGAAAAAAGTTCTAAACAAGGATATAACAACTATCCAGTAATAAATGAAAAAGGGAAATGTGATGGATTAATACGTATAACAGATATAAAACATAAAAATAGAAAAAGAGTAATATTAGTAGATCACAATGAATTAGAACAAAGTGCAACAGGACTTGAAGAAGCAGAAATAGTAGAAATAGTAGACCACCATAAAATAGGAGATTTAACAACAACAAAACCAATAAACTTCAGAAATATGAGCGTAGGAAGTACAAATACAATAATTTATTTAATGTATCAAGAATCAAGAATAGAAATTCCAAAAAATATAGCAGGAATAATGTTCTCAGGAATAATGTCAGATACACTAAACTTAACAAGTCCAACAACTACAAAATATGATGTAGAAGCTGTAGAAAAATTAACACAAATTGCAGAAATAGATAGAGAAAAATATGTTATGCAAATGTTCAAAGAAGGTACAAATATAGAAGGAAAGACTAAGGAAGAAATAATTACTTCAGATTTAAAAGTATTCCAAATAGATAATAAAAAAGTAGCAGTAGCACAAGTATTTACATTAGAAGCAGAACAAATTCTATCAGAAAAAGAAAAATATATTGAAGCTATGGAAAGAATAAAAGAAGCTAAGGAATATGAAACTATAATATTATATCTAACAGACATAGTAAAAAAAGGATCTTTTGTGTTATATACAGAAAGTGCAGAACAAATATTAAACGAAGCAATAGAAGAAAAAATAGAAGAAGGAATGTTTAGACCAGGAATATTATCAAGAAAGAAACAAATAATACCAGTGCTAATGAAATCTATGTAATAAAAGTTGAAAAAATAAGTATGTAATTTTATAAAAAAATATAAAATATAAAAAAATTACAAAAAAATGGTAAAAAATATACGATTTTAATTGACTTTATTATAATTATATGGTACAATATTTAAGCATATGTGGAAGTGCATATGCTTTTTAAAATAGTTAAATATTAAAAAAATAAACTAATACAAATATTGGAGGTGTTTTGAATGGCTGCAAAAGGAGCAAGAGAACCAATTACATTAGAATGTACAGAATGTAAAAGAAGAAATTATATGACAGAAAAAAACAAAAAAAATAATACTGACAGATTAGAAATCGTTAAATATTGCAAATATTGCAAAAAACGTACTACACACAAAGAAACAAAATAATAGCCTTTTTAAGGAGGAAAAAAATGCCAAAAGATAACAAAGAAAAAAAAGAAAAGAAACATTTTTTTAAGGATTTTAAAGCAGAATTAAAAAAAGTAATTTGGCCAACACCAAAACAACTTGCAAACAATACAGTTGCAGTAATAACAATAGTATTACTAATTGCTGCCATTGTGTTTGTGTTAGATTTTGCATTTGAAAAAATAAATACTAATGGTATTAACAAAATAAAATCACTTGTAGAAAGCTCTAACACTGTAGTAGAAAATCAAAATACAAATAGTGAAACTACAACAGAAACAAATGAACAAGAAGAAAATACAACTACACAAGAGTAAAAGTAATTTTATAAAATTAATAGAATAAGGAGGCTAAAAAAATGTCTCAAGATGATAAAATGTTAGAAGAAGAAGTACCACAAATTGGTTCAAAAGGATACGATTATGACACTGAGCCAAGATGGTATGTAGTACATACATATTCTGGATATGAGAACAAAGTAAAAAAAGACTTAGAAAATACTGTTAAAAACAGAGAATTAGAAGACTATTTCTTTGAAATTGTAGTTCCAATGGAAGAACAAATAGAAATTAAAGACGGTAAGAAAAAAGTTAATTTAAGAAAAGTTTTCCCAGGGTACGTTTTAGTAAAAATGATTGTAACAGAGGCAACTTGGTATATAGTTAGAAATACAAGAGGAGTTACAGGATTTGTTGGTTCAGGAACAGACCCTATTCCATTAACAGATGAAGAGATTAGACAAATGGGATTTGAAGTTTCAGATGTCAAATTTGATTATGCTGTTGGAGATTCAGTAAAAATTACTGGAGGTTCATTTGATGGATTTATAGGAACTGTCCAAGAAATTAACAAAGACAAAAACAAAGTAAAAGTATCTATATCTATGTTTGGAAGAGAAACACCAGTAGAAGTTGACTTTTCACAAATAGATAAAATTAATTAGTTTAATAAGGAAATTAACAATATTGTTAAGAGTACTATTAATAAATCTATAATTATTTAGACATGACTAAAAAGTCAAATATCTAAATCAATATACTTCAAAACTTAAAGGAGGTGCTAAACAATGGCAGAAAAAGAGATTAGTAATTTAATAAAATTACAAATAGAAGCAGGTAAAGCTACACCAGCTCCACCAGTAGGACCAGCATTAGGATCAAGTGGTGTTAACATTATGCAATTCGTAAAAGAATTTAATGATAGAACTGCAAACCAACCAGGTATGATAATCCCAGTTGTTATAACAGTTTATAAAGATAAATCTTTCGATTTCATAACAAAAGTACCACCAGTAGCTGTATTAATTAAAAAAGCTATAAAAATTCAAAAAGGTTCAGGAAAACCAAACAGAGACAAAGTTGGAACAATAACTAATGCTCAAGTTGAAGAAATAGCAAAACAAAAAATGCCAGACTTAAATGCAGCATCATTAGAAGCAGCAATGAGTATGGTAGCAGGAACTGCAAGATCTATGGGTGTTGTAGTAGTTGATTAATTAAAAAAAGTATTGGGAGAGTAAAACTCGCTAAGACCAAAAGGAGGAAAGAAAATGGGAAAAAGATTTGAAGAGTCTTCAAAACTTGTTGAAAAAAATAAATTATACAACATAAACGAAGCTCTAGAATTAATCGAAAAAATGCCAAAAGCTAAATTCGATGAAACAGTTGAATTACACGTAAAACTAGGTGTAGATTCAAAACATGCTGACCAACAAGTTAGAGGTACAACAGTACTTCCAAATGGTACAGGTAAAACACAAAAAGTATTAGTATTTGCTAAAGGTGCAAAAGCTGAAGAAGCTGAAAAAGCAGGAGCAGACTTTGTTGGAGCAGAAGAATTAATACCAAAAATTGAAAAAGAAAATTGGTTTGATTATGATGTAATCGTAGCAACTCCAGATATGATGGGTGTTGTAGGTAGATTAGGTAAAGTATTAGGACCAAAAGGATTAATGCCTAACCCTAAATCAGGAACAGTTACAATGGATGTAACAAAAGCTATAAACGAAATTAAATCAGGTAAAGTTGAATACAGATTAGACAAAACAAACATTATTCATTTAGGTTTTGGAAAAGTTTCATTTGGTGTAGAAAAATTAGCTGAAAACTATGAAGCAATTATGAGTGCCATCATAAAAGCTAAACCAGCAGCAGCTAAAGGACAATACATTAAGAGTGTTGCAATTTCTACAACAATGGGACCTGGAATGTATATTGACCAAAAATAATTATAGTAGCCAAAGAAAGTAGGCATATGTAAGTCCTACCGAGGCAAATAGAGAATGAGAGAAATCCAATCTTTATATGCCTCGTGGCTATAGAGATTGGATTTTATTTAAGTTCTAAAAATTGCATATAAATGCATTAAACATAGAAATTAAATTACTTAAGATAGAATGGAAAGAGGTGAATTATAAAATGGCAAGTGAAGCAATTTTAAAACAAAAGGAAGAAGAAGTACAAAAATTAGCTGAAAAATTCAAAGCATCTAATTTAATACTTTTAACAGATTACAGAGGAATATCAGTTGAAGATGTAACAAATTTAAGAAATTCTCTAAGAGAAACAACTGCAGAATATAAAGTAATAAAAAATAACATAGTAAAAAGAGCTTTAGACGCAAACGGTGAAGGTGGTTTAGACGATGTTCTAGAAGGACCAACAGCTGTTATAACAACTGAAGCAGATTACTTAGAACCTTTAAAAGCAATATACAAATATGCTAAAGATAATGAATTCTATAAAATTAAAGGTGGTATAGTTGAAGGTAAAATAATGAGCACAGAGGAATTAATCACTCTAGCAAAATTACCATCAAGACAAGAATTACTTGGAATGCTTGCAGGTGGATTACTTGGAACTATTTCAAAACTTGCAGTTGGACTTAACGAAGTTCAAAAACAAAAAGCTAATGCTTAATTTAGTAGCATAAAATAGCTAAAAACAAAAAAAGAGTTGTGAACTTAAATTACAAAAAATTAAAATTAAAAATCAAATAAAATAGGACGATATAGTCCAAATAAAATTTAGGAGGAAATAAAAATGATAGAAGAATTATTAGAAAAAATTGACGCTTTAACAGTTGCAGAATTAGCAGAATTAGTTAAAGCTATTGAAGAAAAATACGGAGTATCTGCAGTAGCAGCAGCTGCACCAGCAGCTGGAGCAGCAGTAGCAGCTGCTGAAGAAAAATCATCTTTTGATGTTGTATTAAAAGATGCTGGAGCAAACAAAATCCAAGTAATCAAAGTTGTTAGAGACGTTACAGGATTAGGATTAAAAGAAGCTAAAGATTTAGTTGATGGAGCTCCAAAAACAGTTAAAGAAGGAGCAAGCAAAGACGAAGCTGAAGAAATCAAAGCTAAATTTACAGAAGTTGGAGCAGTTATCGAACTTGCATAGTTTAAGTTTAATTATAAACGAATTAATTATAAACATAAAAAACAAGCTATTAAATTTAGCTTGTTTTTTATATTGTGCTTATTTTTATGATTAGCCTGTTTTGGATGATTAACTTATTTTTATGATCAGCCTGTTTTAATGATTAACTTATTCTTTGATATTAGCTTATTTTTTGTAATATTTGGTCAAATGTCTTGAATTTTACCAAAATAAATAATAAAATAATTCTGTCATTATTGACTTTATCAAATATAAGGTATAAACTATAAAAATAGAAAATATATATCTATAAAACAAATAAAGAAATACATATCTATAAAATAAATAAAGAAAAATACATTGATAAAACAAATAAAGGAGAGAAAACAAAAAATGAAAATACTATTAGATGCAATGGGAGGAGACAACGCACCAGATGCAACAATAAAAGGTGCAGTTCAAGCAATAAATCAAATAGAAGCAGAAGTATGTTTAATAGGAGATACAGATACAATAAATAAAAAAGTAAAAGAGTTTTATGGAAAAAACAGTTTATCAGAAATATCAAATAGATTATCAATACATCATACAACAGAAACAATAGAAATGTGCGACATACCAACACAAGCAATAAAACATAAAAAAGACTCTTCAATGGTAGTTGGGTTCAATATGTTAAAAAACGGAGAAGGTGACGTATTTATATCAGCAGGAAACTCAGGAGCACTTTTAACAGGAGCAACACTTCTCGTTGGAAGAATTAAAGGAATAGATAGACCAGCATTAGCGGGAATACTTCCTTCGTATAAAAGTAGATTAATGTTAATGGATTGTGGCTCAAATACAAACTGTAAGCCAATTAACTTACTTCAGTTCGCACAAATGGCAACAATATATAATAGAAATACATTTGGAATAGAACATCCAACAGTAGGATTATTAAATATAGGAACAGAAGAAACAAAAGGAAATGAATTAGTAAAAGAAAGCTATCATTTATTAAAAGAAAAAGCAGAAGAATTAAATATAAACTTTGTAGGAAATGTAGAGGGAAGAGACGCATTTTCTGGAAAGTTAGATATATTAATAGCTGACGGATATACAGGCAATGTATTTTTAAAAACAGTAGAGGGTGTAGGAAAGCTAGTAAAAAGAACATTAAAAGAAAGCATAAAGAAAAACATATTTAGAACAATAGGGGCTATTCCAGCAATGCCATCAATAAATGCATTATCTAAAGCAATGGATTACAAAGAATATGGTGGAGCATTGTTCCTAGGAGTAAAAAAACCGGTAGTAAAAGCACATGGTAGCAGTGATGCTAGACTATTTGAATTCACAATAAAACAAGCAGAACAATTTGTAAAAAATAAAGCAGTTGAAAAAATGATAGAAGAATTTGAAAAATAGTATTGACAATTATATTAACTTGTATTATCTTTAATGCAGTAAGATGTAATTTGCTGAGAGGGGGTGTAATTATAATGACACAAGAAGAAATATTTGAAAAAGTAAAAAATATAATAATAGAACAATTAGGTGTAACAGAAACATCAGTAACAATGGAAGCTTCTTTTATAGATGATTTAGGAGCAGATTCATTAGACCTTGTTGAACTAATAATGGCATTAGAAGAAGAATTTGATACAGAAATTCCAGATGCAGATGCAGAAAAAGTAGTTACAGTAGGTGATGTTGTAGACTACATAAAGGATCATGTAGAATAATATAAATTGAAAGGGTAACCCCTTTCTTTTTTTGAACTATTATATTGGCTAAATTATATTTTAAAAGTAATATAATTACGTCATAGAATGTTTTGAAGTTACTATATTACATAAATTCATTTTTATAATTGTTTCTTACTATATTACATAAATCATTTTTATATTTGCCTCTTCCATTTTTAGGTATTATGTAGTATAATGTAATTATTGATTAGGAGGTGAAACATGAACTTAGAAATATTAGAAAAAAATATAGGATATACATTTAAAAATAAAAATTTATTAAAAAATGCATTAACACATACATCATATGCATATGAGAACCACGTAGATAGCAACGAAAAATTAGAATTTTTAGGTGACAGTATTTTAGAATTTATATCTAGCAAATATTTATATGCTACATATCCAAAATTAAAAGAAGGAGAAATGACTAAAGTTAGAGCAACTATAGTATGTGAAGATAGTTTATACAAAATAGCTAAAAAGCATAATTTTAGTGATTTCTTATTTCTAGGAAAAAGCGAACTTGCAAGTCATCAAGAAGTAAGAAAAGCAATAATGGCAGATAGCGTAGAAGCAATAATAGCAGCAATATATTTTGATGCAGGACTAGAAGAAGCAGAAAGATTCATAATAGAAAATTTAAAAGAAGAAGCAGAAATTGCAAGTAAAAGTGTTGGTCAAAAAGACTATAAAACAGTCTTACAAGAAAAATTACAAGAGCATGGCGTAGTAAATATTAAATACGAAATAATAAAAGAAGAAGGACCAGATCATGACAAGCTTTTCACAGCAAAAGTAAGTTTAAATGGAAAAGATTTAGCGATAGGAGAGGGAAAATCAAAAAAATTAGCAGAAATGGAAGCAGCAAAAAATGCTTTAAATAGTTAAATGTATAAAATACATTAGAACGGAGGTTATTATGAAAAAAGAATATATAATACCAATATTTGTACCACATTTAGGATGTCCTAATGCATGTGTATTTTGTAACCAAAGAAAAATTAGCGGAGAAGAAAAGCAAGTAACTACTAAAGATGTTAAAGAAACAATAGAATACTATTTAGAGAATTTTAAAGAAAAAGACAAAGAAGTAGAGGTTGCCTTTTTTGGAGGAAGTTTTACAGGAATAGAAGAAGAAATTCAAAATGAATTATTAGAAGCTGCAAATGAATATATAAAACAAGGAAAAGTAGACAACATAAGAATCTCAACAAGACCAGATTATATAAATAAAGAAATATTAAAAAGATTAAAAAAATATAATGTAAAAACTATAGAATTAGGAGTTCAATCTGCAAATGACTATATATTAAAAAAAGCTAATAGAGGACATACATTTGAAGATGTAAAAAAAGCATCAAAACTAATAAATAGATATGGATTTAAATTAGGACACCAAATGATGATAGGGCTTCCAGATAGCACAGCATTAGATGAAGTAAATACGGCAAAAGCATTAATAAAACTAAAACCAAAAATAATCAGAATTTATCCTGTATTAGTAATAAAAGGAACAGAACTAGAAGAAAGATATAAAAGAGGAGAATACGAGCCATTATCAATAGTACAAGCTGTAGAACGTTCAAAAGAAGTTGCAGATTTGTTTAACAAAAAAAATATAAAGATAATAAGAATAGGACTTCAAAATACAGATGAAATATGTGAACCAGAAAGTCAAAATAGTGAAGTAGTTGCAGGACCATATCATCCAGCTTTTAGACAACTTGTAGAAGCTAGGATGTGGTACGATGCAGTAGTTTCTGAAATAAAGAAAATAAATACAAAAGTAAAAGAAGTAGAAATTATTGCAAACCCAGAAGATATAAACAATATAATAGGGCATAAAAAAGAAAATATAGAAAAATTGAAAGAAATTTATGAAGTAGATGCTATGGTAAAAGCAAGTGATAACATAAAACCAGGTAAGTTCGAAATAAAAATTCAAAAAACATATGATGACATAGTAAAAGAAAACCTAGAACAAATAGAAAAATTAAATAAATAATAAAAAAAGGGGTTATAAAAAAGTCCCAACCAAAAAATAGATTTAAGTTAAAAATTTAGCTTAAATCTATTTTTTATATAAAATAGATTTACATTAAAATATTTAATTAATGTATAAAAAATTATTGTTATATAAGATAGATTTTTTTAAAATTCATGATATAATAAAAAGAGATAAATAAGGAAAGGAAAGTTATGTTTAATATAAAAGAAGAATTAAGAAAACTTCCACATAAACCAGGGGTATATATAATGCATGATAAAGATGACAAAATAATTTATGTTGGAAAAGCGATATCTTTAAAAAATAGAGTAAGTTCATATTTTAGAAAAACTAAGAAAACTAAAAGAATACAAAATATGGTTGCTTTAATAGACCATTTTGAATATATAGTTGTAGATAATGAGGCAGAAGCCTTAATTTTAGAATGTAATTTAATTAAGAAAAATAGACCAAAATTTAATGTACTTTTAAAAGACGATAAAACATACCCATATATAAAAATAAATGTAAAAGATGATTATCCAGATGTATATATAACAAGAAGAATTTTAAATGATGGAGCAAAATATTTCGGACCATATGCTAATGCAGGAGCAGCAAAAGAAATGGTAGATTTTATAAAAGAAAAATTTAAGCTTCGTCATTGTAAAAGTTTTAAATATAAGGATAGAGCTTGTTTAAATTACCATATAAAAAAATGTAGTGCACCATGTATGGGGTATATTTCAAAAGAAGAGTATAGAAAGCAGATAGATGAGGTAATTTCAATTTTAGATGGAAAAACGGAAAAATTAGAAAAACAACTAGAAAATGAAATGTTAGAAGCTTCTAAAAATATGGAATTCGAAAAAGCTGCATATTTAAGAGATAAAAAAATGGCGATAGAAAGAATTTCAGCGAAACAAAAGGTTTCAAACATAACAGAAAATGATATA
Organism: uncultured Clostridia bacterium; assembly: GCA_934154515.1. GTDB lineage: Bacteria > Bacillota > Clostridia > TANB77 > CAG-508 > UMGS1663. The sequence continues at coordinate 14,821 of CAKPGD010000024.1, forward strand.
GATGTTATAGGAATTTCTAAGAATGAAGTAGAAGTTTGCGTAGAAATATTTTTTGTTAGAAGTAGTAAAATGATAGGTAGAGAACACTACTTTTTTAAAGATATATCTGATGAAGAAGATGCACAAATACTTTCAGATTTTGTTAAACAATATTATATAGGAAGAGAAATACTTCCAAACAAAATAATGATGAGGGAAGAAATAGAAGAAAAAGAAATATTAGAAGAATGGCTTTCTAAAGAAGCGGGAAGAAAAGTAGAATTTAAAACTCCGCAAAGAGGAGAAAAATTAAGATTAGTTGAAATGGCAGAAAACAATGCAAAAATCACGTTAGACAACAGAGCAAAAGATAAATATGATGTATTAACAGAACTTAGAGATACATTGAAACTAGATAAAATGCCAAGAAAAATAGAGTGCTTTGATATATCAAATTTATCTGGAACTAATATGGTAGCAGCAATGTGTGTTATGAAAGATGGTGTTATTAAGAAAAATCTTTCAAGACTATTTAAAATAAAAACGATAAATGGTCAAGATGATGTGGCATGTATGAAAGAGGTAGTTTCAAGAAGGTTAAGACGTTCTATAAAAGAAGAAAATGGAGCATTTGGAAAGCTACCTAATGTTATTTTTGCAGATGGAGGAATAACACAAATAAGAGCAATAAAAGAAGCGATAGATGTGGTTTCAACAGAATACGAAGGAAAAGTGGAAAAAGGATTAGGAATTTCAGTATTTGGAATGGTAAAAAATGATAAGCACCAAACTAGAGCATTAATAGATGAAAATAGAAAAGAAGTAAAACTTTCAGAAAAGCTAATGAATTTAATAACTTTATTCCAAGATACAGTACATGATACTGCAATAGGATACCACAAAAAATTAAGAGATAAGGAGATTACAAAATCAGAGTTAGATGAAATAGAAGGTATTGGACCTGCTAAGAAAAAGGCACTTTTACAACATTTTGGAAGCGTAGAAAAGATAAAAGAAGCGGATATGGATGAGCTTATGAAGGTAAAAGGAATCACGGAAGAATTAGCAAATAGAATAACAAGGCTATAGAAATACAACATATTTAAATTTTTTATTGCATTTTATGGTAATTTATAATATAATAGTAAACGTAAAGGTCAATGAACCAATTTAAAAATTTCTAAAAAAGCAAATTGCAGGAGGAAAAGTATATGGATTTATTTAAAAAGGCAAAAGAAACAGAAGAACTTATTAAGAGAGCAGAAGAAGCAAAAAAAGAATTAATGGCTGAGTTGGAAAGGAATCTTTTAGCACTTTCGTACAATATGCAAATTGTTGAAGCAAATTATAAAGAACGATTAGGAAAAGAAAGGAAAGATATAAAAGTATATTATCCTGTACTTGAAGTGCCACAAGGATTTACAAAGGAAAACGAAGAATTTTACCGGAACCATGCAAACTGTGTGATGCATGAGTATGACTTAAAAGATGAAAGAGAAAGAAGCATACATATAGAGGAAAGAGTAGCATTTGATATTGAATTATATAGATCAAAGAAAGGTGTTATTCTGATGAAAGAAAATCACATAAGTTTACCTAAAGTTAATTATAATATATCTATATCTGGGAAAATATTTAGTTTTACAAGGAACTTGTTCTATAAAGATATGTTAGAGCAGATTCTGAAGGAAGATAAAATAGTAAAATATGCCAGAGATTATTATAATAAAACATATGAAACGGCTGAAAAAAAATATGAAGGATTCCTTGAAGAGTTAGGTGCAACTATAACTTGTCCTACATTGGAAGAAATGTATGAGGCAAGGCAAGAAAATTTTTTAATAGCTCCCAATATTAGAGCCAACATAGAAATAAGAGAAGATAGAATAGATAATTTTATAAGATTAGAGAATTCTAAAGTTACTGTTAAGCTAGATGATGTTAATACTGTATCTGTTACTATTGAGGTGCAACCATATTTAAATGAAACAATAGAGTTAGAAAGTAGAGAATATAACTACTTTAAACAAACGGAAAAAGAAAAATGGGAAAAAGGCATAACAGTGGAGGAAGCTATTGA
>CAKPGD010000025.1 GCA_934154515.1 uncultured Clostridia bacterium
AGAATTCACTCATTTGAGAGCTTAGGAGCAGTCGACGGTCCTGGGGTTCGATTCGTAGTCTTTATGCAAGGTTGTAGTTTGCAGTGTAAGTATTGTCAAAACAGAGATACTTGGAATATTCATGGTGGCACTACTTATTCTGTGCAAGAAATCGTAGAAAAAATTTTAAGATATAAGAATTATATTATGCCTAATGGTGGTGTTACTATAAGTGGAGGGGAACCTTTGCTTCAAGCTAAATTTTTAATTGAACTTTTTACTGAATTAAAAAAATATAATATTCATACTTGTATAGATACAGCTGGAAGTGTGGTTTTAACAGATGAAATCAAAGAACTAATTGATTTAACAGATTTATTTTTGTTAGATATAAAATGTATAAATGATGAAAAAGCTATTAATTTGACTGGCGTTTCTAACAAAAAAGAATTAGAATTTGCTAGATACTTAAGTAGTATTAATAAGCCTATGTGGATTAGACAAGTCTTAGTTCCCGGTTATACTGATGACGAGCAAGATTTGATTAAATTAAGAGAATTCATTTCTACTTTAAAATCTGTAGAAAAAGTGGAAATTCTTCCATATCATGATTTAGGCAAATTTAAATGGGAACAATTAGGAGAAATTTACCCTTTAGAAAATGTTAGAACCGCAAACAATGCCGATGTAATAAGAGCAAAAAGAATTTTAGAAATAAATTAAAAAAACAACATATCAATTGGAAGTATCCAATTGATATGTTGCTTTTTTAACTTGCACTTTGTTTCCATCTAGAACTTACAGCTATCGGAATAGTCTTTCCACTTGGTACCCAGCCAAAACCCCAAACAGGTTTATAGAAGCATATATCATCAAAGAAGTACTCTTCTCTTGCAAATTTTACAAAGAGGTCTTCTATAACTTTGATGTTCTCTACTTCGTAACAGTTTGGAACTTCTACAAATATCTTGTAATTGCATATGTTGTTTTCCATAGGAAGAGCTGTTATCCCTCCTATTACTCGCCCTCTTTTTAAGATAACAAAATACAATCTAGGATCATCATCAGCTTTTTCTTTAATTACTTGTTTGATTTCCTTGATTTGCATTTTTCTTTGTTGAGTATCATATGCAAACTGAGATACATATGCAGACACATCTGATACCTTCATACTCCGAATTACAAAATCTCCTTCTGTTATGCTGTACATTTCTTGTTCCTCCGTCTTTTTGTTTTTATATAGTCTTATGTTAATAAGTATATCATATTTTGCTTATTTTGTCTATACTAGAGTGCATACAAAGTCTATTATTATTCCTGAAATCACTCCTATTGCATATAAAATTCCTAATATTTTTAAATTTTCTTTTATATTTTTGTTTACTCTAAATAGTATTAATATTCCTATACCCGAACCTACTAACAACCCTGATATAATTGAGCCCATACTAATTACTTTTTGTAAATAAAGCTGTGTTAATATTACTGAGCCCGCGCAATTTGGAATTAATCCTATTAACCCTGATATCATAGGTCCTATAACTGGCATATTTAATACTAAATTAGATAATTTTTCTTCTCCTATAAAATATATTACCGTATTTAATATAAATGTTATTATTACTATAAAAGCAAATATACTTAATGTATGTTTTATTGAAGATTTTAAAATTCCTTCTTTTTCACAGTGGCAATGTTCATGTTCACAAACATGTCCAATTTCTTCTTTTATCTCTGTTTCTACATCATTTTTATTTTTTTCTACTTTTTCATTATTCTTATTTGATTTTCTATTTTTTATTGTTCTTTCTACAAAATCTATTATAAAACCAGCTATTATTCCTATTAATAGTTTAATACCAAGTATTTGTAAGATTATGGCTATTGGTGTATTTTCAGAAATTAATATAGGAAGCATTTCATCTGAGGTTGATAAGAATACAGCTATTAGTGTTCCTAAAGTTATTATCTTTCCTGTATATAAATTTGCTGCCGCTGCTGAAAATCCACATTGTGGAAATATTCCTAAGATTCCTCCCCATAATGGTCCTAGTTTTCCAGATTTTTTTATTATATTTTTAGTTTTTTTACCAGTTTTATGTTCTAAATATTCCATTATTAAATATGCAATAAATAGAAATGGCAATAGTTTTACACCATCTATTAGTGTATCTTTTATTACTTCTAACATTTTCTTTCCTCTCTCTTATTTGCTATTTTAATCTTTTTTTATATTTTAAACTGTTTTTCTATTTTTAAACATTGTTTCAATTTTACTATATAAAACCTTCTTTTTCAAGTATTTTTTATTTTCTATTTTTTTATTTCTATTTTTTTATTATTTTATTATTTTTTTAACTACTTTTAATCATACAACTTTCATTTAATATAATAAAGTTCACATACCAACTTATGTTAGCATATGAACCTTTTATAATCTATATTAAATTACTATATAGCCTCTTTATCTTCTTCTAATGCTTCTTCTGTTTGTGTATTTCCAGCTTGATCTATAACTTCTAAACTTGCTATTGAAACTTCATAAGCTATTTTTACTTCAGATGTTCCATCTTCATATTTTTTCTCATATTGTCTTGATTGAACTCTTCCTACTACTCTTACTTCTGTTCCTACTGGTACATTTTCACAGAATCTTGCTGTTCTTCCCCATGCTATACATGGAATATAATCTGATTTATTATATGCTCTGTTTACTGCAAGTAATAAATCTGCTATTTCTCTACCAAATGGTGTTTTTCTGTAAATAGGTTTCTTACAAATGTAACCTGTTAAAGTAACTTCATTTGATATATTTTCTTTACTTGGTTTGAACTCTTCTTCTTGATTTTCTGCAAATTTTATTTCTTTTGCAAATACTGTAAGAATTAATCTGTTTCTTTCATTTTCATAACTATTATATGATCTAAATTGTCCTTCTATAATTATGTTTTTTCCTATTTCAAGGCTTTCTGTTAGTAATAATCTTTCTGATATTGTAATTGGGATTATATCTGCATTTCCGCTTAAACGTGGTACGCTTAAATCAAATATATAAAATTTTTCCCCATAAATTTCGTGACTAAATCTTTTATCACTTGTTACTTTTCCAACTAATACTAGTTGATTGTTTTCTGAATAGTTTGTATCCAATTTAATTTCCTCCTCTTACTTTTGTTTCTCTTTGTTATTTTATTCATATTGTTCCTTTTTTAGAATTTTTTTCCTTACAAAATCTATTATACTACTTTTTTTTATTTTTGTCTACATAAAAAGTTAAATTTATTTATCTTTTTGTTCTTTGTACTCCATTAACATCTACATAGGCGTTTTCTTTATATATTAACTCTGAAATTGTGACAACTTGGTAGCCTTTACTTTCTATTTTTGTAAGTAGCATATCCAAACTATCTGCTGTATGTTTTGTTCCATTATGACTTAATATTATACTTCCACAAGATAATTTATTTTCTAGACGTTTCCACATTTCTTCTCCGGTAAGACCTGAATAATCTAATGTATCTAGGTTCCATTGAATTGTTGTATGATTCATAGATTTTGCAGCATTTATTACTGTATCATTATATTCTCCATATGGACCTCTATAAAGTGTTGTTTTTTTACCTGTTATTTTTTCTATTTTTTTACTACAATTTTCTATTTGTTCTCTATTTTTTTCCAAATTTAGTGTATTTACATGTGGGTGTGTGTCTGAATGATTTCCGTATTTCATGTCCTGCATCTGAAATCTTTTTTACTGCTTCTGGATATTTATTAACAAAATCTCCTACCATAAAAAATGTTATTTTAGTATTATGTTTCGAAAGAGTTTCTAATATGCTATCTATATCATTTGCTTCCCACGCACAATTCATTGTAAATGCTATTTTCTTTTCTTCTGTTGCTACATTATAAATTGGTATTTCTTTTGTTGCAGCTGATGTTTCTATTACATTTTTGTTTGTCATTGAAAATGCAATTCCAAATAATATTAAAACAGTGCTAAGTAAGATTGTATATGCACTTATCTTTCCTTTATTAAAAACTATAAACATAAAAAAACCTCCTAATATACGCTACTTTATTTTATGCGTATTTTAGAAGATTAATTCATTTAATTTACAATTATTATATCATATCCTATAAATAGTCCACTTTCTAGAACACCATCTATTTGTGCTAGCTTTTCTTCTAAATCCACTTCTATTTTTTCAAACCAAGCATATAATAATATATTTCCATTATCTGTTATAAGAGGACCTTCCCCTACATTTGATTTTTTTACTTCTACATTTTTAGCTCCAAGTTCTACTACTTTTTCTATTATTGTATCTATTTTTTCTTTATTACATTCTATTGGTACAGGATGTTTTTCTCCTAATCTTTTTACAAATTTAGATTTATCTACTAATATATAATTTTCGTTTGAGGCTTTTATATTTAATTTTTCTCTATATAATGCTGCACCCATCCCTTTTATTAACCAATTATGAGGATCTACTTCATCTGCACCATCAAAACACCAGTTAGGTTTTGCTTGTTCTAGACTTACTGTTTGTATTCCTAGTTCATTGCACAAGTTTTCTATTATTTTTGAAGTTGGAATTGCCTTTATATGTAATCCTTCTTCTTTTACTCTTTTTGCTATTTCTTTTGCCGCTATATATGAAGTACTTCCTGAACCGAATCCTATAACATCACCATCTTTTACCCTTTTTACCACTCTTGCTGCTACTCTTAGTTTTTCTTCTTTATTTTCTACATTGTTTTCCCAATCAAATTCTTGCATCTTTCTTCTCCTTTGCCTTACTTTTTTATTCTATCACAAGACTTTTAGAAAATAAAGACTTACGTAAAATATTTTGTTTTTATATTTGCATTTATGTAAAAGTTGTGTTACAATATATTTATAAAATACATAGGAGGCTTTTTTATGAGTAAGGTTTTACGTTTAGGACGGGCTATTGACATAGCAGATTTTATTTTGGAGGGAGATGGACATTCAACCACAGAAGCTGCAGATGAGTTTGGACTTTCAAAGACATCTATTGAACGAGAGCTTAGATATCTTGGTCAATGTGCTTTTTATCCGGTAAAAACAGATCCACAAATTCCACAACTCCAAAGAAAATTTTTAAATACCAAAAAAACCTTGAAAAAAGTAGCTATTAGAAACTATTCATTAACTCGTAATCAGCAAAGAGCAGCTTCAAATTGAAGCTGTTCTTTATTATATTTATTCTATACTTTTTTAATTTTCTTATTACTATTATTCTATTTTTTTATTTTTCCTATCATTTTTACTCTATACTTTTCAAACTTTCTATCATGTCTATTTTCTTTAAAGCAAAATATGTTACTACGTTTACTATTAAAGTAAATAATACTGTAAGAAGTACTGAATACACATAGCTTATAAAATGAATATCTTTTGTAAACCTTAAAATATTTATTTCACATGTTCCCATTATAAAATAATTTAAGCAATAACCACCTATTAATCCTAGTATAATTCCTATTATTGTTAATATAATTGTTTCTCTTGCCACATATTTATATACTTCGTTATCGTAAAATCCTAGTACTTTTATTGTTGCTAGTTCTCGAATTCTTTCGCTTATATTTACATTTGCTAAATTATACAATACCACAAATGCCAGAATCCCGGCTGACACAATTAATATTACTACAACATAATTTAGGCAACTCATCATATCGTCTATCATGCTTATCATTGAAGATATTTGTGTTACTGAATTTACTTCATTTCTTTCTAGTAGTTCTTTTGAAAGATTCTTTTGTTCTTCTTCGTTTGCATTACTTTGCAAATATATTAAATTTGTTTCATATTTTTCATATATTTTTTCGTATAATTCTTTTGACATATATACATAATGATATACATAGTTTTCTACTACATCTGCTATTTCAAGCTGTATTTCTTTGTTATTAGTATCCCTAAAAGTTACTGTATCTCCTTTTTTCAAATTTAAAAGTTGTGCTACTTTATCTGTTATAGCTATTTTTTCTTTTGAAATCTCTATTTCTTCTTTTGTTTTTATATCTTTTATTTTTATAATATCTTTTATTTTTTCGTCTTTTGGAACTATTACTTGTACATTTTCTTCATTTTTTCCATTTACCAGAGTTGCTGTTGTAGCATATGCTTCTAATACATTATTAATTTTTTCTTTTTCTTATAAGTAGCTTACAAAGTTATTTAATTCTTCCTCTTTTAAATCACTTTTTAAGCTAATTTGGATATCATAGTTGAATATTTTTTCAAATTGATTTGGCATTATTGCTGTTACTGAGTCTTTAACTCCAAAGCCTGTTAATATTAAAGCTGTTGAACCTGCTATACCTATAATTGTCATTAGAACTCTCTTTTTATATCTGAAAATATTACGAATTGTTACTTTTTGTGAGAAGTTTAGTTTGTTCCAAATAAATGGTATTTTTTCTAATAGTATTCTTTTTCCTGGCTTTGGAGCTTTTGGTCTCATAAGTTCTGCTGGAGTACTTCTTAATGAACTTACTGTTGTTAAGAATGTAGCTCCTACTATGCAAATAAACGCAAGCCCAAGCCCTAATATTGCATAATACCAGTTAAAGCTAATTACTATATTTGGCATTGTGTACATCATACTATACATCATCCAGACTATATCTGGTAATAATTTAAAGCCTATACACATTCCTATAATTCCGCCTACTAAACATGCTAGACTTGAATAAATTAAGTATTTACTTGCTATTTGTATTTTATTATATCCTAAGGCTTTTAGTGTTCCTATTTGAACTCTTTGTTCTTCTACCATTCTTGTCATAGATGTTAATGAAATTAAAGTTGCTATTACGAAAAATACTATTGGAAATACTTTTCCTAAGTTTTCCATGCTTTGTGCATCTTGTATTAGACTGTTATAACCTATATTTGACTCTCTATCTAATACATACCATTTAGCCTTTTCTATTTTTGATATTTCGTCTCTTACATTTATAAGTTCGGCTTCTGCTTCTGCTGTTTTTGTATTATATTCTTTTTTGGCATCTTCTAATTTGCTTTCAGATTCTGCTAATGTTTTGTTATTATCATTTATTTCTTTTTGAGCTTTTTCAAATTTACTTGCTGTTTCATTTTTTGTTTGTACAAGTTGCTTTTCTTGCTCTTCTATTTCATTTTTATAATCTACAAGTTCTTGTTTTCCTAGTTTTATACTATTTTCAATTGTGATTATTGTGCCTTCTATTGTTTCTATATTAGTTTGTATTTCTGACCTTTGAGTTTCTAAGGTTTTTAAATTATTTTCTAATTGTTCTTTATTTTTTTCTAATATTGTTTTCTCTGCTTGTGTTAAATTTTCATCTTCTAGTTTCTTTAATATTTCATTATATTGTGCTTGTAAATTAGAAATTGTTGATGTTAATGTATTAAGTCCAGCTTGTAATTGTTCTTTATTTTGACTTAATTCTTGTATTTTGTTGTTTGCTTGTTTTTCCTTTTCTGTAAATTCATTTTCGTTTTGTTCTATCGTTTCTTTAGCATTTTTTATTTTTTCTTCATATTTTTCAAACTCTTCTTCTGATTGTTTCTTACTTTTATTTAGAGTTTCAGTAGCTGTTTTTATTTTATCTTTTCCTTCTTGTAATTCTTTTTCTGCATTTTCTATTTTTTCTTGTGCATTTTGTCTTTCGTCATTTAGTTTTTGTTCTGCTTCTTCTAATTTTTCATTTGCCTCATCTATTATTTCATTGTATCTTACTTGCTCTCTTTCTTCTTTTATTTCTTCTATTTTGTTAGTTACTATTTGCACATATTCTTTATATTCATCTGAATTAGTATGCATTGTTTCTGTGTTTTTTAGTGTTACATATATTTCAGTATATATTTTTGAATCAAAGCTTTCTTTTGGCATAAATATGTTATATTCTACTTTTCCTGCCCCTAATTTTGAAGAATCTCTTTCTCTTGTTATATAAAGTGGACTGCTTACAGTTCCTACAATAGTTACTTCTTCTTCATTAATTATATTATCCTCATCACTTGTTTCTATTTTTAATGTATCTCCTATTTTTTTGCCTTTAAATGTACAAAATGATTTTTCTACTAGACATTCATTATTTTTTTCTGGAATTCTTCCTTCTACAAGTGTAACTTCATTTACTGTATCTAGTGAAATTACTTTAGCTACAACCTCTGAATCTTCGAAATTTAGTAATACATCTTGGCTATATTCTCCATATACTTTTTCTACACCTTCTATTTTTTCTAGAGCTTCAATATCTTCATTTGTGAGTCCTAATGTAGATAAAATTTTTATGTCATATACATTTTTATCTTTATAATATAAATTTATTGTATCTCTCATATCTGGAGCTACTGCCCTTATTCCGGCAAAAAAAGCCCACACCTAAAAATGCCATTAAAAGTATGGACAAAAATCTTTTGTATGTGTTTTTTATTTCTTTAATACTATCTTTAAATAATGCTTTTTTCATGTTTACCCCTATTTATAACTACCATTCTATTTCTTCTATTGAAACTGGATTTTCGTTTATTACAATATCACTTGCTTTACCATTTTTAAAGTGTATTACTTTATCTGCCATTGGTGCAATTGCACTATTATGAGTAATTATTATTACTGTCATATTTTCTTTTCTACACGTGTCTTGTAACAATTTTAAAATTTGCTTTCCCGTTTTATAATCAAGTGCACCTGTTGGTTCATCACATAAAAGTAATTTTGGATTTTTTGCTATTGCTCTTGCTATTGCTACTCTTTGTTGTTCCCCTCCAGACAACTGTGATGGAAAGTTTTTTGTTCTATCTTCTAGTCCTACTTTCTTCATTATTTTTTTTGGATTTAAGGAATCTTTACATATCTGTGTTGCAAGTTCTACATTTTCTATTGCTGTAAGATTTTGTACTAAATTATAGAATTGAAATACAAATCCAATATCTTCTCTTCTATATTTAATTAATTCTTTATTCTTAAATTTACTTACTTCTTTTCCATCAACTATTACTTTTCCTGATGTTACACTATCCATTCCTCCAAGTATATTCAAAGTTGTAGTTTTTCCAGCTCCTGAAGGTCCAACAATTACAACAAGCTCTCCCTTTTCTATGCTAAAACTTGTATTATCTAATGCTTTTATTGTTATTTCCCCCATTTTGTATTCTTTATTTACATTTTTAAATTCTATATATGACATTTCTTTCCCTTTCGTTTTTTTTATATATTATCACAACAATTACATTTTTACTAGAATATTCACAATTTTTTCACATAAAAGCATTTTATTTACATTAATTTTACTCTCATTAATTTTATTTACATTAATTTTATTTACCTATAAACATTTGAACATAAATTTTGCCATATTTCGAGCCCTTTACTACTCCTATTCCTGTATAATTGAAACTACTATTTAATATGTTTGCCTTATGCCCAGAAGAATTCATCCATGCTGTTACTGCAGCAGAGTTACTTGAGTTTCCTGCTATATTTTCTCCTGCTGTTCTATAGCTTACTTTAAAACTAGATAACATATCAAATGGTGACCCATATGTTGGTGATGTATGTGAAAAATAGTTATTATCAACCATATCTTTTGCTTTTATTCTTGCTACATTTTGAACTTCACTATCTATTTTTAATAATGCAAGTCCATTATTAGTTCTTTGTTTATTTATTAAATTAAATACTTCTAGCTCATCTGCTGTTAAATTTGAGGTATTTGTTGTATTACCACTTCCTGTATTCCCCGTTGAACCTGTTGAACCGCCTCCATTATTTGGATAAACTGCCTTTACATATTGTTTGCTTACTGCTCCTACATAATCTCCTTCTACTTGAACTATATACCAATTTCCTACTCCTGCAAATACACGTATGTATTCATTTTTATTTACTTTTGCTACTACAGGATAATTAGTTCCAGGCCCACTTCTAACATTTAATGTTGATGCTGTAACAATTCCTGTTGAAAAGTCTACTGTATAATAGTGTTGCATTCCAAATGTTGTTGTTAGAGTAGACACAACTATAATAAACAATAAAACTGCACTAAATTTAAAAATACTTTTCTTTTTTATCTTTATTACTTTCATTTTATAACATATCCTTTCTTTTTGTACTTTATACATTGTATTAGAATATGTTTGTACTTTAATACAAAAACGAGAAGATTATTTAAATTGTTTTTGCAATTTTTTTATTTTCTTCTCGTTTTTTATTACTTATTTTATTGTTTTTGTACGTAATCTATTACGTTTATACTATTTCCATTGTTTATCATAGTGTATGTTTCTTTTCCGTTTTCTATTATTGAATATACTGTTTCTAGATATGGTGGAACAAGTTCATTTCCTTGTTCATCTATAATTCCATAATATACATATTTTTTTTTGTCTATTTCATATGGTTTGCTTATAACTATACCTTTTATTTCTGGTATTGTAAGAATATTATTTGTTGTTCTTCCTGGAACGCTATTTCTTGATATACATCCAAGTCCTACATATTCTATTGGTAAAATTATATTACCTTTTACATCAAACATTCCCCATACTCCATCTCTTTTTACAGGTATTGCATTATCAAATAATATGTATTTATTTTTTATATTATTTGTTTGATATTGTGTTGGGTCTATTCCTATTTGGTCATATTCCATATATATAAGAATTTTTCCGTTTTTCTCTACAACTCCATATTTTCCGTTTAGTTTTGCTAAATATAAATTTAAATCTTTATCTATTTGTTTTAAACTTTCATATTGTGGACTTACTTTTGTTATTCCTTCTGATGTTATAATTCCAACTTTCTTTTCTTCTGTTGTTACTATAAATTCTTCTGTTCCTTCTATAAAGTCCACTTGTGTATATTTCATTCCAACTATTTCTTCATTATTTAGGTTATTTATTCCATACCTAATATTATTAGTATTTGCCTTACTTGTATTTGGTACATTTTGCACTACTAATAATCCATATAATAATGCTTTTTGATTATTAAAATTATCGGCTATTGCAGCATTTGTGTACTTTTTCATGTAATAGTTTGTTAAATATTGCAATGTATATACTACAATTTTGTTACTCTTTTTATTATATGACATTTGAAGATTACATGCATTACATAAACCTTCCATTGTTATATATAATTTATCATTCATTCTTTTTATTGGTGCATTTATCTTATAATATGTATAATCAATTTCATTTTCTGGTGTTTTATATATAATGTCTGATTCATTTTCAAATGTTACTATTTCATTAGCTGACTCTAAATAACATCTTTCTTCACTTTCTGTATATTCTTTATAACCTCCATTAAAATAATTGTAGTTTACCAATGTTGAAATATCTTTTATTGATACATAAACTTCGTTTCCTTCAAATACAAATAAATCACTTGCATAAGCTGAACTTCCTATTGTTTTTCCATCTATACTAAATTTAAATTGTTTTCCCTGTAAATAATATATTACACCGAATAGTGCTACACTTATTAATAACAAAACAACTATTAATATTATAATTATTTTCATTATTTTTTTAGTCTTTTTTTCCTTTGCTGCCATATCAGTACCAATTATATTCATATTTTTTATATCCTTTCTTCTTAAGTTATTAATCTTGTTTTTCACCATAATATTTTTTATAAAATTCTTCTGCAAATGTTCCTAAATTATCATTTTCTATTTCTATTCTAACTCTTTCCATTAATTTAGTCAAGAATCTTAAATTATGTATTGAAAGTAATCTTACACCTAATATTTCATTGGCCTTTATTAAATGTCTTATATATGCTCTTGTATAATTTCTACAAGTATAACAATCACATTCATCGTCAAGAGGGTTCCAGTCTCTTTCATATGTTGCATTTCTTACAACTACTTTTCCATGTGAAGTCATTGCTGTTCCGTTTCTTGCAATTCTTGTTGGTAGAACACAGTCACACATATCTATTCCTGCTTTTGCAGCTTCTATTAAGTAATCTGGTGTTCCAACTCCCATTAAATATCTTGGCTTGTTTTCTGGCATAAGTGGTGTTGTATATCTTAGTATATCTAAGAATTCTTCTTTTGGCTCTCCTACACTTATTCCACCTATTGCATATCCTGGAAAATCTAGTTCTATTAAATCTTTTGCACTTTGTTCTCTTAAATCTTTATAAAATCCACCTTGAATAATTCCGAATAATGCTTGTTTATCTGTTGTAGTATGTGCTTCTTTACAACGTTTTGCCCATCTTGTAGTTCTTTCCATAGAATTCTTTGCATATTCATATGTAGATGGATATGGACAACATTCATCAAAAGACATTATAATATCTGCTCCTAGTGCTTCTTCTATTTCCATTACTTTTTCTGGTGTAAACATATGCTTACTTCCATCTAAATGAGATTTAAATTCAACACCATCTTCTGAAATAGTACGTAAATCGCTTAAACTAAATACTTGGAAACCTCCACAATCTGTTAAAATAGGTCTGTCCCATTTCATAAAATTATGAAGACCACCTGCTTCTTTTACTATGTTATGACCTGGTCTTAAATATAAATGATATGTATTTGAAAGTATTATTTGTGCTTCTACTTCTTCTTTTAATTCTTCTGGTGTCAATGATTTTACAGTAGCTTGTGTTCCTACAGGCATAAATATTGGAGTTTGTATATCTCCATGTGGTGTATGTATTACTCCTCTTCTTGCTCCTGTTTGTTTACAAACGTGTAATAATTCGTATGTTACTGCTGGTTCTGTCATTTTTATTCTCCTTTCTTTTTTTATTTTATAAACATTGCATCTCCAAAGCTAAAGAAACGATATTTTTCTTTTACTGCTTCATTGTATGCTTTCATTATATATTCTTTTCCTGCAAGTGCTGAGACAAGCATTAAAAGAGTAGATTGTGGTAAATGAAAATTTGTTATTAATCCATCTATACATTTAAATTTATATCCTGGATATATGAATATTTGTGTATCTCCTTCTGTTTGCTTCATCATTCCATTTTCATTTGCTACTGTTTCTAATACTCTACAAGATGTTGTTCCTACTGCTATTATTCTATGCCCATTTTTCTTTGCATTATTTATTTTATTTACATCTTCTTGCTTGATATAATAATGTTCTGAGTGCATTTCATGTTTTTCTACTTCATCTTCTTTTACAGGTCTAAATGTACCAATTCCAACATGTAATGTTACATTTGCTATGTCTACACCTTTTTCTTCTATTTTCTTTAGTAATTCTGGTGTAAAATGTAGTCCTGCCGTTGGTGCTGCAGCTGAACCTTCATATTTTGCATAAACAGTTTGATATCTATCATTTTCCTTTAGTTCTTCGTGAATATATGGTGGAAGTGGCATAAGTCCTATTTTATCTAATATTTCATTAAATATTCCTTTATAATGAAACTCTACTTTTCTCGTTCCTCCTGGCATTATATCCAATATTTCTGCTTCTAAAAGTCCATCTCCAAATATTACCTTTGTTCCTACATGAAGCTTATTACCTGGTCTTACTATACTCTCCCAAATATCTCCTTCTATGTTATTTAATAATAAGAACTCAACATTTGCTCCTGTTTCTTTTTTTCCGTAAATTCTTGCTGGTATTACTTTTGTATTATTTCTAACTAAACAGTCTCCTGGTTCTAAATAATCTATAATGTCTTTAAATACTTTGTGTTCTATCGTTTGTTTTTCTCTATTAAGTACCATTAATCTAGATTCATCTCTTTTTTCTAATGGTACTTGTGCTATTAATTCTTCTGGTAAATTATAATTAAAATCTGATACTTTCAATTTTGTTCTCCTTACTATTACTACATTTATTATTCTTTTTACTACTATTGCTATGTATTTTACTTTTTTTATTGTTTTTATTGTTTTTATTGTTTCTATTTTTTTGTATTTATGTTTGTTGTGTCTTTTCTGTATTTACTTTTACTACCGTAAATAAATTTATAATTTTCTTAAACATTCCATTTAGTTCTTCAATTATGTTTTGTGGTTCTTCTAGATAACCAAGTTCTCTTGAATATTCAAAATCACTAGTTTTTGCTGGCTTTTTAGTAAAAATTTCTGCCGGAAGGCCTATATTTCCTTTTGATGTTTTTATTTCTTTATTCATATAGTCTGTATACCATCGTTTTAGTCCAATTTTACTTTCATTAGCATATCCATATTTTTCGTTAGAATGAAGTTCTGGTCTTTCATATCCATATTCTTCTGCATTTCGCTCTAGTGTATGTAAAAATTCATGTATATACACTTCTTCTGGAAATACGTTTATCCTTTCATCATATTTATAAATATAGTTTGAATCACTATTTGGAAGTCTTATATTTGAAAATCCTATATTTCTATATTCCATACCTCCAAGGCCTATCCAATCATTTACTGGAATTTCATTTTTTGCATTAATATCTCCTGTTCTAAAAGCTACAAAAATATGATCATAGTTTCCCTCTGAAATGTACTTATCTATTACATTTCTTACGTCATATGGTGAAACGTAATATCCATTTTCATCATCATAAGACATTGAAGTTATAGGCTCATTTACCTCTACTATGTCATATGATATTTCTATTTTTCCTTTTGACAACTCTTTCATTGAATTTTTAAAGCGATTGATACATAATCTCATATCATATATATCACCACTATTTAAATTCAAATCAAAGTTCTTATAAGAACCATTCACATCTAAGGTTACTTTTGTTTCGTCAAATAACAAACATAAAACTTTCCAATTATTTGAAGTATCTGCTATTCCTGACTCTATCTTCATATTTGAGAACCAGGCCGTTCCTTTAGAATTATCATAATTTCCACCAAGCCTAAATCCTATATCTATTTCTTCTCTATTTTTAGAATTAAAAATAAGCTCTATTTTCTTCCAGTCTGAAGTACCTACAACATCATCAGACTTTTCTGTTGACCCGCTTATACTTATATGTGCACCTGCATCAGTATCTCCATTTTCATTTACAACATTTTCTGTCTTAACCATACAGCTAACTCTATATGAAGTATTTGGATTTACACTTATTGTTTTAAAAAACATCGCATCATTAAAATCTGTATTTTCTATTTTGTAACTATTAGTTTTATCATACTTTACTTCAGTATCTCTTTCAAAATTTGAATATCCACTATGATATTCTGCTCTTATGTAATCATTAAAATTGTTTTTAGTATATACTTTATATAAAACAACTAAAAGTGCTACTATAATTATTAAAGATATTATACTTTTTAATATTTTCCAGGTATTTTTCATTTGATTGCCTCCTAGCATTTTAATATGTTTTAAATTTTTATAAAATTAAACAATATTCTACTATATTATAGCACGTAATTACCATTAAAAACAAGCAATTATATTGATTTTTATTATATATTATATAAAAATTATGTCTACATGTTATTTTGATATTTTTATCAATTATCAGAAAATGATATAGTTATTTTTGCATAGTATAACCACCACCCAAATGTAAGTTAAAATTACATTGAGGTGGTGGTTTATTTTCAGTTTTACTTAAATATTTTTACTGGTTTTATTAGATCTTTTATTAGCTTTTAATTATCTGTTATATATAAATTTTTAAATATTTACAAGTACAGCACGAAGACCATAAATATAAACGTTTATTCCCATTATCACGAATAAATGTAATTTTTCCAACTGAAAGGACCACTATATATATAACCTCCTCGTCTAAATGTATATCCATCAATTTTCTCTCTACTTTCTGACTTAATAATTATATCCTACTCAAATGTTACAGTTTTAACTGCACAGTTTTTAAACGTAGTTGAAGCATACCATATAATTTTCCACTTATCACTCACTTTTATATTACTTAATTTAGAACAATCTTGAAACAAACCATCAGTTTGCATTGTCTCTAATGTTGTAAAACTAGTTAAATCTAAAGTAGTTAAGTTGCTGCAACCACTAAACATCCTTACAAATAATTGCAAGTTTCTCGTTTCAAAATTACTTAGTTTTAACTCTGGTAATGAAAAACAATTATAAAACATATTTTGCATTCGTGTAACATTAACTGTATTGAAATGACTTAAATCTAATTTTGTTAAGTTCTCGCAATTTTGGAACATTCCATCCATTTGCGTAACATTAGTTGTATTAAAACTACTTAAGTTCAAACTTTTTAGACTTTTACATCCATAAAACATTCTGTTCATATTTGTAACATTAGCTGTATTAAAATGACTTAAATCTATAACATCTAACTTTTCACACTCAAAAAATAAACTATCCATATTTGTTATTTTTGACGTATCAAAATTTGAAATATTTTGAATATTTGTCAAATTTTTTTGTCCATAGAACCATAGATCACAGCTAATAGGATGAATTTTATCTACAAAATTTACAATTTTTACTTTTTCTCTATATTGGTTACTTGTCCAATCGAACCATTTCTTCTCTCCAACATCTCCAAAATTCTTTTCTATTTTTTTATTACTTAATATTATATTCGTACTTGAAAATGCCAATGTCCCATCTGTATATAATTTTACATATATATTAATTGGTGCCTTTGGTGTTGTAACTATTTCTTCATTACTCTTTCTTACATTTCCTGCATTATCATATGCTAACATATATACCACATACTCTGTTTCAGACTCTAAACCAGTCATTCTACAACTTGTTGCTGTTTGATTTTTTATTTCTTTTACTATTGTGTCTCCTGTAGCTACTACATATGTGTAATCTTTTATTCCCGTTTGAT
>CAKPGD010000026.1 GCA_934154515.1 uncultured Clostridia bacterium
TTCAAATAATGCCATTTTTATTCCTCCTCTAATTTTAGTATTTTTATATTCTTAAAACAAATTAAAAGCAAGACCAAGTTTTTTATTTGTTTTCTTACTCTTCACGTGGATCTATCTTTTTAACAGCTTCATCAAATCTTCCATATGTTCCTGAAGCTTTTTCTATTGCTTCATTTGCGTCTATTCCTGATTTTATAAAATCCATCATTTTTCCCATATTTACATATTTGTAACCTATTATTTGGTCATCTTTGTCTAGACCAATTTCTACTATGTAACCTTCAGCAAGCTCTAGATATCTAGGTCCTTTTGAAAGTGTTGAATAAATTGTACCTACTTGGCTTCTATGTCCTTTACCTAAATCTTCCATTCCTGCTCCTATTGGAAGTCCATCTTCTGAGAATGCAGATTGTGTTCTACCATATACTATTTGTAAAAATAATTCTCTCATTGCTGTATTTATAGCATCACATACCAAGTCTGTATTTAATGCTTCTAATATTGTTTTTCCTACTAATATTTCTCCTGCCATTGCAGCTGAGTGTGTCATTCCTGAACATCCTACTGTTTCTACTAATGCTTCTTGAATTATACCTTCTTTAACATTAAGTGTTAATTTGCAAGCTCCTTGTTGTGGTGCACACCATCCAATACCATGTGTTAAACCTGAAATGTCTTTTATTTCTTTTGCTTTAACCCATTTTCCTTCTTCTGGTATTGGTGCTGGTCCGTGATCAACTCCTTTTGCTACTTTGCACATTTCTTCTACTTCTTTTGAATAAATCATTTTCATTTCTCCTTTCGATTAGTTGTATATTGCTGTACATGCTTTTTTTCTTTGCTCTATTATTATATTACTTATATATAAAAGTTTCAAGACAATTTTCGACTTTTTATGATATATATATACTTATAAAATTTAAAAATTTAGTATTTGATTTTTCATAGCTTTTTTATTTTCTTCTTTTTGTTTTTCTTTCTTCTCTTTATATAGTTCGTATTTATCATCTTTTTCTTCTGTCTTTCCTCTTTCTACAGTATATTCTCCGTTATATTCAACTATGTTATGTACTTTGTTTTTATATATTCCTTCTGTATATGTTTTTGTTTCTTCATTTTCGAATTGTTTTTCTGTTATGTATTCTTCTACCATTTTTCTATCTTTTTTAGATAGTCTTTCTAATGGTGTTTCCAAGTGTTGATATTTCCATATTATATGCCTGTCTTCACTTGAATATTTTGAACCTAGTAAATCATCATAATTATATTCTACATTAAATTTAGAATTTTCTATTGTTATTGTTATGTTTGTCCATACTCTTTCTTTTGAGCTTAGTTTAAATGCTTCTCTTAACTCGTTTATTGTATTATACAATTTGTCTACTAATTTCATATATTCATCTTCTTCTATATTGAATTTAGATGGTATTTCATACACATTTACAGGATTTTTCTTTAGCAGTCCTGCTGGAAAGTAATAAAAAAACATTTCTCCTGTTTGTATATTGTTTACCCTTTCTATTATTGAAGCATACAAGCAAATTTTTTCCCATTTTTCTGGTATCATATAAAATATTTGTGTTTGTATTTTTGAATATATGCTACGCAATTTATTTGTACTTAACATATATATTTCCCCTTTATTTTAATTTAGAAGTTATAATATGTACTAATTTCTTTAGAGAAACTTCCTATATTAGAACTTCTAATTAACTTTCTATTTTATTCTATTATACTTTTTCCTGTCATTTCTTCTGGTTTTTCTAGTCCCATAATTTGAAGCATTGTTGGTGCTAAGTCTGCTAATCTTCCTTCATGTAATTTTGCATTTTCCATTCCTACTAATATTAATGGAACTGGATTTGTTGTGTGTGCTGTATGTGGTTCTCCTGTTTTATAGTCTATCATTTGCTCTGCATTTCCATGGTCTGCTGTAATTAAAAGTACTCCATCTTGTTTTTGAACTGCTTCTACTACTCTTTCAACACATTCGTCTATTGTTTCAATTGCTTTTATTGCTGCTTCTAATACTCCTGTATGTCCTACCATATCTGGATTTGCGTAGTTTAATATTATACTGTCATATTTTTTAGAGTTTATTGCTTCTACTACCTTATCTGTTACTTCATATGCACTCATTTCTGGCTTTAAGTCATATGTTTCAACTTTTGGAGATGGTACTAGTATTCTATCTTCTCCTGGATATTGTTTTTCTTCTCCACCATTAAAGAAGAATGTAACATGTGCATATTTTTCTGTTTCCGCAATTCTTAATTGTGTTAATCCATGTTTTGATATATATTCTCCAAATGTATTTTTCAATTCTTCTCTTTTAAATGCAATATGAACATTTGGCATAGTATCATCATAGGTTGTCATACATACATAATATAAGTCTAAATCTTTTTTAGTTTCAAACTCATTAAATTCTTTATCTACTAATGTTCTTGTTATTTCTCTTGCTCTATCTGGTCTAAAGTTAAAGAATATAACTGAATCATGTTTTCCTATTGTTGCAATTGGCTCATCTCCATTTGTTATAACAGTTGGGACTATGAATTCATCAAATATTTCTTTTTGATAAGAATCTTCTATTGCACCTGTTGCTGATGTATGTTTTTCTCCCTCTCCATCTACTATAGCTCTATATGCTTTTTCAACTCTTTGCCATCTTTTATCTCTATCCATAGCATAGAATCTTCCAGATATACTTGCTATTTTTCCAATGCCTTTTTCTTTCATTTTTTCTTCTAATTCAGAAATATATACTTCTCCTGATGTTGGTGCTGTGTCTCTACCATCCATAAAGCAGTGTACATATACATCTTCAAAGTCTTTTCTTTTGGCTAATTCTAATAATCCAAATAAATGACGAATATGGCTATGAACTCCACCATCTGATAATAATCCCATTATATGCAATTTTGAGTTGTATTTTTTGCAGTTTTCTATTGCAGCTACAAGCTCTGGGTTACTAAAGAAATCCCCATCTTCTATTGATTTTGTTATTCTTGTTAATTCTTGATAAACAATTCTTCCTGCTCCAATATTTGTGTGTCCTACTTCTGAATTTCCCATTTGTCCTTCTGGAAGACCTACATCTAATCCACTTGTGTGTATATCTGTTGTTGGACAAGTTTTCATTAGTTTGTCTATATTTGGAGTATTAGCAAGTTTTATTGCATTTGCATTTGAATTTTCATTTTCTCCAAATCCATCTAATATCATTAGCATTGTTAATTTATCTTTCATTTTATTTTCCACCTTTATTTAATATTTATTTTCTTCGTATATTTCTTTTGTTTTAGCTTTTGTTTGATATATACAGCAGTGTTATTTATCATAGTTAACTATTTTTTCAAATTCTTCTACTTTTAAGCTTGCTCCTCCTACTAATGCTCCATCTATGTCTGATGTTTCAAACAATTCTTTTGCATTTAAAGCTTTTACGCTACCACCATATAATATTGCTACTTCTTTAGATATTTCTTCTCCATAGATTTTTTGTATTTCATTTCTAATTTCTTTAATTGAATTATTAGCATCTTCTGAGGTTGCTGTTTTTCCTGTCCCTATTGCCCATATTGGTTCATATGCAATAACAACATTTTTTACTTGTTCATTTGAAAGTCCTTCTAATGCAAGTCTAGTTTGTGTTGTTATTACTTCGTTTGCTTTTCCTTCTTCTTTTTGCTTTAGTGTTTCACCTACACATACTATTGGCTTTAATCCATGTTTAAATGCTGATTTTACTTTTTTATTTACTGTTTCGTCTGTTTCTGCAAAATATTGTCTTCTTTCTGAATGTCCAATTATAACATAATCTACATTTATAC
This sequence comes from uncultured Clostridia bacterium, assembly GCA_934154515.1. Lineage (GTDB taxonomy): Bacteria > Bacillota > Clostridia > TANB77 > CAG-508 > UMGS1663. Next base: position 3,837 of record CAKPGD010000026.1, read on the forward strand.
ATTTAAGCATGTTTGGAGATACTTCGCCCGTATATGCTCCTGTTTCTTCCCAATGCATATTTTGTGCACCTATTTTAATGTTTGTATTTTGTGCTGTAAGTAAGCTATAAAACAAATCTGTATATGGAACGCATAATATTATTTCGTTTTTAGAGTCTTTTACATATGGTTCTAGTTCATTAATAAAACTCATTGCTTCGTTTGGAAGCATATTCATTTTCCAGTTTCCTGCAATTATTTTCTTTCGCATTCTAACTCTCCTCTTTTTTCTTTGTTTATTTCATAATTATATAGACTTCCATCTATTTTATAAAGTAACTCATCTGTTTCTTTAGTATGTGGTATTTTAATATTTGAGTCTTTATTTCTTATTCTTTTTTTAAGTTCTTCATAATTCATAAAAAATAATTCGTCAACTTCTTCATTTTGTTTTGTATAGTAAGATAAGGATGTTATTTATCTAACAAACATTCAATTCCTGGTAGTTTTTTTCCTTCTAGGAATTCAAGCGATGCTCCTCCTCCTGTTGAAATATGAGTCATTTTATCTGCTAATCCCATTTTTTCAACAGCAGCTGCTGAGTCTCCTCCTCCTATTATTGTAACAGCTTTTGTTTTTTCTGCTAAAGCTTCTGCTATACTTCTTGTTCCTGTTGCAAATTTTTCATACTCAGATAATCCTAGTGGTCCATTCCATACAATTGTTTTTGCATCTTCTAATTCTTTTTTAAATAGTTCTATTGTTTTTGGTCCTATGTCTAAGCCTTCCCAACCATCTGGTATTTCATCTGAATTTATTGGCTTAGCATTTGCATTTGGACTAAAGTCATCTGCAATTATATTATCTACTGGTAATACTAATTTTACATTTTTTTGTTTTGCTTTTTCCATTAATTCTTTTGCTAAATCTAATTTATCTAGCTCACATACAGAATTTCCTATACTATATCCCATTGATTTAAAAAATGTATATGCCATTCCTCCACCTATAATTAGTGTATCTACTTTTTCTAATAGACTATCAATTACTCCTATTTTATCAGATACTTTAACTCCTCCTAATATAGCCACAAATGGTCTTTGAGGATTTTCTAAAGCATTTCCTAAAAATTCTAATTCTTTTTCTATTAAAAATCCAGATACAGCTGGTAAATAGTTTGCAACTCCCACAGTTGAGCTATGAGCTCTATGCGCTGTTCCAAATGCATCATTTACATATATTTCTGCCATTGATGCAAGTTTTTTAGAAAGCTCTTCATTATTTTTCTCTTCGCCTGCTTCAAATCTTACATTTTCTAATAGTACTATTTCACCATTATTCATATTTGAAGTTAATCTTAAAGCATCTTCTCCTACAACATCTTTTGCAAGAGTTACTTCTTTTCCTAATAATTTAGATAATTCTTCTGCTACCGGTTTTAAAGAAAATTTTGGATTAAATTCTCCCTTTGGTCTTCCTAAATGTGAACAAAGAATTATTTTACAATTGTTTTCTAATAAATACTTTATAGTTGGTAGTGCTGCGACAATTCTTCTATTATCTGAAATTTTTCCATTTTCATCAAAAGGTACGTTAAAATCACATCTTACCAAAACTTTTTTGTTTTTTAAATCTATATCTCTTACTGTTTTTTTATTCATAATAAGCCTCCTTCTTTATTATATGTTTAAAGTTAGAGATTAAAATTTTAGTATATGCCTTTCTAATATTTCAATCTCTAACCTATAATTTCTAATCTCTAGAAGCCATATATACAGCTAAATCTACTAATTTATTTGAATATCCCCATTCATTATCATACCATGCAATTAGTTTAACAAATGTATCTGTTAATGATATTCCTGCTGTTGCATCAAATATTGATGTATGTGGGTCACTAATAAAGTCTGAAGAAACTACAGCTTCATCTACATATTCTATAATACCTTTCATTTCGTTTTCAGATGCTTTTTTCATAACAGCACAAATTTCTTCCATTGTAGCTGGTTTAGCTAAATTACATGTTAAATCTACTACTGAAACATCTACAGTTGGTACTCTAAATGACATACCTGTTAATTTTCCATTTAATTCTGGTATTACTTTTCCTACTGCTTTTGCAGCTCCTGTTGATGATGGTATTATGTTTGCAGATGCTGCACGACCGCCTCTCCAATCTTTTTTAGATGCTCCATCTACTGTTTTTTGTGTAGCTGTTGTTGAGTGTACTGTTGTCATTAATCCATCTACTATTCCAAAATTATCATTTATTACTTTTGCAAGTGGTGCTAAACAGTTTGTTGTGCATGATGCATTTGATACTATATTCATGCTTGGGTCATATGTTTCATTGTTTACTCCCATAACAAACATTGGTGCATCTTTTGATGGTGCACTTATTACAACTTTTTTAGCTCCTGCTTTTAAGTGTGCTTCTGCTTTTTCTAATGTTGTAAATACTCCTGAACATTCTAATACGTAATCTACTCCATCTTTTCCCCATGGAATGTTTGCTGGATCCATTTCGTTATATACTTTTATTTCTTTTCCATTTACTATTAAAGTATTTTCTTTTGAAGATACTTCTCCATCAAATCTTCCGTGTATTGTGTCGTATTTTACCATATATGCCATATAATCTGCTGTAATAAATGGATCATTTATTGCTACTACTTCTACCTCTTTCTTTTTTAATGCTGCTTGGAATGCTAAATTTCCAATTCTTCCAAAACCATTAATTCCAATTTTAACTGACATAATTTTTCCTCCTTCGTGTGAAAATTTTCATTTTCACTATTCTTTTAATATTATTATCTAACAATGCTATTTTATACCAACTATATTTTGTTTTCAAGTATTTGTATACATAAAAGAGTAAGTTTTTTAGTTTTTTTACATTTTTCTACATTCTTTTAAACGTAAAAATATACCACCTTTTAGTTTTTAATAAAAGTTGTTTTTATTTATTATTTTTATTTATTATTTTTATTTATTATTTTTATTTATTATTTTTATTCATAAAATCAAAAAAAACTCAGTCTTATAAAACTGAATTTTTTAATTTTCTAATTATAAAGTTATTTCTATATCTTGCATCCAGAAATCTTTAAAACTTTGCCATGTTACATCTTGATGCCAGAAATCATGAACTTCTCCAAATACTTTTGCTTGCTTTGGTGTTAATTCTACTGTTACTTCTTGAAATAGGAAATTTTTAATTTTTGTCCATGCATTAACTTTTGTAGGTAAAACTTTTGAATTTTCTAATTCAACTCCACCATTTATTGGTTCTGAAGTATTTACATTGTTTCCTTCCATTTTTACATTCCTCCTTAGTTCTTCACTTGCTTTCTACTATTTTATACTACAATTATTATGTTTTTTCAATACATTTTTTAAAATGTAAAGAAAGTGTAAAATAGTAATTTTTTTGTAACAATAATTATTTTCTACATTTGTTATTTTTGTTTATTATTTTTGTTTATTTTTTTATTTATTGTTTACTGTTTATTATTTGTTTGTTTTTCATTTTTTCTACTATTATCTTTATTATTTACCTTTCAAAATTTTCTAAATTTCCATTTGTGCTCCTAAAAAGCTTGCTGCAGATTGAACAACTTTCTTTTCTACATCACTCATTTTTGTTTTCTCGTCTTTAGACAATAATATTACAGTTCCTATTGCATCCCCATCTGATATTATTGGATAAACTACTTGTGAATTATTCTTTTTTCCATCCGTATTTTTAGTTATTGGAAGTGCTACATCATTATTTTCTTTGCTTACATATACTTCTTTATCATCCATTATTCTTTCAATATCTTTACTTATACTTTGTTCTAAATATTCTTTTTTAGATCCTCCAGATACTGCAATTACTGTATCTTTGTCTGTTATACATGCTATGTGCCCTGTTGTTTTCGCAAGTGTTTCTGCATATTCTGTTGCAAATTCAGAAAGTTCTCCTATAGGTGAATATTTTTTTAATATTACTTGCCCTTCTCTATCTGTGAATATTTCTAATGGATCTCCTTCCTTTATTCTTAATGTTCTTCTAATTTCTTTTGGAATTACTATTCTTCCTAAATCATCTATTCTTCTTACAACTCCTGTTGCTTTCAAAATTTTTCCCTCCTTCATCATAATTGTTTAATCTTATTATGACAAAAGAGGGATTTTTTATGCATTATTTTTGTATAAATCTAATATATTTTCCAGTCCTTTAGAAAAATCTTCCAGCATTACAATTTTTATGGTGCTTTCTTTACCATCTATATAATCGTCTGTAACTTGTTTTAATCTTTTGATATTTTTTATTTCCGGTTCTATTTCTTTCGTATATTTATGTGCTCTTTCTTCTAGCATTTCTTTTATTGTTACAATATCTTCATTACTTGCACAAGATATTCTTTGGAACATTTGGAATACATCATAATACTTAAATATTGGAATTGACATAAATTCTTTTGCAAATTTATCGTAGAATTGTTCCATTTTCATTGGAATATACTTAAACACTTCTTCTGCTTGTTCTTTATACATTTTGTCTTTTAATGCTTCATTTACATTTTCAAAGTATTTTAATATTTCTTCCATTTCTGGTCCAACTTCTTTTACTGATATTGTGTCTAATTCTTCTTCTACATTTGCACAATAAGTAGCATTTAATGAAGAAATGTTAAGTCCATTTATGAATATACTTTTTATTGTTTTTATATCATAATTTATTAAATTTTTCTTTATGAAATAGCTAAAATATGCAAATAGTTTTATTATTTCTATTGGTTGTATGTTGCCGTTTTTTACATCTTCAATTACTTCTTCTATTACTTTGTCAAACTGGTCATCTGAAATTTTCCAATATTCCTCTGTTAGAAGTCTCTTATAGCCTGGAAGTTTATCTGTATCTACTGTATTTATTATTACTTCCATATTTTCTTTAAACACTCTCATATTAAATATACGCGTACGAACATAAATCTCTATAAATTTAAAGAAACGGTATTCTGCTTTAAAATTGTAATAATAATTGTTATCGAATTCTTTTATATAAAATTGTCTATTATCCATAAATACTCTTGATGATACAAGTATTGCTTTATAGTCTTCATTGCTATTAATATTTATAAACTTGTCTTTTGTTACTTTTCCTGCTTTTATTTCAAAAGATATAGCTATTGTAAATATTAACATTGTTTGCATTACTCTATGGTTTGTATTTGGATATGCCTTATTTACCATATCAAATATTTTTTTAAAGTCATTTAATGCATGTTTTAAAATTCTTAAGTTTCTTGTTCCACTTTTGTTAAATGTAGATATTATAAGATTTGTATTTTCTCTTAAAAATCTAATTAAATCTGGATATTTTTCATATCTCATTAATATACCATTTATAATGTAATTAAATTCTGGTGCATATTCAAAAGTTTCACCTATTAACTTTTCTTTAATCCTTTCATAGTCATTTGCTTTATCAAAAACATATTCTATTGTATCTTGTATTCTTTCTACCATTGGTTTATCTGTTTTTTTAGTTAAGCTTCCTTCTTTGTCTAAAAGATAAGTTGCTATAAAAGTTTTCATTTCTAGATTACTATTTTTTAATTTTGTTGACAATTCTTTTTCATTACATATAATAATTGTTTTTATATGGTCATGTTCAACAAAGTTATTAATATAACCTAATATATCTATAACATCTACATTTGCTCGCTCTAAATCGTCAAAACATAGCACTTTGTCGTCTGTCGAAAAGAATTCTTTATAATCTATTTTATCTCCATTTTGTGTTACTCCAAAAAAGTTTGCCATATCTAAACCTGTTTTAGCATATTCTGGAATTGTTATTTGACCATTATTTCCCATAAATTTTTTAAGGTTTTTGTCCATTAATTGTGTAGTTTCTATAAATATTTTTTTACTAATTTCTTCTAGGTTAGAAATTCCATATAAAGACATATATATTGTTTTATATCTTTTTCCGTTTAATTCCATACTTTCTATTTTATTACGTATTTTATGATTCCAAAAGTAAGTCTTACCGCTTCCCCATTCACCATTTATCATTATGGCATAGTCTGTATAATCTGCTCTTATATAGTCTAATATGCTTTCTACTAAGTCTTCCATTTTTTCCTCCTTTAATCTTTTGCTATTGTTAATACTAAAACTTTACTTGCTCCATTTTCTTTTAAAATTCTAGCACATTCTTCTACTGTACTTCCTGTTGTGTATATATCATCAAATAATATTACTTTTTTATTTATTATTTTTTGTCTATTTCTTATTTTATATACTTGTATTACGTTTTGTTTTCGTTCCTCTTTTGATAAAGAGCTTTGTGCTACTGTATTTTTTTCTTTTATTAAACATTTTGTAATTATTTCCATATTTTCAAAGTTTTTTACAATATTTTTTACTATAATTTCACTTTGATTATATCCTCTTTCTCTTTTTCTTTTTTTATGTATTGGAACTGGAATGATTATATCATACTTTTTTAAATTTCTACATATTTTTTCATTTTTTAATATAATTTTTTCAAAAAATTCACTTAAATATGCTTTATCTTTAAATTTATAATCTAATATTATTTTTCTAATTTCTTTTTCATATTTAAAAAGATAAATATGTTCATTAAAACTTTTATTATTGCATTTTTCTATTTTACTTTCTTTTTTTAACTTTTCTTTTAATTCTATTAAGCATTTATTACATATAATATCTCCATATTTATTACATAGTACACATTTTCTGGGATATAATATCTTAATAGTTTTTTCATATAAAAAAATAGAGGCTTTTTTTATGGATTTTATCATGGTATTTTCTCCTTTCAATTTAGCCCCTATTTTGTATGTAATTTTACTCTTTATCATCTGTTTTTCTTTTAAATACTAGTATATCACTCTTTTTGTTTTCATTTTTATATAAATCTTCTTTATATGTATTTTTATCTTTATAAAAATCTGATTCTAATCTATCTAATTTATCACTTACTTGTCCAAGTTTTAATACAGTCACTCTTGCTATTTCTTTTGTATCTTCTTGTTCTTTTAGTATTTTTATAATATTATTGTTCATCTTTAATTGTTCTTGTCTTATGATAACTTGATCTTCTTTTAAATTTCCTACATCTACTTGCAATATTTTCATGTTTTCTTGTAAGTTCTTTACATCGACTTTTAATCCACCTACATCCTCTTGTAGTATTTCCACGTTTTCTTGTAGTTTTTCTTGTCCTTCTTGTAAGTTCTTTACATCAACTTTTAGTCCATCTACATCCTCTTGTAGTATTTCCACGTTTTCTTGTAGTTTTACTTGTCCTTCTTGTAAGTTTTTTACATTAACCTTTAATCCGCCTACATCCTCTTGTAGTATTTCCACGTTTTCTTGTAGTTTTTCTTGTCCTTTTTGTAAGTTTTTTACATCAACCTTTAATCCGCCTACATCCTCTTGTAGATTTTTAATATCATTTTGCATATTGTCTTGTTTTTCTTCCATTCTGTTTTGCTTTTCTTCCATTTTATCCTGTTTTTCTTTCATTGCTTTTTGATCTTCTCTTATTGTAATTACCTCTGCTTTTACATCAGTCACAACATCTAATATTTGTTTTAGTACTTGTTCCATATTTCTTTCCTCCTTATAAAATATTAGCTATAAAATCATTCTATTAATTTATTCTTTTGTAATTTTAGAAGAATCACTATATTTTATAATACATCTATTTCTACATTTATTTTTTCTTATTACTTCTATTATTTTTACTTTATTTATTGCACTATTATTATTATATTTTTATATCTACCTCCCTTCGGCAATTTTATTGCCCCTCGAAGATATAATAATATAATTGAACTAATATGTCAATATTAATTTTTAGATTTTTCAAAACATTTTTTCGTATTTTTGTAATTTATATGCTAAACCTGTATTTCTCTTTTTGGTATCTATATTTTTTATCATATAATCTATAACATTGCTATTTCCTATTACTATTAACATTTTCTTAGCTCTTGTCATTCCTGTATATAATAAATTTCTAGTAAGTAGCATTGGTGATGTTTGTGGTACTACCATTATTACTACGTCGAATTCACTTCCTTGTGACTTATGTACTGTTATGCTATACGCATGTTCTATTTGGTCTAAATCCTGATACATGTAATCTGCAGTTTTATTGTCGTCAAATTTTATTGTTACTATTTTGTCATCATCATTTATTTTTATTATTGTTCCAAATTCTCCATTAAAAACACCCATTCCACTTTCATATTTAGGTTCTTGTCTCTCCCAAAATATATCATAGTTATTTTTTATTTGCATTACTCTATCATTTTCTCTGTATATTACATCTCCTACTTGTTTTTGTGCTAAATATTCTGTTTCTGGATTTAAATTTTGTTGTAATATTTTATTTAATTCTTTAGTTCCTAAAGTTCCTTTTTTGGTTGGTGATATTACTTGTATATTTTTAAAAAAGTCATAATTGCCATATTTTTTTAGTCTATCTTTGCAAAGCGTAACTATATTGTATAATATTTTATCTTGATTTGTTTCGTTTATATAAAAAAAGTCTTCATTTAAATCATTTAACTTTTGCTCTTCTATTTCTTCTTTTTTTAGGAAATTCTCACCTTCATTTACTCTATGTGAATTTAAAATTATTTTACTTTTAGCAGCTTGTCTAAAAATTTTATTTAAGACTATCGTAGTTACTTTTCCAGAATCTATTAAGTCCTTTAATATACTTCCTGGTCCTACTGATGGAAGTTGGTCTACATCACCTACTAATACTAATTTTGTTCCTTGATATAAAGCTTTTACTAAATAATTCATCAAAAATAAATCTACCATTGAAACTTCATCAACAATTACAATATCTGCATCTAAAGGAGCTACATCGTTGTCTACACTAGCTATTTTTCCCTCTTCTTCAAATTTTCCTATTTCCAATAATCTATGTAGTGTTTTTGCTTCTTCTCCTGTTGTTTCTGTCATTCTCTTTGCAGCTCTACCTGTTGGTGCACAAAGCACTGGCTTTTTTCCATTATTTTTATATAATTCTATTATTGTTTTTATTATTGTAGTTTTTCCTGTACCTGGGCCTCCTGTTATTATACACACATTATTTTTATTTACCGCTTCTATTGCTTCTTTTTGCTTTTCTGAAAGTTCTATATTTGACATATCTTCTATCTTTTTTAATTCTACTTTTATGTTTTTTATTTTTTTAATATTAGGTGAATTTTTTAGTATTTCTATTTTATTTGCTATATTCTCTTCAGCTTTATAAAATGGTTCTAAATATACCCAATTTTCTTCTATTATTATTTCTTGATTTGCTTTTAATTCTATTATTCCTTCATTTATTTCTTCTTCTGATACTCCTAATAATTCTTTACAAAAAGTTATTAAGTTATCTTCTAATACAGTGCAATGCCCATTTAAGGTTGTACACGTTAAAGCATATTTTATTCCGCTTCTTATTCTTTTTTCATTATTATATGGTAATCCTATTTCTAATGCCATTTTATCTATTTTTTTGAAATCCACATTGTTAGCTACATCTATTAATATATATGGGTTTGATTCTATTTCTTGTATTGCATTTGCTCCTAATTTTTTATATACATTTTTTGCATTTTGAATACCTATACCAAACTTTTCTAGGTATCCTACTATTTGCCAGACTTCCCAGTTTTCTATAAATGAACTTGAAATTGCTTCCGCTTTTTCACTATTTATTCCTTTTATTCTTGTTAATCTCTCTGGCTCGAATTTTAATACATGAATAGTTTCTTCTCCAAATGTATCTATTATTTTTTTTGAAGTTGCAAGACCTACACCTTTTATTGTTCCATTTGCTAGATATCTTTCTAATGCACCTAGAGTTTCTGGCATTAATTTTTCGAAAGTATCTACTTTGAATTGTTCTCCATAATCTTGGTGTGTCACTATTTTTCCAACTAATTTTAGAGTATCTCCCACATTTATAAAAGGAAGATACCCTACTATTGTTATCTCTTCATCGCTTGTTTCAAATTCAGCTACTGTATAACTATTTATCTCATTTTGATATATTATTTCTTTTACTTCACCTTTTAGTTCCAATTTTAACTGTCCTCTTTTCGTTTTTTACTTTTTATTATTCTATCAAAGCAAAAGTATTTTTTCAAGCGAACATAACTAATAAAATAGCTTTTAATTTCAATTACAATAAATTGTTTATTTTACATCTTTTATATTTTCTATAACATCTTTACATTCTTTCCAATTTGTTATTTTTATTTCATTGTATTCTTTTTGGAGCCTATTTAATATATTTACAGTATCATCATTAGAATCTAAATCTGCTATTATTATATCTTTTATATTTTCTTCTTTTCCATAAATAATTCTAAACAAAAAATTTCTTAAAAAACCTTCTATTTTATTTGCTTGATTTTTTACTGCTACTATTATATAAATTCCGTCAGATTTTAAATTTGTATATGTATATATGTTTATTATAGTTTTAATAATTTCAAAAGCTCCATATAAAGCAAGCGTCCACAGTATACTATTTAATATAAAATCTCCCATATTCTTGCCTCCTATAGCATATAATATGAGAGATTTTTTGTTTTGTTACATTACTACTATTTTATTAAATATGTAAATATATCTGTTGCTAATTTTATTGTATTGTGTCTTATTAATTCATTTTCTAATATAACATAATTGTTTTCTATTATTTCTACGTTTTGCACTTCTAATTCTTTTCTTTGTTGTTCATCTAATTCTATTGGATCTTTTTGTTCCAATGTTGCATATTTGTCTATTATTGATTGTTCAACTGTTCCATTATTTACAACTATTACATTTATCTTTCTTTTTCCTAAATGATTGTTTAATACTTTTATATGATCTAAAACATTATAATTATCTGTTTCTCCTGGTTGTGTCATCATATTGCAAGTATACATTAACTTTGCAGAACTTTCATCTATTGCATTTATTATATCTTCGCTTATTAAATCTGGAATTATACTTGTATATAAACTTCCCATACTGAATATTATTAAATCTGCTTCTTTTATTGCTTTTATAGCACTTTCACATATAACTGGTTTTTCCTTATAAAATACATCTGATATTTTCTTTTCAGCTTCTGTAATATTGTGTTCTCCTTCAATTATACTTCCATCTTCCATTTTTCCCATTAACACTACATTATCTTCTGTTAGTGGCAATACTCTTCCTTTTAAATTTAATACACTTCCTATTGCTTCTATTCCATCTGACATATTTCCTGTTATATTTGTTATTGCTGTTAATAATAAATTTCCTACTGTATGACCATTTAATTCACTATTAGTAGTAAATCTGTAATTTAACACGCTTTCTACTAATGGTTCTATTTCTGCAAGTGATACTAGAACTCTTCTTATATCTCCCACCGCTGGTATATTAAATTCTTTTCTTAGCCTTCCTGTACTTTTTCCGTCATCTGATACAGATACTACTGCTGTTATATCTAATGGGAAATTTTTTAATCCTCTTAATAAGGTTGAAAGCCCTGTTCCTCCACCTAAAACTACTACTTTTTTATTATTCATACTCATTTCTTCTTTCTTTTTAATTTTATTTATTTTAATTTTATTTATTCTACTTCTTTTTTATTTAATTTTCAATAGCTTTAATATATTATATTTCTTTTTTTTGAAAATATAATATAAATTAATAAAAACAATAAAAATGCACTCGACTAGTGAATGCATTTTTGTATAAGATTTATATAATTTTATATATTTAATTTTAAGTATTTACAAGCACAGCTCGAAAACCATTGTAATGAGCACTATCTCCATTAAGTCCGAGAAAATGCAAATATTCCCGCACCAGAACCAGTTCTAAAGCTAGATCCTCTCCCTAAAAATGGTCCCCCTAATGCTGGAAAAGAAGAATAATCGTTTTTCCATGAACTAATTTTCCAACCTTCTTCTGTCGTTCCTGCTTTTCCTGAATTTGTTTCTCTTACTGCATCTCCATATATTTTTGTATTACTTTTAAAATTTAACTGGCTTGCTGTATCTATATTAGTTTTCCCAGATTCATTGTTTGGATATACTGTTATATATTTTGTACTTGTTGTTTTTAATGTATTCCCGTTATAAGCTATTGATGCTCCATATATTTTCAAGTTTCCATTTCCATTAGCTATATAATTTGATGTTCTTTCCCACAATCCTCCAGATATATCATATATTCCATATATTGTTCCTGTTGTACTAGCATTTTGTCCTGTCTTTTGATTCCATATATATGTTCCTTGC
>CAKPGD010000027.1 GCA_934154515.1 uncultured Clostridia bacterium
GGTGATCCAGGAGGGATTCGAACCCCCGACCCACGGATTAGAAATCCGTTGCTCTATCCAGCTGAGCTACTGAACCAAAACTCAATTGCAGTAATAATAATAACACTATTTTTTAAAAAAGTCAACAATTTAACAAAAAAATTATAAAAAATTGTGGCTGGTACGTGAAAATGTAAAAAATTTAATTAGTTTGTAAATAAAAATATGTAAATAAAAATTAAAAATATAAAAATAGTGAATAAAAATTCATAAAATAGAAAATTATTCACTATCTGTCGTATACATAAAATATAGAACAATATACATAAAACAAATATAATAAAATAGTTTTTATGTAATATGTATAATGTACTGTACTTTATCTAACTTGCTTATATAATAGTTTATTTAGGTAAAACTATTTTTGAATCTTTTTTTCTTGGTCTATATAATGTGATTTTATTTCCAACAGTTTGAACTAATGTAGAATTAGTTTCATTCGCAATTTCATTACCTAATGTTCTCGCGTCTGCAGGAGCAGATTCTAAAACAGAAATTTTAATTAATTCTCTTGCTTCTAAAGCATCAGAAATTTGATTTATAAAATTATCTGTGATTCCAGATTTACCAATTTGAAAAATAGCATCTATTGGGTTTGCAAGACCTCTTAAATATGCACGTTGCTTACTTGTCATAATTAAATACTCCTTTCATAATTATAATATTTATTTTAATTGTTTAAACAAATTTCACAAATATCTTTTGTAGAATTTTTTCTAGAAAGTTTTATAGAATTTTCTTTCATTTTGTTTAACTTTTCTTTATCCTCAAGTATAGAATTTAATATTTCTTCTGGATTTGAATTTTTTCTTATCCATATTGCACAACCAGATTTTTCTAAAAATTCAGCATTTTCTTCTTCTTGTCCGGGAATTGGATTTATAACAATTATTGGAAGTCCACTTGCTAAACTTTCACTGGTTGTAAGACCACCAGGTTTTGTAATTACTAAATTGGAAATGCTCATTAATTCAGGTACTTTATCTGTGAAAGATAAAACTTTAATTGATTCTGATTTATTGTTTTTTGAAACTATATTTTCGAAAGCTTCTTTCATTTTTTCGTTTTTGCCTGCTATTGCAATTACTTGTATATTAAGATTAGATTTTGCAAGTACATTTAAAATTGCAATTGTTGCATCTTTTCCAAGTCCATATTCGCCACCACCGAAGAATAATATTGTTTTCTTATTTGGAACTAGACCAAAGTCATTATAGATTTCATTTTTATTGTATTCTTGTAAAAATCTTTTAGCAATTGGTATTCCAGTAACATATATTTTATTTGGTGGAATATTATTTTTTTCTATCATTAAATTTTTCATATTTTCATTAGAAACAAAATAATAATCTACATATTCATTTCCTATAAGCCATTGGTCATGTGGTGCAAAGTCTGTCATTATTGTTGCTAAAGTACAGTTTACAATACCTTTTTTCTTCAAATAACCTGTCATTTGAGAACTAAAAGGATGAGTAGATATTACGATGTCTGGGTTGTATTCTTTAAATAATTTATTTATTTTTTTTGCCATTATAATATTTGCATCTTTACTTATTTCACCTAAAAGCCCCTTTTGTGAATTATAATAAACTTTTTTCCAAGCCCATGGTACTTTTTTTGCCATTTCTCTGTATGCACCTGTTGTAAGCTTATCTATTGTATGATTTATATATTTTACGCAATCTACCATTTCTGTCTGCACTTCAGAATAATTTTCATCTATATATTGTTTAATTGATTTTGCAGCAGAAAGATGGCCACCACCATAAGATGCATAAAAAATTAAAACTTTCTTCATAAAAAATTCCATTCCTTTCTTAATTTATTAAATAAAATTAATAGTTTTTTTTATTTCTTTCAAACTAAATTCTTTAAAAATTAAACCAATACAATAATAACATATATTTTAGGAAAATACAAAGAAAAAGCAGATATTTGAATAAAAATATGTAAAAAAGGAAAAATAAACTTAAAAGAATAAAAAATAGGAGTTGTTATGAAAAAATATTTAAAAATTTTATTAATAATACTAGGAATGTGCATAATAGCTTTTTTAGTAATGAACATTATTGAAAAAAATGTGGATAATGTGAAGGTTTATGCTGCTAGTTCTTCAAGTACATCAAATTTACAACTTATGGCGAGAGCAATAAATGGAGAAGCTAGAGGAGAGCCATATGAGGGACAAGTTGCAGTGGGGGCAGTTATTTTAAATAGGGTAAAAAGTTCACAATTTCCAAATACTATTGCGGGAGTAATTTATCAAAGTGGAGCATTTACAGCAGTTAGTGATGGTCAAATAAATGTACCAATTCCAGAAGATTCAACAGTAGTTAAGGCAGCACAAGATGCGATGAATGGATGGGATCCGACAGGCGGGGCTATTTATTATTTTAATCCAGCAACAGCAACTAATAAATGGATATGGTCAAGGCCATTAATTAAAACAATTGGAAAACACAGATTTTGCAGTTAAATTAAAAAATTAATTTATGAAAGGAATGTTAATAAAAATGGATAATTTTAATATAAAGGAAAAATTAAAAGATAATTATATGAAGATAATAGTAGCTGTGCTTATTATAGCAATAGCATTGCTTGCATTATATACGTATAATAATCAAAAAGAATACAGACAAGCAAGCGAAAATGAATATAATATGGCATTTTACGAGCTTGTAGATTATGTACAAAACGTAGAAACGTATTTAGCAAAATCTTTAATTTCGAATTCTCCAGAACATGGAGCAGAGGTTTTGACACATGTATGGAGAGAGGCAAATTTAGCAGAGGCATATTTAGCAATGCTTCCAATAGGCTCGGAAGAGCTTGCTAATACAGCTAAATTTTTAAATCAAGTTAGTGATTACAGTTTTAGTTTGTCTAGAAAAAATATAAAAAATGAGTCTTTAACAGATGATGATTTTAAAAATTTAAAAGAATTACACGATTATAGTGTTGAACTAGAAAATACTTTGAACCAGTTGTCTGCAGATATAAATGACGGAAGAATCAAATGGGGAGAATTAACTAAAAAAGGAACTAACGTATTTGCAACTCAAGTAAGCAATATTTCTAAAGATAGTTTTAGTAATTTAGAAGAAAATTTCCATGAATATGCAGGATTAATTTATGACGGTGCATTTTCGGAACACTTAACTTCAGCAGAAAAGAAAGGTTTAACAGGGGAAAATATTGATGAAGAAAGAGCAAAGCAAATAGCAATAGAATTTTTAGGAAATAATAAAATAAAAGAAATTAATTCAAATGGTCTTTCAGAAAATACAGATATGCCATGCTATGATTTTAGAATACTTTTAAATGATGAAAAAGATAAAGAAAACTTAGCCATTATTTCTATAACTCAAAAGGGAGGACATGTAGTATTTCTAAATTATAATAGATCTGTAGATGCTCAAACAATATCAGAGCAAAGAGCAGTAGAAATAGGAAAAGAGTTTTTAAATAATCACAATTTTGCAAATATGAAAGAAACTTATTATTTAAAGCAAGAGGGAGTTATTACAATTAATTATGCTTATGTTCAAAATTCTGAATATGGAGAGGTTGTAACTTATCCTGATTTAATAAAATTAAAAATTGCTCTTGATAATGGAGAAGTATTAGGTATAGAAACTACTGGATACTTGAATTCACATTATGAAAGAAATTTAGCAAAAGTTAATATTTCTAAAGAAAAGGCTAAAGAGACACTTAATAAAAATTTAGAAATAATGAGTGAAGATTTAGCAATTATTCCTACAGAATTTCAAACTGAAATTTTATGTTGGGAGTTTAAAGGAAAAGTAGATAATACAGAATTTTTAGTCTATATTAATGTAGAAAATGGAAATGAGGAAGATATATTAGTTATAAGAGATACTCCAAATGGAACACTTACTATGTAGTTAAATAATAAATTTTAAAATAAAAATATAATTTGACAAAAAAATACAAAAAAGTAAAGATTTTGCCTTGACATCTCATTATATTAATAATAGAATTATTAATATGATGGGAGGATAAGATGGATTTATTTAATAAAAATAAATCTCATGAAGGTACAGAAGAGTTAATAAGTTATGAAATAAAAGAAAGAAAAGGCTCAAAATTATTATTTGACTTTATACCATACTGTACTGTTACACATGGGGATAAAACAACTAATTTAATAAAAGCCAGAGTGTATGAAAAATATCAATGTGGTCATACTATTATACCAGATGCTGCTAAGTATATATGTTTTGAAGTTTCTCAAAATATAACATTAGAAGATTTAGCGACAGATAATGTTTTTGGAACGTTAGATAGAATTGGTCAATTGAGCAAATTAGAAGAAAAAAGCTATAATCACATTGGAATTATAGAAAAAATGCAAGACGGAAAATATGAACTTTATGCTCCAACGGTTCAAGTTTTAAATTTTATACAATCTAAAATGAATGCTGAAATTGGAAGTGGGGAAAAAGCTCTAGCAGAGAGAATAAAAGATAAAAAAGAAAATTTTAAACAAAAAATAAATGCAAGACCTGAAATTGAAGCGAAAAGAAAAGTAAGGGAAAGAAGAAAAGAAAAGCCTTATTTAGAAGAACAATTTAAATATAACATTGGGGATAAAGTGTATCAAGACTATAAGGGAATTGACTTAAATGATGGAAGAATAATTAATTTAACTAGATTAAGCCATATATATAAAGAACCAAATAATAATTTATATTCTGCATATATAGAAAAATCCGTAGAAGAAAGTGAAGAACAAATAACATTACAGAGTGCAAAAGGTTTTCCAATACTATTTAATTCTAGAAATGAATGGCAAAAAATGATGAAAGACGGAAATTTAGAACAAATTTTACAACTGTTGTCTGATATTCCAGAAGAAGTATTAACAACTAAAGACATACAATATATTGGAGGATTAGATGCAATGGGAAGAATTCATTATGATATGGATAATTGTTCTGATGAAATGAAAGAACAAATAAAAAGGCAAAAAGAAGATTATAAAAAAGAATTAAAAGCAAGAACAAAAATGCAAATGAGATAAGAGTGGCTATAATACAAAAAATAGCTGCTTTTTATTTGGAAAAAATTAATGATTTGGAAAATTTATATGAATATATAAAAATAAAAAATGTAAATAATATTAATAGAAAAATCAATTTGAATTAAAAAGTAATTTTATTAAATTACGCAATAAAATAAAAAAGATTTTTCTGTTAGGAGGTAACTTTCAATGTCTAGAAATAGAAATTCAGTTATGTCTGAAAATTTAAAAGAAGAAATAGCAAAAGAGTTAGGAGTATATGAACAAGTAAAAAAAGATGGTGGATGGCAAAACGTATCTTCTAAAAATTGTGGTAATATTGTAGCAAAAGCAATAGAAATAGCTAATAGAAGTGTAGAGTAGTATTAGCTAAAATTAATTTAATATTCCCAATATTACAAGGGTTAGAATTTTACTCAATTTAAAATGTATAAAATTCTAACTCTTGCTTTTATGCATTAATTAAATATTGGATAAAATGTTTTTGTAAACATACCAACATTATGTCAAGTAAAAAATATAATATATATGTTAGCGAATAGATATAATGCATGTGTTTATCAAACTTGCAAAAACATATAAAAAGATATATAATTTGCAAAAATCATAATATGAATATATTTGATTTCCTATAATAAAATATTAATGGAGGAATTATTAGAAATGGAAAAAGAAAAGAATTACCATGTAATTACAGTAGGGCAAATATTACAAGTAACAGGAGGAAAATTAGTAACTGGAGATGAAAAACTTGTATGTGAAAATTTCTCAAGAGATACCAGAGAAATAAAAGGAGGAGAAGTTTACATAGGTCTTGTTGGAGATGTAAGTAATGGTGGTATCTATTATGAAGAAGCTTTAAAGAATGGAGCAAGTGCAGTTATAGTTCAAGATATTGAAATTCCTGAGGAAAAAAAGAAACAATATAAAGATAAAACTATAATAGTTGTAGAAGATACTTTAAAAGCTTTACAAGAAATTGCAAAATTAAAAAGAAGCTTATATCCAAAAGATTTTCCTATTATTGCTATAACAGGAAGTGTAGGAAAAACAAGTACTAAAGATATGGTAGCAAGTGTTGTATCACAGAAGTATAAGACACTAAAAACAAGTGGAAATTATAACAATCATATTGGTGTACCACTTACAATATTAAAATTAAAGGATGAAGAAGCGGCGGTTATAGAAATGGGAATGAACCATAAGGGAGAAATAAGTGTATTAACTAATATTGCAAAGCCGACTCTTTGTGTTATTACAAATATCGGAACTTCTCATATTGGAAATTTAGGTTCAAGAGAAAATATATTAAAGGCAAAACTAGAAATATTAGAAGGAAATTATAAAAAAGAAATTGTTATAAATAATGATAATGATATGCTTAATAAGTTCTATAAAGAAGAAAATGAAAAATATAATATTATTACATATGGAATTGAAGAGAAAAGTGAAATATATGCAACAGATATAAAACAAGAAGAGGAAAGAAGTACATTTACATGCCATATAGGAAATGAAAAATTTGAAGTAACAGTACCAGTTGGAGGATTACATTTTGTGTATAATGCTTTATGTGCCATAAGTGTAGGTAATAAATTAGGATTAACAAAGGAACAAATTAAAAGAGGAATAGAAACTTTTGAACTAACAGCTAAAAGAAGTGATATAGAAAAATTAAAAGATGGAACCAAAATAATCAATGAAACATATAATGCTAGTTTTGAATCTATGAAAGCAGGAATAGAAAGTCTAGCTCAATACAAAAATAGAAAAATTGCAGTATTGGGAGATATGTTGGAGCTTGGAAAATATACAGAAGAATTACACAAAAAAGTTGGTGAAGAAGTAGCTAAAAATAAAATTGATATTCTAATTTGTGCAGGTGAAAGTGCAAAATTTATTGTAGAACAGGCTAAGAAATGCGGAATGAGTGAAAAAAATATATATTATTTTGAAAATAAAGAAGATATAGTAAATTTAATAGAAAAAATAAAAACAGGAAATGATGTTATTTTATTTAAAGCTTCTAATAGAATGGGATTTTTTAAATTAGTCGAAGAATTAAAAAATAAATCTAAATAAAAACATAAAATCAAAATTATGTGAAATAGGAGGTAAACATAAATGAAAAGTAAAATAGCAGTCATAGTAGGAGGAATGTCAACAGAACATGATGTTTCTGTTGTTTCTGGAACTTCTATTATTAGAAATTTAAATGAAAATAAATATGATATTTACTCAATATATATTAGCAAAAATGGAACTTGGTATAGTTTTAATAAAAGCAATAAAACATTAAAAGTTGGAGATAAATTAGAAGAGATAGAAGAGTTAAAGAAAATCGAAAAACCAATGGAATATTTAAAACAAATGGATTGTATTTTCCCAGTATTACATGGACTATATGGAGAAGATGGAACAATACAAGGATTGTTTGAGCTAATAAAAGTTCCATATGTAGGATGTAAAGTATTAGCTTCTAGTATTTCAATGGATAAGGCATATACAAAAATAATATTTGAAAAAGCAGGTTTAAATCAAGCAAAATATGTATATGTAAGAGAAAACAATGGAAAGTACATATATGTAGATGAAAATTTTAATGAAACTAATTATGAAATAGATGAATTAGTTAAAAGAATAGAAGAAAAAATAAAATATCCAATGTTTGTAAAACCATCAAATTCTGGATCTTCAGTAGGAATAAACAAAGCTAAAAATATACAAGAATTAAAAAGTGCTATTCAATTTGCTGCAAAATTTGATAAGAAAATATTAATAGAAGAAGGAATAGTTGGAAGAGAAGTGGAATGTGCTGTTCTAGGAAATGAAGAAGTAGAAGCTTCTTGTGTTGGAGAAGTGCTTTCAGCAGAAGATTTTTACGATTTTGATGCAAAATATAATAACAGTGCTTCAAGAACTATTATTCCTGCAAATATTGAGCCAGAAATTGTAGAAAAAATAAGAAAGAGTGCAATAAAAGCATTTAAAGCAGTAAATGGAAGTGGACTTTCAAGAGTAGATTTCTTTATTGAAAAAGATACGAATAATGTCATAATAAATGAAATAAATACTCTTCCTGGATTTACACAAATTAGTATGTATCCAAAATTATTTGAGGCTGTTGGAATTAAATACACAGAACTATTAGACAGACTAATTGAACTTGCAATGAATTAGAAAAAAAGAAAAAGAAAAAAAACATAAAAAAACATAAAATAGAAAAACAGAAAATATTTACTAAAATTTAGTAAGAAATTTTCTGTTTTCTCTTTTGTTATCAAAAAGGATGTGATATAATAAGCTCACCATGAAATGGGAGGATGTTAAATGATTTTTAAGGATTATTACAAAATACTGGGATTAGAAACAAACAAAGTAAGTTTAAGTGAAATAAAAATAGCTTTTAGAGAGCAGGCAAAAAAATATCATCCAGATGTAAATTCAGATAGTCTTTCCGAAGCCAGATTTAAAGATATTAATGAAGCATATAGAACTTTATCTAATAGTAGTTCTAAAAGAAAGTACGATAGAATATGGTATTCTCATATAGGTAAAAAAATAGATAGAGAAAAAGATAGACAAGAAAGAGAAAATAGAACAGATTTCTTAGGAGTCCTATTTGGAACAAAAGCTTCTAATAAAGAGGAAAAAGTAAATAAAAAAGTACCTATAAAAGGAGAAGACATAGAAACTGAAATATATATTTCAATAGAAGATGCGTATTTTGGAATAAGCAAAAAAATATCTTTAAGAACAGTTGAAGGAAAAATGAAAACTATTAGTGTAGAAATACCAGCAGGAATTAGGAACGGAGAAAAAATACGTTTAATAGGTGGCGGAAAAAACGGACAAAATGGTGCAAAAAATGGAGATTTATTTATTAAAATAAATATAGATAACAATAAAAAATATAAACTTAAAGGTTACGATCTTTACACAGACTTATTATTAACGCCTTGGGAAGCAGCTTTGGGAACAAGAGTACAGGTAGAAACAATAGAGGATACAGCAAATATATTTGTTCCAAGAGGAATAGAAAGTGGAGAAAAAGTTAGAATTCCAGGAAAAGGGTATAAGAATGGAAAAGGTGGAAGAGGAGACTTAGTTGCAGAGGTAAAAATTGTTGTGCCAAAAGAACTAAGCAATGAAGAAATACAGATATATGAAAAATTAAAAGAAGTATCTAATTTTGAACCAAGAAGATAATGTATGTAATTGTAATGATGATAATGCAAGCAATTGTAAACGGTGACAATATAAGCAATTATAATGAGTGAAATGTAAGCAATTGTAAATGAAGACAATGTAAAAATTTGACAACGAGAAAAATTAATAGTATAATTATGTATGTTTGCGAACTAAAGAAAAGCTATGAGAATTTGGTTCATAGAAAAGGAGTAGAAAAATGGAAAGTATACAAGGAAAACATTTTAGTATTACAGATCCACAAGGAGTACAAACTGTAATATACCGTGTAAACAAAACTGCAAAAGAATATTTAAATGAATATCCTAAATATACAGTTGAAAGACTTGTATCAGCAGAGGAAATGAAAGGCGACTTAAAAAAGAAAACATTTTTTATAGATGAGCCAAATTATGAAGAACAATTAATAATACTTTCTTTTGCAAAAGAACGAGTAGTTGTAAATATGGGAGTTTTAGAAGGTGATAAAGTTCGTATTTCTAAGAAACCTGTACCAGTTAAGTTTGATACTCTTTATTCCGAAAATGGAGAAATATATAAAGAGTTTAATTATACACCAAATTTACAAAGACCAATATCTATTATTGACCCAGAAACAGCTGAGGAAGTAAAACCTGTTGTATTTGTAGATAAGAAAACAAATGAATTAAAAGGAAAATGTAAATTAAAACCATATAAACCTTATTTCGCGTTTGAGATACGTGAAAAAAAGGAAAATGTCTAGAAGGGAGAAATTTTATATGAGACCAACAACTGAAGGTTCAAGTGCAAGTAATTTCTATATGACATATATGTCATTTGATAAAGGAGATCAAAAAGGATTAGAAGTAGTTCAAGGGGCTTACAAAGAAAGTATATTTGATGAAAATATGATATTTAATGCAGAAGATAGCAGCTTAAGGGAAGATAACAAGTTACAAACTGCAAAAGGAGAAATAATAAACTTTAAAAAAGATGCATTTGAAATAGTCAAAATAAATGAAAAAAATAGAAAAACAAAATATAGAGAAGACAGAGAAAGAGCATAACAAAAGAGAAGGGTGAAATGCCATGGGAAAAATTGATAATTTAAAAAGATCAATCCAACAGGGAAAAAAATATTTAATAGTAATAGCAATAATATGGGTAGTGTTATCCATATTAATTGTTGCACCTATTGCAGTGGCGTGGGCTACAAGAGCTAATGGGCAATATGGCAATGCAAGTACAAACTTTGTAATGGGCTTGGTTAGTGAATTAACAAGCTTTACAGCATTCTTTAGAATGTTTAAAACACCAGGTGCATTAAATGTATTTGCAAAAATACTAATTCCATATACAATAGCTTTTATATTTTTTTCTTATAAAGGATATGACAAGACAAAAGCAAAAGGAAAATATTATGATATAGAGCATGGTTCAAGTGACTGGAGTAAAAATGGAGAACAATATAAAGTATTAAGTCCAAATAAAGGAATTATACTTGCTAAAGAAAATTACCTTCCAATTAATAAAAGAGGTAATATTAATACATTAATAGTTGGACGGTTCTGGTTCTGGTAAATCAGCATCATATTCAATACCAAATGCAGCACAAATGCTTGGCTCTTATGTGTTTACAGATCCTAAAGGAGAACTTTATGATAAAACAGCTGGATACTTAAAAAAACACGGTTATGATATTAAAGTATTAAATTTAGTAAATCCACAAAATAGTGATGGATATAACCCTTTAATGCACGTTGCAAGTGAACTTGATGTAGACGTTATAGCAAATACTGTTGTAAAAGGTCAGGCATCAGAGGGAAAATCTGATCCATATTGGGACGATATGGCAGAAATGTTATTAAAAGCACTTATATATTATTTAATAGCTACAAGGCCAGAAGAAGAGCAAAGTTTAGCAAGTTGTGCAGAAATGGTAAGAGCAGCAAACACAAATGGTGGAAGCAACTTACTTACAGAACTTATTAATCAATTACCTTATGACCACCCAGCAAGAATGTATTACAAGTCAATTGAAATTGCACCAGAAAAGACATATGGTTCAATACTAAGTTCTCTACAATCTAAACTTGGAAAATTCGATTCAAAAGAGATTGCGGAAGTAACTTCAACAGATACAATAAATTTTGAAGATATAGGAAATAAGAAAACAGCAGTATATGTTATTTCTTCAGATACACATACAGCATATGATTTCTTACTTACAATATTCTTCTCACAAATGATACAACAATTATATAATTATGCAGACTTAAATGGAGGTAAACTAAAAGTACCAGTATTTTTCATACTAGACGAGTTTGCAAACATAGGTAGAATACCAGATTTTGATAAAAAAATATCAACATCAAGAAGTAGAGGAATACAATTTAGTGTTATATTACAAAACTTAGACCAATTAGAGGCAGTATATGAAAAGAGTTATGAGACTATAATGGGTAACTGTGATACGCACGTATTCTTAGGAAGTAACTCATTTAAAACTGTAGAATATTTCTCTAAGGCACTTGGAGAAAAAACAATATCAAGAGAGAGTAAAGGAACAAATAAAGATAAGCATTATCATAAACAAGGTTACAGTTATTCAGAACAAATTATGGCAAGAGCATTAATGACACCAGATGAGTTAAGAAGAATGGATAACAACCAATGTATTATTTACGAAAAAGGTATAAAGCCAGTTAAGGCAGATAAATATTATTATTTTGAACAACAAAAGTTATATAGAGAATTACAACAAGATACGTTAGACCATAATAATTTTGATGCTGGTGTAAGAGGTATATGGAGAAAATATAACCCATATAATCCTTATGTACCAGATGAACCAAACAAAAAAGTAGAAAATTTAAAAGTAGAATCTTTAGATGACTTATTTTTAGACGACACGGAAGAAAAAAACAGAGCTAATGGAAATAAACAAAAAAATAGTACACAATCAAATGATATAGTAAGTGTACAATCATTAGACGATTTATTTGATGATGTAGAACCTAAAGAAGATAATAGTAAAAAAGATACGAATAACCAAGATACTAATAATCAAGATAAACAAAATGATTTCTTAGATTTTTCAGATTATGAAACAACGACACAACCAAAAGAGCCAATACCTGATGATGTGTTTACAGAGGACTTACAAAAAGAGCTAGAAGCAAAATTTGATGAATTATTTGGACCAATGGAATAAAAACGAAAAAAGATATCCACAGAAACTTAACAATCTGTGGATTATTTATGCCTTGATATTTTATAAAAAAAATGTTAATATAATATAGTAAAATTTATACAAGGAGAGAGAATAAAAGTATAAAGTATGGAAGAAAAATTTATGAAAGAAGCTTTAAAAGAAGCTAAAAAAGCATACGAAAAATTAGAAGTACCAGTAGGGGCCGTTATAGTAAAAGAAGGCAAAATAATTGCAAGAGCTCATAATTTAAAAGAAAGCAAAAAAGACACAACAAAGCATGCAGAAATTCTTGCAATACAAAAAGCAAGCCAAAAATCGAACACTTGGAGATTAAACGACTGTGAAATGTATGTTACATTAGAGCCATGCACAATGTGTGCAGGAGCTTTAATTCAAGCAAGATTAGGAAAATTATATATAGGAACAATGGATTACAAAACTGGAGCTTGTGGAAGTGTACTTAATGTTTTAGAAGATTATCCATTTAATCATAAAATAGAGTATGAAACTGGAATTCTTAAAGAAGAATGTGAAAAAATATTACAGGAATTTTTTAAAGAATTAAGAAAGTTGAAAAAATA
Source organism: uncultured Clostridia bacterium (assembly GCA_934154515.1). Taxonomy (GTDB): domain Bacteria; phylum Bacillota; class Clostridia; order TANB77; family CAG-508; genus UMGS1663. The sequence goes on from CAKPGD010000027.1 coordinate 13,055, forward strand.
ATAAGAAATAATAAGAAATAAAGAAGATAGAAAAAATAGGAAAATATAAAAGGTAACAATACTAAAAATAATGGAGTGGTATCGAAGTGGTCATAACGAAGCTGTCTCGAAAACAGTTAGCCGGTATAAAAGGCACGTGGGTTCGAATCCCACTCACTCCGCCATTATAAAAAAGTCTTTTATTGAAAGAGGAAAGAATATGGAAAACAGTAAAAAGGAAAAAATAAAAACGTGTATTGCAGCAGGTATAGTAATACTACTAATACTAACTGCTTCAATAATAACATTAAAATATAGTGTAGAGGGCGAAACAAATATGCCATTTCAGATTTCTAAAATAGTAATAGGAAGTATGGTTGTAAGTAAAGATGACCCTATAACAAATGATGGAATGGAAAATGAGATAGTTCAAAACAATGGAATTTATTTTGAAATTAAAAAGAATGCAAATTATAAAAAAGAAGCAGTAATAGACAGTGTGGTAATAGACAACATACAGGTCAAAAAAGCTCCTATAAAAGGAAACGTAAAAACTTTTATACCTAATACAACAGAAAACAAAAAATTTACATATTCAAATGACTTCATATTAGATAGTGTTTCACTAACATACAAGGGTGCTACTAAAAGTAATACAACAACGCTAGAGATAAATAATCAAGGAGGAATAATGGCAATTGCATTTGCAAATATGAACCTTGGAACATATACATTAACAGCAGAAGACTTAAAAATAGATGGAACAATGCTTAATAATATGGACATTTCGTATGAAGATATAAAATTTAGCGTTAATTTTGATTTTATAATAAATACAGAAGGAAAAAAATATAAAACTAATATGACACTAGATTTACCATGCTCTGATATTACAACAGAGGGAGTTTCAAGCCTAGAAATAACAGATACAAGTAAGTATATTTTTAAAAGAGTTGTAGAATAAATTAAGAATATTTTAGAAAATGCTTGATAAAAGTAAAAAAAATATATATAATATGAGTGGTATAAGAAAATGGTTTCTGTATGGAGGGTATTCAATGTAAGCCTATGAACCTTGTCAGATCCGGAAGGAAGCAGCAATAAGTAGGTACTTATGTGTGAAATATCTTCCATAGAGAAACCAGAAAGTCTTGTACCTTTTTTAAAAGTATAGGGGTGAGGATAATGAATTACACAGCACTATATAGAAAATTTAGACCAACTACATTTGAAGAAATGGTTGGACAAGAACATATAACAAGAACGTTAAGAAACCAAATAATGGCAGGAAGAGTTGGACATGCGTATCTATTTAACGGAGGACGTGGAACAGGTAAAACATCAGCTGCAAAAGTTCTTGCAAGAGCAATAAACTGCTTAAATCCAAAAGATGGAGAACCTTGCAACGAATGTGAAATATGTAAAGCAGCAATAAATGGTAGTTTAACAGATATAGTTGAAATGGATGCTGCATCTAACAATGGTGTAGATGATATTAGACAAATACGTGAAGAGGTAAACTTTTTACCAACAAAAGCAAAATATAGAGTATATATAATAGACGAGGTTCATATGCTTTCAACAGGAGCATTTAATGCCTTACTAAAGACTCTTGAAGAGCCACCAGAGCATGTGAAATTTATTCTTGCTACAACAGAGCCACAAAAAATGCCAGCAACAATACTTTCTAGATGTCAAAGATTTGACTTTAAACAAATATCAAATGATGATATCATAAAAAGACTAAAAATTGTTTGTAACGAAATAAAAGTAGATGTTACGGATGAGGCATTAAAAGTTATAGCAGTTCTTGCAGAAGGTGGAATGAGAGATGCACTTTCTATTTTAGAAAGATGCCTTCAAGACGGAGAAACAAAAATAGATGAAGATAAAGTAAAGGACTTAGTAGGAATTCCAAAACTTTCATATATAAACAAAATAGTAAATTGTATAGTAAATAGTGATGTAAATACTGCATTAGAAACTATTAAAGAAGTTACAGATGACGGTAAAGATATACAAAACTTTTTATGGGAAATTATAAAATATGTTAAAGATATTTTAGTATATAAATCTAGTAAAAGTTTAAACTTATATTCTGAAGAAGAATTAAAAGAAATAGAAAAGCTAGCAGAAAAAATGTCAAAAGAACAATTACTTTCAATAGTATATGAACTTTCTAACTTAGAAAATGATATGAAATTTTCATCACAAAGATTAATATTATTCCAAGTAGGAATAATAAAACTATGTAGTGGAGAAATTTCTGCAAAAAGTAACTCACAAGCATCTGGTGGAAATACAGATAGTGGAGAGTTACAAGCATTAAAGAGCAAAATAACACAATTAGAAATGCAAATGTCAGGTTTAAAATCAGAAATTATTAACAGACCTGCAAATATTGTGAATAACACAGCTGTAAAAACAGTTGAAACTGGAAATAATACAGCAAAAGAAATACCAAAAAGACCAATTCAAACTGTAGAAGTTGGAGAAAAATTAAAAACATGGCCTAAGATAGTTGGAGAAATAAAAGACGCTGGAAAAATAGGCTTATATACAAGTTTAATAAACTCGGTAGCAAGTAATATAAATGACATGGTAATGGGAATAGAATTTCCAAATGGTTTAACTCCTTTTGGAAAAACTATGCTAGAAAAGACAGAAAATGTTGCAGAGCTAGAAAAACGTATTTCAATGGAATGCGGAAAACCTATGAAGGTTAAATACTTAGATGGAAAAAAGCAAAATATAGTACATAAAGAAGAAAATCCTATTCAAAGTTTTGCACAAGAAAATGATATTCCATTTAATGTAGTCGATTAAAAATAAATGAAAAAGGAGAGAAGAAAAATGGCAAGACACGGAGGATTCCCAGGAGGAATGGGAGGATTTGGTGGAATGAACATCAACC
>CAKPGD010000028.1 GCA_934154515.1 uncultured Clostridia bacterium
TATGTTTCTAAGTTGTTACTTAAATTCATAATTATTTTACTATTAACTTCTTGTTAAGTCAATAGAATTTTCTTTTAAATTTCTTTGTAAATTTTCCTACAACTCTATTTCTTTTTGCATATATAAGCTATAAATTATTACTTTACTTACTTTTACATTTAGTGAGTTTTCTAATGCTTTTTTGTATAGATTTAATTGTTCTTTATATTTTTCTTTTAGCTCATTTTCACTTTCTGCATAGTCTGTTTTATAATCCACTAGTATTACATTTCCTTCTTTATTTATATAATACAAGTCTATAATTCCTTGTACTAATACGTTTTCTTCTACTTCTTTGGCATATATTTCACTAGCTGGAATGTTTATATAAAATGGTTCTTCTTTGTGTATTTCCTTTGCTTGTTTTAATTCTTTAAATAGTTCCGATTTTGTGTATTTCAATATTGTATTTTTATTTATTGCTTCTTTTTGTTTTTCTGTTATTATGTTTTTGAAGCATAATTCATCTATTAATTCTTCTATATCTTTTATTTCGTATTCTTTGCTTTCATCTAAATGTTGAATACATAAATGCATTAATGTTCCTTTTTGAGCATTTGTTATTTTTTCTTCTTTTTCAAATGTTGGAACTGATAATTCTTTTTGATATGTTGTTATTGTTTCGTTGCTGTCATTTAGTTCTTGCACTAAAAAGCTTTTTAAACTATTGTCTTGTTTTTCTTCTGTTAATTTTTCTTTATTTTCTTCTTGTTCATTTGATATTTCATTTTTCTTTTCATTTTCTTTTTGCTTATTTTTTTCTTCTTTTATTTTACTTACAGACGTTTTTGTTGGAATTATTTCTGAAGCTTTATATAGATAGTTCCAAGAAAGCTTTTCTTCTATTTTATTTATATTTTTATTTTCATTTTTTGCTTCATTATTAAGTTCTTGTATAAGGTCTTTTTCTTCATTTTCTATCTTTTCTAAGTTTATTTCTTTTGGACTATATTCATATATTTTTATTAATTCTTTCATTGTGTTTTTGTTATTTAGATATACAAGTTCTATCCAGTCTAAATATGATTTATATTTTGCTATTAAGTTTTTGTTTAGTTTACTTTCATTGTATATTTCTATTAATTCTTCTTTTTCTTTTAGTCCTTTTTGTAAGTCCTTTGAAACGCCTGTAATGTATAATTTTTCTTTTGCTCTTGTAAGTGCAACATACAATACTCTCATTTCTTCTGAGATAGTTTCATTTTTTATTTTTAATTTTAATGCTTCTTTTGCTAATGTATCATATTCTATTCGTCTTTCATAATTTATGTATTTTAGTCCAAAGCCCATATCTTGGTGCATTAGTACATTATCATTTAAGTCTTGCAAATTGAATTGTTTTTCTGCTCTGCATAAAAATACTACTGGAAATTCTAGCCCTTTACTTTTATGAATACTCATAATTCTTACTACGTTATCGTTTTCTCCAATAATTTTAGCTGCTCCCATGTCTTTACTACTTGTTTTTACTTTTTCTATGAATCCAATAAAGTTGTATAAGCCTTTAAAACTTGCACTTTCGTATTGTTTTGCTTTTTCAAATAACATTTTTAAATTTGCTTGTTTTAGTTTTCCATTGTTTAGTAAACCTACATAGTTGTAATAGTTGCTATCCATATATATCTGCCAAATTAGCTCATCTAATGTTTTATATTCTTGCATTTTTCTCCATTTTTCAAGTAAGTTTATGAAGTAATCTATTTTTTCTTTTAGTTCTTCTTTTACTCCTACTCTTGCTTTAAGCATTGAATTATAAAAGCTTTCTGTTTTATCTGCTAATCTTATTTCTACTAAATCATTATCTGTAAAATTTCCTATTGAAGATCTAAGTACTGTTACTAATGCTATGTCATCTAATGGATTATTTATTATTTTTAACACACTCATTATTGTTTGTATTTCTGTTGAGTCTAAATATTCACTTGATGTATCACTAAATACCGGTATATTTTTTTCTGTTAATTCTTTTTCATATATTGGTGCTACATTACTTGTTGTTCTAAGTAATATTACTATGTCTTTGTATTCTATTTTTCTACAACCTTTTTTTCTGTCATATATTTTATAGTCGCTATTTATTAATTCTTCTATTTTGTTTGCTACAAATTTTGCTTCTAACAATGTATTTTCTATTGGTTCTAAGTTTTCGTTTTCTTCTATGTTTTCTGTATCACTTTGATTCTCTTGTTTTTCCGCTTCTTTATTATTTTCCTTATTGCTTTCTTTATTGGTTTCCTCGTTGCTTTCTTTAGCATCTTCTTCACTTTCTTCTTTTGCTAAATCTATTATGTGTAATTCTGCCTTTTCTATTATTCCACTATCTTCTACAAATTCTGGGTAATCTGCTCCTAAGTTTAAATATTCTTCTTGTGTGTAGTCAATATCGCCTAGTTCTTTACTCATTATTTGTTCAAATATATTATTTGTAACTTCAAGTATATTTTTTCTACTTCTGAAGTTTTTAAATAGTTGTATTTTTTTGCCTTCTTTATATTCTTTATCTGTTCCTACTAAGTCATATTTACTGTATTTTTCTAAGAATAGCTCTGGTCTTGCTTGTCTAAATCTATATATACTTTGCTTTACATCTCCTACCATAAATATGTTATTTCCATTTGAAATACTTTTTAATATATATTCTTGAACTAAGTTACTGTCTTGGTATTCATCTATTGCTATTTCTTGATATTTTTCTTTAATTTTTTCTGCTACTTTTGTTGGAACATAGTTGCCTTCTTCATTTTTTTCTACTAATATTTTTAACGCAAAATGTTCTATGTCATGAAAGTCTATTATATTCTTTTCTTTCTTTTTTTGTTCGAATTTTTCTTCAAATTCATTTACTATATTTTTTAGATTAACTAAATTTTCATACATAGAATATATGTCTTGGTTTGCTTGTTTTGAGTCATATATAAACATGCTTTTAGTTACTTTGTCTATATCTTTTTTTACTTTATCTCGTACATCTTTTGCATCATCTTTTAATGTTACTGTTACTTTTTTATCTGTTGGCCATCTGTCAAATTTTAAATTTATTGCTTTTTCAAAGGTTTTATTCCACAAATTATCTGTATTACTGTTTATTAAATCTTCTATTTCTTTAAGATTATTAATGTCCGCAAAAATTACTCCTGTAAATTTCTCAAGTTCTGGGAATCTAAGCATTTTTGTTTTTATTCCTTCTAATTTTAATCTGCTTTCTTGAATTTTTTCTTTATATTCTTTTATTAAGATTTCTCCCCATACTGTCTTTGCATAGTCATAATCTAGTTTATCTTTTAAGTTGAACATTTCTACTTTTTTTTCTAGCCATTCTTTTGGAAATGGTGCACTTTGTATATAATTATATATTCTTAAAATCAATTCTTTTAGAGGTTCATCTCCTCTATATGTTGTATATGTATCTATTAAATTTATAAATGCTTTATCTTGTTCAAAATATTTTTCTTCGAATAAATCTTCTATTACATCTTGCTTTAATAATTCTACTTCTGCTGTGTCTCCTATTCTAAAGTTTGCAGAAATGTCTAATTCATAGAAATAATTTCTTATAACTTCTAGGCAAAATGAGTGTATAGTACTTATGCTTGCTTTGTTTAGTAGTGTTATTTGCTTTTGAAGTCTCGCATCTGCTGGATTTTCTTCTATTTTTTTATATATTGCATCTAATATTCTTTCTCTCATTTCACTTGCTGCTGCATTTGTGAATGTTACTACTAATAATTTATCTATATCTACATTTTCATTTACTATTTTATTTATAATACGCTCAACAAGTACAGCTGTTTTTCCACTTCCTGCAGCTGCTGCAACTAATATGTTTGAATTTTTTTCATATATTGCACTTTGTTGTTCTTTTGTCCATTTTACCTCTGCCATATTTTTTCTCCTTGCATTTTTTTGTTTTTAATATATCACATATTTTTTACTTTTACAATTTAAAAGACATACAAAGTTTAATATTGTATGCCACTTTTTTATTTATTTAAAATTATTATTATTCCACCTATTATAGCTAATACAAAACCTATTATTTTTAATATTTTTGTACTTGTGTTTTTATCTTCAAAACTAAATAATTTTTCGCTTAATCTTCTTGCATCATATATTGCAATTACTCCTAAAGCTATTATTATAAATGCTACTAGTTTGACTATTACATTTACTATTTCCATTGTTTTACATCCTTTCAAATTAGAAAAATTCTACTGTATATTTACATTCAAATTCTTGCATTGGTGGAATTATTAGTATGTCTCCTTTTTGTCTGAATACTCCTGTTCCTTTTATATTATCTGGTGTTGTCATCCATGGTTCTATTGATATAAATGGTGCATTTGGTCTTGACCATATTGCTAGGTATGGGAAACCGGCATAATATAATGAAAATACTTTGTTTTCTGTGCCTTTTTCTTTTAAAGTCACCTTTTTTGATTTTAAACCTTTCATTATTATTGCATCATTTTTAAACATATCTGCTGTTAGATTTATTGTTCTCTTATCTGCCATAATATTTCTTGCATATTCTGTTCCTACTAACCCATCTACTAAATATAAGAAATGTATTTTATCTTCTTCTTCTTCGAATTCTAAATAGTATTTTTCTTCTTTTAATTTTTCTATGTCTATTTTTAATGAAGGTATAGAACCTATTCCAAATGGCATATCCATATCTCCTTCGTTTATTACTTTGTATATTGTTGTTAGCTTATTTTCGTCTAATCTATATGTTACATATAAAGAAAATCTATATGGATATTTTTCTAATATTCTATCATTGCTTTTTAGTACATATGAATGGAAATTGTCCAATTTTGTTATTGGCTCGAATTCCAAATCTTTTGCAAACCCATCTGGACTAACTTCATATGCTTTACTATTTATAATAGTTTGATTTTGTTTACATTTTCCTACTGTTGGAAATAATACTGGCCAGCTTCTTTTCCAATATACTTTTCCGTTTTCATCTATTACTTGTTCTCCTTGGTGTATTCTTTCTTTACCATTTAGTTTGAAACTTGTAAGTTCTGCACCAAATTTTGAAGTTAGTATTTGTGTATACATAGATTTTCTCCCTTCTCAAAATTTCTTCATATATATTATATTGTTTTTATGTAAATGTCAAGAGTTTTGGCTATATTTCAATTCTTTTTGTGAACTTCTTTTCTATTAATTTGTTTAGTCTTTTATTTTTTTCTAACTCTAATTTTGGATCTTCTTGTTCTATTTTTATTGCTAGACTTTGTACATTTTTTAGCATTGGCATATCTTCAAATAAATTTGCAATTTTAAACTCTGGTAGTCCATGTTGCCTTGTTCCAAAAAATTCTCCGCTTCCCCTTAATTCTAAGTCTTTTCCTGCTATTACAAATCCATCATTTGTTTCTTGCATTATTTGCATTCTTTGTCTTATTACATCAGATTTTCCCTGATATTTTAGTATACAATATGATTGATATTCTCCTCTACCTACTCTTCCACGTAATTGGTGTAATTGTGCTAGTCCAAATCTTTCTGCATTTTCTACTATCATTATGCTTGCATTTGGTACATTTACTCCGACTTCTATAACTGTAGTTGAAATTAATATGTCTATTTCTTTTTCCTTGAATCTTTGCATTATTTCATCTTTTTCTTTAGGTCTCATTTTTCCATGTAAATATTCTACTCTATATTTTGGGAATATTTCATTTTTATATTTTTCTGCAAGTTCTAAAACAGATTTTGCATCAATTTCGTCGTTTTCTTCTACTAACGGACATACTATATAAGCTTGTCTTCCTTCTTCTATTTGTTTTTTTACAAAATTATTTACTCTTTGTTCCATTCCCTTTGTTACTGCAAATGTATCTATTTTCTTTCTATTTGGTGGTAATTCATCTATAATTGAAATGTCCAAATCTCCATATAATATAAGTGCTAAAGTTCTTGGTATTGGTGTTGCTGTCATTACTAATACATCTGGATTTTCTCCTTTTGCTGCTATTGTGCTTCTTTGTCTTACACCAAATCTATGTTGTTCATCTGTTACAACTAACCCTAATTTTTTAAATTTAACATTTTCTTCTAGTAAGGCATGAGTTCCTATTAAAATATCTATTTCTCCGTTTTCTAATTTTGCTAATATTTCTTCTTTTTTCTTTTTTGTAATGCTTCCTATTAATAGTTCACATTTTATATCATATTTAGATAATATTGCTTCAAAGCTTTCTAAATGTTGGCTTGCAAGAATTGCAGTTGGTGCCATTATTGCTGCTTGATACCCGCATTTTACTGCTTTATATGCTGCTACCATTGCAACTACTGTTTTACCTGACCCAACATCTCCTTGAAGAAGTCTATTCATAGGCTTATTAGATTCCATATCATTATCTATTTCTTCTAATACTTTCAATTGTGCTCTTGTTAATTTAAATGGTAAGTCATTTATTACTTCTGACATTTTTACATTTTTATTATATTCTATTCCTTTTTCATCTTTAGCATATTTATTTTTTAAGCTCATTAATGCAAGTTGCATTGTTAAAAGTTCCTCGAAAACCAGTCTTTTTCTTGCTCGTGAAAATTCACTAAAATTATCTGGAAAGTGTATTTGTTTTGTTGCCTTATTTATATCATATAAATTATATTCATTTATTAAATAATTTGGAAGTGTCTCTTCAAGACCTCCTTCTGTTTCTATTAAATTAAGACCATTTTCTATAACAGCTCTTATAGTATTTTGAGACAAATTATATGTTAACGGATATATTGGTATAATTTTTCCTGTATTTTTGTTTGAATCAGCACTTTCATATACTGGAGATTTCATTTCTATTCTTCCTAATTTATTAGAAACTTTTCCATAAAATTTATATTTTTTTCCTATTGAAAATACATTTTTTAAATAACTTTGATTAAACCATGTTATTTTACATCTTCCTGTTTCATCTGTAACTGTTAAATCGTAAATTGCCATATTTTTTCTAACTCTTTTTTCAATAACTTTAGTTACTGCTATTGCTTCTATTAAAGCTTCTTCTTCGTCTTTAAGCTCTGCTATTTGCTTTGGCTTTCCTCTATCTTCATAATCTCTTGGATAATATGTAATTAAATCTTCTAATGTCTCAATTCCAAGTTTTGAAAGAAGTGCACCTCTGTTAGGTCCTACTCCTTTTATATATTGAACTGGTCTTTCTAAATCTACCATGTAAATTCTCCTTTTGTTTTTTTTTATTGTATCACGTTTTTTTCTATTTTTAAAGCAAACATTAAAGAAATAATATTATTAAATTTTTGTTAACCTACTTTTATTTTGCAACATATTATAGTATAATTATTATTAATTAATACATAAAATTAGTTAAGAGTTTTTAAGGAGTTTTTAATGAATACAACTTTACCTAAGTCAATTAATGATAATATAGAATTTTATTCAATTATAAGAGATTTAATAAATAATGATACTGTTCAGGAGATGAAAAATTATAGACAACACTATGATACAAGTACTTTTGAGCATTGTTTTTTTGTTTCTTATATTAGTTATAAAATTTGTAAAAAATTAAATTTAGATTATGTTTCTACTGCTCGTGCTGCTATGCTTCATGATTTATTTTTGTATGACTGGAGAAATAGTAGTAAAAAACTTAATTTAGATGGACTTCATGCTTTTGTTCATCCTAAAATTGCTTTAGAAAATGCTAGTAAAATTTTTGATTTGAATGATAAAGAAAAGGATATTATTGTTAAACATATGTGGCCTGTAACTCTTCCTTTTCCTAAATATAAAGAAACTTTTATTGTTACTTGTGTCGATAAATATAGTGCTATTATGGAATCTTTTAAACATTATAATTCTTTTTTTAGAAAACATAGAGTTTATAGATATGCTTATATTTTTCTTTGTTTGTTAGTTTTAGTTTAATCGAAAGAAAAAAGACTTCTTAAGAAGTCTTTTTCCAACTAGACTGACGTACTTTTTTAAAATACATTTTTTATTTGCATTGCACTCTTTTCTTTTATATGTTGTAATATAAATATACATTTTTCTAAGTCTGGCATTCCTTGTTCATATTCTTCCACTTCTATATTAGCTTTTAATGATACTAATTCTGTATTTACTTTTTCTAATTCATCATGTTCTACATAATATGCAAGTTTTTTATAGTTATTTTCCCAATTTAATTTTATATTACTTACTTTTTCTTCTATTTCTTCTTTATTTTTCTCTTCTTTATTTATCATTTCTTTTAACTCCTCTAAACCTTTACTTGTTGTCTCTACTGAATATTTTGTATAACTTTCTGTAATTATATTTAAGACTACTATAAATATAATTACTACAATACATATTATAATTTCTTTATATATACCTGACTTCATTTTAATTTACCTTTCTTTATTTATTATTTTTTTCTTTTGCTTGGCAGAAAAATTTTCCTTTTCCATCTATTGTTACTATAAGAGCTTCTTCTGGTTTTATTTCGTATGGATCTAGTTGTTTTACAAGCCAGTTATAGTCTTTATTTAATTTTTGTAAGTTATCTTTCATTACTTTTCCGTCTACTACTAAGTCATATGCTATTCCTTCATATTCTGGCATTATTTCAAAATCTTCTGGTATTGTTGTTCTTTTATTTGGCTTTTGTATTACGCTTACTTGTCCACTTGTTTCTAGTATTGCATATTCTACGTCTCCTATATCAAATATATTTAGACTTCTTAATCTTTCTTCTAATTCATTTATTGTAAATCTTTCTTTTTTTAACTCTTTTTCTTGTATTTTTCCTCTATATATTAATATTGTAGGTTTTCCGCAAATTATCTCTCTTGCTTTTAAACTTTTCAAATTTATAAATGATATTAACAAATGCATTACTAATAACCCTAATATTGGAATTATTCCACTTGATATTGGTATTCCTGTTTCTGCCATTGGAATTGTTGCTAAGTCTGCTATCATTATTGATATTGCAAGTTCAAATGGTTGAAGTTGACCTATTTCTCTTTTTCCCATGAATCTCATTACTATTAAAACTATTACATATAAAATTATGGTTCTTGTAAATGTTAGTAGCATATTTTTCTCCTTGTTTTTTGTTTTTCTTTCTTATTTTTTCACAATTTATTTACAATTATTCATTTTTTGAATATAAAAATTAAAATTGTAAATAATAAAATTATAACCAATTCTTTATAAGGAGGTTTTTGTTATGTCAGAAAATCAAACTCATGCTCAAACCAAAAAAAGTACTAGCACAGTTTGGCAAATAGTTGGAAGATTAGTTTCTGCTGGTGTTGTTCTTGCAATTACTGCATTCTTCACACCTGGATTTCAGATTGCTAACTTCTGGACTTTAGTTGCTTCTGCAATTGTTCTTACTGTTATAGATTATTTAATCACAAAATTTACGGGACTTCATGCTAGTTCGTTTGGTAAAGGATTTGTAGGATTTGTACTTTCTGCAGTTGTATTATATGTTACTCAATATTTTGTTGCAGGATATACAATTTCTTGGATGGCTGCTATTGTTGGTGCTTTAATTTATGGTGTTGTTGATTACTTCTTACCTGGTGAACAACAATAGATTTATAAAGTTTAAGAATAGGTTTGTTTTTGATTGCTTATTCTTAAACTTTATTTTTTTTATTTTTTAGTCATAACTTCCGTACTAGTCTAATATAAATTAAATAAAGTTTATAGTACAAACATTTAAGGAGGTTATTTTTCAATGGAGGAAAATTTATTAGTATATCAAGATATAGCAAAACGTACAGATGGAGATATTTATGTTGGAGTTGTTGGACCAGTAAGAACAGGTAAATCTACTTTTATTAAACGTTTTATGGATTTATTAGTTATTCCTAACATAGATAATGAATACAAAAGAGAACGTGCTTTAGATGAACTTCCTCAAAGTGCTTCTGGTAGAACAATAATGACTACTGAGCCTAAATTTATTCCTAATGAAGCTATCGAAATCACTTTGGGAGACAATATAAAATTAAAAACTAGACTGGTGGATTGTGTTGGATACCTGGTTAATAATGCAATTGGATATTTAGAAGATGATATGCCTAGAATGGTTAAAACACCTTGGAATGAAGATGAAATTCCTTTTGAACAAGCTGCTGAAATTGGAACCAGAAAAGTTATTCAGGAACATTCTACTATTGGAATATTAGTTACTACTGATGGCTCTATTACTGATATTCCAAGGGAAGATTACATCGAAGCAGAAGAAAGAGTTGTTAACGAGCTTAAAGAATTAAATAAACCTTTTGTTATTGTTTTAAATACAATTGATATCAACTCAGATTACACTAAAGAACTTGCTAGAAATTTAGAGGAAAAATATTGTGTACCTGTTATCCCTACTAATTGTTCAGTATTAGACTTAGATGACATCAATAACATTTTTAATAGAATACTTTATCAATTTCCTATTGAACAAATTAATATTAATTTTCCTCGTTGGGTTGATGGACTTTCTAACGATCACTGGTTAAAACAGGAGCTACATTCAGAAATTAAAGAAGCTTTTTGCGATGCAAGACTTTTAAAACAAATTGATGGATGTATTAATCAAATTCAAAAGACCGAAATTATTCAAAGAACTATCTTGGATGAAATTCTTTTAGGCTCTGGTACTGTAAATATTACAATTAATTTAAAAGATGAACTTTTCTATCAAATTTTAACCGAAATTTCTGGCGTTGAAATTTCTAATGAAGGAGATTTATTCTCAACTATTACTTCTTTTGCTCAAACTAAAAAGGAATATGATAAAATTTCGTACGCATTAGAAGAAGTAAAAGCTAAAGGTTATGGTATTGTTACTCCTTCTATGGATGAATTAATACTTGATGAACCAGAAATGGTTAAACAAGGTTCTCGATTTGGTGTAAAGTTAAAAGCTAAAGCACCTTCTATACATATGATTAGAGCAGATATTGAGACAGAAGTTTCTCCTATTGTTGGTAGTGAGAAACAGTCTGAAGAACTTGTTAATTATTTACTTTCTGAATTTGAATCTGACCCACAAAAGATTTGGGAGTCTAACATTTTTGGAAAAAGCTTACACGAACTTGTAAATGAAGGGCTTCAAAATAAACTTTGTAGAATGCCTGAAGATGCTCAAGCTAAACTTCAAGAAACATTGGAACGCATTGTTAACGAGGGTAGTGGCGGACTAATTTGTATAATTTTATAGTACTTTATAATGGTAGATTTTTTCTACCATTATTTGGCTTAATATTAATAAAAATTTAATAAATAAGTCTATTATTTTTAATTATTATGTTATATAATGTAATAAAATAAAGGAGGGACTTATGAAATTTATTAAAAGATTATTATTATTTATTCTTATAATTATAATTTTAGTGTCTGGATTTTTTATTTATAACGGGCATAAAATGTATAAGGATGCTATTTCTAAAGTAAGCTTAGAAAAAAAGGTTTCTAATATAAAAAATGATGTTTCTTTTACAAGTATTAAAGATGTTCCAGATTATTATATAAATGCTATTATTGCAGTTGAAGATCATAGATATAAAGAACATGGTGCTATTGATATTATTTCTATTGGACGTGCTCTTGTTTCTAACTTTCAAGCTAAAGAATTAAATGAAGGTGGCAGTACAATTACTCAACAAGTTGCTAAAAATTTATATTTCATTGGTGAAGAAAATTATATGTATAGAAAAATTGCTGAAATTTTCTTAGCATTCGATTTAGAGAATAAGTACTCTAAAGATGATATTTTGGAATTATATATTAATACAATTTATTTTGGTGACGGCTATTATAATATTAAAGATGCTGCAAAAGGATATTATAACAAAGAGCCTAAAGAATTAAATTTGTATGAAGCAACAATGCTTGCTGGCGTTCCTAATGCTCCTTCTGCTTATGCTCCAACTGTTAACCCAGATTTGGCTAAAAGTAGACAAGGAAAGGTAATTCGTTCTATGGTTGAATATGGTTATCTTTCACAAGAAGAAGCAGATAAAATTCAAGATGAAAATACTTAAAAATAGTGGCTTAGGTTTCTTTACCTTTGCCACTATTTTTCTAACCATTTTTTATATTCTTTTATTATTTTATTTGCATGTTCTTCTGGAGTTCCAGTTGTTGTATCTAGCACATAATCATAATTAGATAGGTCTTCTTTATGAACATTATATAGTTTATAATATCTTTCATTTTCAAGTTGATATCTTTTTATTAAATCTGCCTTTTGCTCTTCTATACTAGCAAAATTTTCAGTACCTTTTCTTTTTTCATCATAAAATGCCCTTCTTGCTGCTTCATTTGTATCTACTGTTAGATATACTTTAAAAGATTCTGGTACTGCATACCATCCAAGTCTTGCATCTATAATAAATTCTTCGTGATTTTTTGCATATTCTGAAGCACTTTTTTCTATTTGGAAATCTATTTCTGGATGCTTTTCTACATATTTATTAAATGTAGTTACATCCATATTCATTTCTTTTGCAAGTTTTCTAAAGTATTCTCCATTTCTATAAACTCCATAATTTAGCTTTTCCATTATTATTGTAGATACTGTTCCTTTACCACTTGCTAATTCTCCAGCTATTGAGATTATTTTTCTTTTTTCCATATTTCCCCCTAGTTGTTTTCAATTATTTGAACTTTACCTTCTGCTATTTCATTTGCTGCTATTGTTACTGGTGCTACTTCATCTACTTTTGTTAATTTTTCATATCCTTCTGCTAATTGTCTTGCTCTTTTTGCTGTTGCGATTACTAGTCTAAATTTGCTATCAGTTTTTGTTAATAGTTCTGCGTTTGTTGGTTTTACCATCATCTTAATCACCATCCTTTATTTACTCTATTCTATGTTTTGAATTTGCTCTCTTATATCTTCAAGTTCTGTTTTTGTTTCTATAACTAAGTTTGTTATATCTAAACTTGCTGATTTTGAACCTGTTGTGTTAATTTCTCTATTCATCTCTTGTATTAGAAAGTCCATTTTCTTTCCAATTGGCTTTTCTTCTTCAAGCATTTGTCTAAATTGAACTACATGACTTTTTAGTCTTGTTATTTCTTCTTCAACTGAGCACTTGTCTGCATATATAACAACCTCAGTTGCAAGTCTTGCCTCATCTATTATGTCTGTCTTTAATAGTTCTTTTACCCTCTCTTCTAATTTTACTACATATTCTTCAATAAGTCCAGTAGAATATGTAGAAATTTTTTCTATGCTTTCTTCTACTCTACTAATTCTTTGTAATAAATCTTCTTTTATTTTTTCGCCTTCTGTTCTTCTCATAGCTACAAAGTTGTCTATTGCTGTTTTTAAACATTCAAAGACTTCATTTTCTATTATTTCCTCATTATCTTCTTCTATTCTTAAATTTAAAACATCTGGAAGCTTTGTTAATTCTATAACCGGAATATCCATACTTAAATTATTTTCATTAGCAATTATTGAAAATTCCTCAACATATCTTTTTACTAAATCTCTATTTACTACTATTTTTTTACCTTCGTCACTGTAATTTTCAAAATTTACAAATACATCTATTTTTCCTCTTGATATATTTGCATCAATTTCTTTTTTTATTTTATCTTCTAAGTAACTTAAATTTCTTGGCATTTTTATTGATATATCGCTATATTTATGATTGACTGATTTTATTTCTATTGTATATATTCTATTGTTTTTTTCTAATTTGCTTCTTCCATAGCCTGTCATGCTTTTCATTTTATATTTCATTCCTTTATTTTTTATTTTTCTATAAATTTTTTAGATATTTTTCTAATATCGTTTTTTAATTTTTTTGCCTTTTTCTTGTTTTTTAAATATATTACAATTGCTTTTCCAACATAGTATATTGCAAATAGCATTGCCATTGATGCTGTAATGCTTGTAAATTTACTATTATAATGCATATACACTTTTAATAAAAGTAAATTTAATATTGCAAGTACCATTATTTCTATACCTAAAATTGTATATTTGCCACTATCTAATTTATATGCTTTTTCAAAAATATATATTGCTGCTGCAATTAATGTAACGCTAAATACTTTTAGGTCTGTTAAAAATATTGAAGATTCTATATTTATGTATCCCATAATAAGTATTGTAAAATATGCTACTATTACAGATGCTAACATTATATTTTTCCAAACTTTTTTGTTTGTTTTTTGTATTTCTTCTTTGTATGTGGTTGCTTGTGTTTTTTTCTCTTTTTCTATTGTTTCTAATTCTTCTTGTATTTGGTCTTTTTTTATTTTCCTTTTTGCTGTTTTAGGTTTATCTTCTATTATCTCTTTTTTATTATTTTTAGTTAATTTTTTTGTAGTCTTTGCATCTTTATCTGTATCTTTTTTTGTGTCTGTAACTGTATCTTTAACTTTTTTAGAAATTTCTCTGCTTTTAGATTTTTTAGATTTTTTCTCTGTTTGTTTTTTCTCGTTTTCTTCTATTTCTGTTTGTTCTTTTTTTCTTGTCTTTTGAACTTTTTTAGTTTCTTCTTCCATTTTTACTATTACATCTGCAAATCTACTATTTTCAGCTGTTTCTTCTACTTTCTTTTTATTTGTTGTTCTTTTTTTAGGTGTTGTTTTTTGCACCTTTTCTTTTTTCAATTCTTCTTTTGTTTCTTCTTTTTGCCCTTCTTCTTTTAAATTATTTTCTTTTTTGCTTTCTCTTTTTTTAGTTATTTTCTTTTTAGCGGTTGCTTCTTCTTTATTATTTTCTTGAATTTCTTGCTTACTTTCTAAATTTTTTTCGATATCTTCTTTCTTTTTCTTGTTATCTTCTGATAAATTTTCTGGCATATTTCTATATTCCTTTCTATTTTTCTAATTCATAAATTATATTACTTGCTAACACTATTGGTGCTGTTTCTGTTCTTAGTATTCTATTTCCAAGTGTTACCACTATTGCCCCGTTTTCTCTTAATTTTTGCACTTCTGTTATATCTATTCCACCTTCTGGTCCTACTAACACTCCTATTTTTTTAGTCTTTATATTACTTCTTAAAACTTCTTTTAGAGTAAGTATATTTTCCTCTTCATATGCTACTATAAATAAATCATAGTCCGCTATCTTAGAATATATGTCTGTTATTTTTGTTACATTTTCTATTTTTGGAATAATATCTCGCTTACTTTGTTTTGCTGCAACTTCTGCTATTTTTTGCCATCTTTCTATCTTTTTTATAGCATCTTTTTCATCTAATTTTACAATGCTTCTTTCCATTGCAACAGGAATTATTTTTTTTACTCCTATTTCTGTTGTTTTTTGTATGATTAGTTCCATTTTATCTGCTTTTGGAAGTCCTTGAAATATTTCTACATCTACATTTGTTTCTGACTTTGAAGCAATTTTTTCTATTATTTTACAAATGATATTTTCACTTCCATACTCTATTATTTCTGCTATATAGTTTTCTGATGTTGATGTATTGTTTATTTGCACTTTATCTTCTTTTCTCATTCTTAATACATTTATTATATGATTTACATCTGTTCCAATAATTTCTATTCTATCACCTTTTATTTGTTCATCATTTACAAAAAATTTTTGCATAATTACTCTCCTTTTTTCGCTATTAATTATACCACACTTTTCTTTTTATGCAAATAAAAAATTAAAGTTTATTATACAGGTTACACGAAAAAATAACAGTGAAATTAAACTGTTATTTTATTGCTTGTATTGTTATAAATTATTTTTTATTAAAGGATATGATTTTTTTAAATTATCTTTTTCTAAAATATATTTTATGTCATTAAAATCTTTTTCATTCTTTAAACTATTTATATGTTCTTTACT
>CAKPGD010000029.1 GCA_934154515.1 uncultured Clostridia bacterium
AATTCTGGATTGTGTTTTATATCCATTCCTTCATTTCTAAACATTCTTCCCATTTCATATACTTTGTCAAATCCACCTACTATTAATCTTTTTAGATATAACTCGTTTGCAATTCTTAAATACATATCCATATCTAATGTGTTATGGTGTGTTATAAATGGTCTTGCTGCTGCTCCACCTGCTATTGTATTTAATATAGGTGTTTCTACTTCTAAGTATCCTTTTTCATTCAAAATATTTTTTACTTCTTGAATTATTTGAATTCTTTTTAGGAAAGTTTCTTTTACTTCTGGATTCATTATTAAATCTACATATCTTTGACGATATCTTAAATCTGTATCTTTTAATCCATGGAATTTTTCTGGTAATGGTCTTAATGATTTTGAAAGAAGTGTTACTTCTTTAGCATGTATTGATATTTCTCCTGTTTTTGTTTTAAACACAAATCCTGTTATTCCTATGATATCTCCTATATCATCTTCTTTAAAATGTTTATAAGAATCTTCTCCTAATTCATTTATACTAACATAACTTTGTATTTTTCCATCTCCATCTTGAATGTGGCAGAATGATGCTTTTCCCATTATTCTTTTTGCCATTAATCTTCCAGCAACAGTTACATCTTTTCCTTCTAATTCTTCATAATTTTCCACAATTTGTTTGCTTGTGTGTGTTCTATTAAATTTTGTTATTTCAAAAGGATCTTTTCCTTCTTCTTTTAATTTTGCTAATTTATCTCTTCTTATTTGTAATAATTGATTTAAGTCTACTTCTGGTTCTTGGTTTTCCATTCTCATCTCTCCTATACATATTTTTTACCATTCTATTATATAGCAAAATTTGTAAAAAGTAAACTAGTTAACGAAAATATTACGAAGCTTTTTCTTCATTTTCATATTTCCAACTTCTTAATTCTTTTGCGTGTTCTAATGCTATTTTTGTTATTTCTCCACTTGATATTCTTGCTATTTCTTTTATTGTTTCTGTTTCATCTAGTTTTTTCACTTGTGTCTTTGTTTTTTCATTTTCTACGACCTTTGAAATATAGTAATTGTAGTCTGCTTTTGCTGCTATATTTGCTAAATGTGTTATTACTAGTATTTGATGATTTTTTGCTATTTTTCTCATTTTATCGCTTACGGATTTAGCAGCTTTTCCACTTATTCCTGTATCTATTTCATCAAATACTAATACTGGTACTCTATCTACATCTGCTAGAACGGATTTTATTGCTAACATTATTCTTGACATTTCACCACCTGATGCTATTTTTATAAGTGGTTTTTCCACATCTCCTATATTGGTTGCAATTAGAAATTCTACATTATCTAATCCATTTTTATTGAATTCTTCATTTTCATTAAATTCTACATTTGCATTGAATCTTGCATTCTTCATTTCAAGATCTTGTAATTCTATATTTATTTTTTCAGATAATTCTTTTGATGCTTTTGTACGAATTTGATTCATTTTTAATGCTAATTCTTTCATTTGTTTTTTTATTTCAGAAAGCTCTTTTTTTAACTTATTATTTATTTCATCTACATTTTCTATTTCATAAATTTCTTTTTCTATTTCTTCTTTATAATTTAGTATTTCTTCTATGCTATTTCCATACTTTCTTTTTAATGAATATATAATATCTAATCTTTCTTCTATTTCATTTCTTTCTTCTTCATCAAAATATACGTCTTCTTTTATTGAAGAAATATCTCTTGATAGCTCTTGTATGTCGTAATAAATGTTTTTTAATTCTGTTAATTTATTACTATAATTTTCGTCTATATTTTCTATTTTTTCTAACGCTCTTATTGCTGTATTTATTCCTTCTATTGCTTGTTCCGAAATTGCTTCATCTGCCACATCTAAATTTTCTGAAATTTTTTCTGAATTCATTATTATTTTTCTTTGTTCTTCTAATTTTTCGTCTTCTCCTACTTTTAAATTTACAGCTTCTATTTCATTTAATTGATATCTTAATAAATCTAATTTTCTTTGTTTTTCTTTTTCATCTCCATAATTGTTTTTCAATTCATAGTTTAAGTCGTTATATCTTTCATATAAGCTTCTATATTTTAACTTTATATCTTTTATAGTTATTCCTATAAAACTGTCTAAATATCCAATGTGAGATGTTTTATCTAGTATTGTTTGATTGTCATTTTGTCCATGTATGTCTATTATGCTTTTCATAAATTCTTTTAGTTCATTTACAGTAACTAATCTTCCATTTATTTTACAAGAATTTCTTCCATTTGAATAGATTTCTCTTGAAACTATTATATTTCCTTCTATGGCATTTTTATTTTCTGGCATAAAAATACATGCTTCTATATATGAATAATCTTCCCCTTTTCTTATCATTTCTTTTGAAAATCTTCCACCAGATATTATTCCTAATGAGTCTATTATAAGTGTCTTTCCAGCTCCTGTTTCTCCTGTTAATACATTGAAACCTTGATTTAAATCTATACTTAAATCATCTATTATTCCTATATTCTTTATATGTATTGTTGTTATCATAAAAATACCTCCGTACAAATTATTGTTTGTATGAATGAATTATATATTCAAATTTTTGTTCTGTCAATACTTTTAGGAAAATTTTGTTTGTTTTTTTGTTGTTAATTTTATTCTTTTTAGTTTTCCTAAAAAAACAGAATTAGGATTTTGTAGCAGTTTACACTGCGTACAAAATCTAATTTCTGCCATATTTATCTTCTACAGAAAGTTATCATAATATAATAACTTTCCTAGAATATAAAAAAAATAAGCTTAAATTTAATTTAAGCTCATTTTTTATCTCATATATTAAACTAATTCTAATATAACAACTTCTGCTGCGTCCCCTCTACGTTGTCCTTTTTTGATGATTCTTGTATATCCACCAACTCTACCTTCATATTTAGGTGCTATTTCGTTAAATAATTTTGCTGGTATATCGATATTATTTCCTTTTTCATCTTTAACTTTGTTTAAGTTTTTCATCATTTTTCTTCTTGCATTTAATCTTGAAGGCATATCTTTTTGTCTTTTTTCTGTAGTTTCTTCTTTAACTACTTTTAAATATTCGTTACCGTTTTTGCTTTTTACTAGCTCTGTAACTTTATTTCCTTTGCTGTCTAATTTTGCTTTAACTACTTTTGTATCAACCATTTCATAGTTATCTTTTTCTTTAACAGCAAGTGATATCATACTATCTGCTATAGCTTTAACTTCTTTTGCTCTAGCTTCTGTTGTTTCTATTTTTCCATGTAACATTAAATCTGTTACTTGGTTTTTTAACATAGCTAAACGGATATCTGTTGTTTTACCTAATTTTCTATTAGTTGCCACTTACTTTTCCTCCTTCTTACTTTATCTTGTTTATATTTCTATTTTATTCTTAGTCTTCTTCCTTAGCAAAGTCTAGTCCTAATGAATGTAATTTTGCAATTACTTCATCTAAAGATTTCTTTCCTAAGTTTCTTACTTTCATCATTTCTGATTCTGTCATTTTTACTATATCTTCTACAGTTGAAATATTTGCTCTCTTTAAGCAGTTGAATGATCTTACAGATAATTCTAAGTCTTCTATTGACATTTCAAGAACTTTTTCTTTCTTGTTTTCTTCTTTTTCAATCATTATTTGTGTATTTTTAGCTGTTTCTGATAAGTCGATAAATAATTCTAAATGTCCTGTCATAACTTTAGCTGCTAAACTTAATGCTTCATATGGTTCTAGTCCACCATCTGTCCATAATTCTATTGTTAATTTATCGTAATCTATATTTTGTCCAACACGAGTATTTTCTACTGCGTAATTAACTTTCTTTACAGGTGTGTAAATTGAGTCTATTGGTAGTACACCTAAAGGCATTCCATCTTTTTTGTTTTTTTCTGCTGAATTGTATCCTCTACCCATATCAACAGTCATTTCCATTTGAAGATGTGCTCCTTCTGCAAGTGTAGCTATATGTAAATCAGGATTTAGTACTTCTACTGAACTATCTGTTATAATATCTCCAGCTTTTACTTTACCTTCACCTTTTACATCGATTCTTATAGTTTTTTCTTCATTTTCATGAAGTTTTAATCTTACCATTTTTAAATTAACAATTATTTCTGGTACATCTTCTACAACATTTGGTATTGTAGAAAATTCATGAACCACACCCTCTATTTTTACGCTTGTTATAGCTGCTCCAGGTAATGAAGAAAGTAATATTCTTCTTAATGAGTTACCTATTGTAACACCATAACCACGCTCTAATGGTTCACATACAAATTTAGCATAATGTGCTTCGTTATCGATTTCTAAGCATTTAATATTTGGCTTTTCAAATTCTATCATTTTTACCTCCTATTTTAGAAGCTTTAGTTTAGGTAAATTCTATTCCCCTTTTTACTCTACTTCTTAAAACATAATATATTATTTGTAAAGATTTTAACATCTTTTTAATTATTATTTTGAGTAAAGCTCTACTATTAAATGTTCTTCTACTGGTAGATCAATATCAACTCTTTCTGCTAATCTTACTACTTTACCACTTAGATTTTCTACGTCTTTTTCTAACCATTCTGGAACTGGTCTTGCTGCATTTTCTTCAACATTTAATTTGATTGCTCCATTATCTTTTCTTATTTCTCTTACAGCTATTACATCTCCAGCTTTTACTAAATATGATGGTATATCAACTTTTTTACCATTTACTTCAAATGCACCATGTGTTACTAGCATTCTTGCTTGTGCTCTTGAAGAACCATATCCTAATCTATATACTACGTTATCTAATCTGCTTTCTAATATTTGTAGTAAAACTTCACCAGTTTTTCCTTTTGTATTAGAAGCCATATTAAAGTATTTTCTGAATTGTTTTTCACTAACTCCATAAAATGCTTTTGTTTTTTGTTTTTCTCTTAATTGAGTACCATATTCTGAAAGTTTTTTCTTCTTTTGTCCATTTTGTCCTGGTGCATAATTTCTTCTAGAAATGCTGCATTTGTCAGTATAACATCTTGAACCTTTTAAGAATAATTTTTGACCTTCTCTACGGCATATACGACATTGTTCGTCTTTATATCTTGCCATTTTATTTCTCCTTTCATTAATTTCGATTATAAACTTGTATTACTTTTATTACTGTTTCTAATCAAATTTATTATTTCTTATTTTTTATTAAACTCTTCTTCTTTTTGGTGGTCTACAACCATTGTGTGGGATTGGTGTAACATCTTTAATGCTACTAATTTCTAATCCTGCTGATTGTAATGAACGTATTGCTGCTTCACGTCCTGAACCTGGTCCTTTAACAAATACTTCTACTGTTTTTAAACCATGTTCCATTGCTGCTTTAGCAGCTGTTTCTGCAGCTTCTCCTGCTGCAAATGGTGTGCTTTTTCTTGAACCTTTAAATCCAAGTTCACCAGCACTTGCCCAAGAAATTGCATTTCCTTGAACGTCTGTTATTGTAACTATTGTATTATTAAAGCTAGAATGAATGTGAGCCATACCTTTTTCGATATTTTTTCTATCTCTTCTTCTAGTTGTTGTTCTTTTTGTTACAGCTTTTGCCATTTAAGGTTACCTCCTATTTTAATTTCTATTTTTATCTATTATTTTTTCTTGCTTTTACTTACTAGTTTTCTAGGACCTTTTCTTGTACGAGCGTTAGTTTTTGTTCTTTGTCCTCTAACTGGTAGACTTCTTCTATGTCTAATTCCTCTGTAGCAACCAATTTCTGTTAATCTTTTAATATTTAAAGCTACTTCTCTTCTTAAATCACCTTCTAAAGTGTATCCTTCCATAGCTTTTCTTATTGCTTGTTCTTGGTCTTCTGTTAGGTCTTTAACTCTTACGTCTGGGCTAACACCTGCATCTTTTAATATTTTTTGTGCAGTTGGTAATCCTATTCCATATATGTAAGTTAATCCTATTTCTACTCTTTTTTCTCTAGGTAAATCTACTCCTGCTATACGAGCCATATTTTTTAGCACCTCCATAAATATATTATTTAATAATTGTTGTCTTACAATATTTAAAGGTGAAATGCATTGGAAAGGTCCAATCTTTAAATACCTTAAGACATATATATAAACACAAATCTTGTTTATAAACTTTAAAGTTTACAGCCGCTTCAGACTTGTGTTGATATCAAAATAATTTAAATTTGACTATCCTTGTCTTTGTTTGTGTTTTGGGTTTTCACATATTACCCTAATAACACCTTTTCTTTTAATAACTTTGCATTTGTCGCATATTTTCTTAACTGAT
Organism: uncultured Clostridia bacterium; assembly: GCA_934154515.1. GTDB lineage: Bacteria > Bacillota > Clostridia > TANB77 > CAG-508 > UMGS1663. The sequence continues at coordinate 6,254 of CAKPGD010000029.1, forward strand.
GGTCTTACTTTCACTTTTATACACCTCCTGTTTAGATGTTGTTATATATTTTAATTTAATTTGGGTTACATTTTTATTTAGCTCTCCAAGTAATTCTTCCACGTGTTAAATCATATGGTGAAAGTTCTACTCTTACTTTATCCCCTGGTAATATTTTAATGTAGTTCATTCTTAATTTACCAGATATATGAGCTAGTATTTGATGTCCATTTTCAAGTTCTACTTTAAAATTAGTATTTGGAAGAGTTTCCACAACTGTTCCTTCAACTTCAATAACATCCTCTTTTGCCATTTTTCCCTCCATTTTCTTGGTTACTCTTTTTTAAGTTAACCTCTATTTATATATAATTTATTATTATATACATTAATAGCTTATACAGTATATAACAAAATTATAATATTGTCAATACTTCTGGCTCATTTTCTGTAATTAAAATTGTATTTTCATAATGTGCTGCATTTGTTCCATCTTCAGTAATGATTGTCCATCCGTCATCTAACATTAAAATATCTTCTTTTCCGTATATAACCATTGGCTCTATTGCTAGAGTCATGCCAGGTTCTAGTTTTATTCCTCTTCCTGTTTTTCCATAGTTTGGAATTCCTGGATCTTCATGCATACTTCTTCCTATTCCATGACCTTGAAATTCTTTTACTACACTAAATCCGTTTTTTTCTACAAATTCTCCTATTGCATGGCTAACATCGCCTATTCTATTTCCTTTTTTTGCATATTTTATTCCTTCAAAAAATGCTTGTTTTGTTATATCTATTAGTCTTTGTGTTTCTTTGTCTGTTTTTCCTACTACATAAGTTCTTGCACAGTCTCCATTAAATCCATCTTTTAATGCTACTAAGTCTATGCTTATTATATCTCCTTCTTTTAGTATTGCTCTTTTTGATGGTATTCCATGTATTACTTCATCATTTATTGATGCACATACTGAACCTGGAAATGGTGGTACTCCTTTTTCTCCACTTGGATATCCTTTTTCCGCAGGAATTGCTCCATTTTCTCTCATTGTTCTTTCTGCTATTTTGTCTAATTCCCATGTTGATATTCCTGGTCTTATTGCTTCTTCTACTGCTTTTTGTGCAAGTGCTGCTACACGGCAAGCTTCTCTCATTTTTACTATTTCTTGTTTTGATTTTATTGTTACCATTTTTTTATTCCTCTTTTCTAATAACACTTTTAAAACACTAACTTTAATTATAACACAAAAACTAGAAAAAATAAACATTTTTTCTAGTTTTTTCTTGTTTATACTATAATTAATTATTCTTTAAATATTCTTCTACTTCTTTTGCTACATCTTCTGATGTTTTTCCTGAATGTATGTTTAATTTTACAGCATATAATAAATCTTGTTTTTTATAGTATTCTACAAGTTTTTCTGATGTTTCGTGGTAAGTTGATAAACGTTGCTTTACGGTTTCTATTTTATCGTCTTGTCTTTGTATTAGTTTGCTTCCACAATTATCACATATTCCATCTTGTTTTGGCTTTCTAAATTCTAGGTTATATACTTCCCTACAATCATTGTTTGAACATACTCTTCTTTTTACAATTCTGTCGATTATGTCTTGATCTGATAATCTTAGTTCTACTGCTATATCTATTTTTTTATTTTTATTTTTTAGAAACTCATTTAGTTCTTCTGCTTGCACTACTGTTCTTGGAAATCCATCTAATATTACTCCATTTTTACAGTCTGGTTCTGATAGTCTTTTTTCTACTAGCTCTATCGCTAAATTGTCTGGTACTAAATTTCCTTTTGATACATATTCATCTATTTTCTTTCCTATTTCTCCTGCTCTTTTTATATAGCTTCTAAATAGTTCTCCACTTGATATATGTATTATTCCTAACCTTTCTGATAGCATTTTTCCTACTGTTCCTTTTCCTGATCCAGGTTTTCCTAACATTACTATATACATATTTTGCCTCCTTCTATTGTTCTCTACTATAGTATATCAGTTTTTTTTCAATAAGTATACATATTTGCTTATTTTTTGTTATTTTTTATTGTACTCTGCTAATTCCGTGTTATAATTGTATTATATTGTTTTATGTAACTTATTAAATTATTTAAATTATATCTATATTAGATTAAACTGTATTAAATATATTATATTAGATTAAAACAGATATACTCTTAAAATATAATAAAAAAATAGATGCTATAAGCATCCATTTTTTATTATATTTTATTCTAAGAATCCTTTGTAATGTCTCATTACAAGTTGTGATTCTAATTGTTGTACTGTTTCTAATGCTACACCAACTACGATTAATATTGATGTTCCTCCAAATGCTAGATTTAAACTTGTAAATCTTAATAGCATTGGAATTACAGCGATTACTGCTAAGAATAGTCCTCCAAATAATGTTAATTTTGAGATTATTGAAGCTAAGTAATCTGTTGTTGGTTTTCCAGCTCTTATTCCTGGTATGAATCCACCATTTTTCTTTATGTTGTTTGATACTTCTGCTGGATTGAATGTAGCATAAGTATAGAAATATGTGAATCCTAATATTAATAGTAAATATACTATGGCATTTGTTATTGAATATCCAACTGGAACATTTGATGTTGATGTTGCAATTGAAAATTTATATACTCCTGCCCAGAATCCTGTTTGTGTAGCTATATCTTTAGCAAACATTTGAATAATCATTGCAGGGAATGTCATAAATGAAGAAGCAAAGATTACAGGCATAACTCCTGCCATTACTAGTTTTAATGGAATATGTGTATTTTGTGCTCCTACCATTTTTCTTCCTACTACTCTTTTTGAGTATTGTACTGGTACTCTACGTTCAGCTTGTTGTACAAATACAACTCCTGCTACTAATATTATAGCTCCTATAATTATTGCTATTGCTATTAGTAATCCTGTTGTAGAGAAACCTGCTGTTGTAAATACTAAGTTCCATATAGTTGTTACAGCACTTGGTAAACCTGCTACTATACCGACAAAGATAAGCATTGATATACCATTACCTATACCTTTTGCAGTAATTTGGTCTCCAAGCCACATTAATAATGCTGTTCCTGCCATTAATGAAATAACTACTGTTGCTCCTGTCCAGAAGCTTTTATCAATAAATATTCCTGAAGAACGATATGATAAATAAATTCCAAGTCCTTCTATAAATGCTAATAATATTGTTAGCAATTTTGTATATTTGTTAATTTTTGTTCTTCCTTCTTCTCCGCCTTCTTTAGTTAATTTTTCTAATGCAGGAATTACCATTCCTAATAATTGAATTACTATTGAAGCTGTAATATATGGGCTGATTGACATCGCAAATATAGATAATCTTGAGAAAGCTCCTCCTGAGATTAAATCTATTAATGATGCCATTCCTTGACCACTAAAAGCTTCTGCTAACTGGAATGCGTCTACTCCAGGTACAGTTATGTAACATCCTAATCTAAACACTACTATTAGAATTAAAGTATATAATAATCTTTTTCTAACATCTGGTGTTTTTAAAGCATTTTTTAATGTCTTAAACAACTATATCACCTCTGTCTTTCCACCTAAAGCTTCGATTGCTTCTTGAGCTTTTTTAGTGAATCTTACAGCTTTAACAGTTAGTTTTTTCTCTAATTTACCAGTTGCAAGGATTACGATACCATCATTTGCTTTTGAAATGATTCCGTCAGCTATTAAACTTTCAGCTGTAACTTCTTCTGTTGTAGCTTTGTTAAGCATTGTTAAAGTTACTTCTGTATAATTTTTAGCATGAATGTTTGTAAATCCTCTTTTTGGTAATCTTCTATATAATGGTGTTTGACCACCTTCAAATCCACGTCTAACTCCGCCACCTGATCTTGCTTTTTGTCCTTTATGACCTCTACCAGATGTTTTTCCTAGACCTGAACCTACTCCACGTCCTACTCTTTTCTTTGTTTCTGTTTTTTGTGCTGGTTTTAATTCGTCTAATTTCATTTTCGAGATTACACCTCCTTGTTTTTTATAATGTATAATCATTCGTTATTCATTATGTGTTTTATTATATCTTATACTTAATGAGATAATCAATAGTAATTTAAAAATATTTATAAATATTTTAATTTTTTATAATTATAATATATCTAGTTATAATATATCTAATTATAATATATCTTCTACTTTCTTACCTCTTTTTGCAGCTACTTGTTCAATAGTTTGCATTGATTTTAATCCTTCTATTGTAGCATATACTACGTTTCTTGGATTGTTTGTTCCTAAAACTTTAGTACGGATATCTCTGTATCCTGCAAGTTCTAGAACTGGTCTTACACTACCACCAGCTATAAGTCCAGTACCTTCTGCAGCTGGTTTTAGCATTACAGTAGCACTACCGAATTTTCCAAAATATTCGTGTGGTATTGATGTTCCTACGATTGGAACTTCTATTAAATTCTTCTTAGCATCTTCAATTGCTTTTTTGATTGCATCTGGAACTTCTGCTGCTTTTCCATTTCCTACACCTACGTGTCCTGCTTCGTCTCCAACAACAACAACTGCGCTAAATCTAAAAGTTCTACCACCTTTAACAACTTTTGCAACTCTGTTAATAGCAACAACTTTTTCTTTTAATTCAGATGTATTTTCTGTTTGCACTTTAAATTTTCCTCCTTTTCCACTAGATATTAGATGTTGGATGTTAGGTTGTAGATATCTTAATATCTAAACCTACATTCCTATTCTAATTCTATTTTCTTGTATTATAGGTTTTCCATTAACTTTTTCTTACTTTCAACCTTTTATTAGAATTCAAGTCCTGCTTCTCTAGCAGCTTCTGCTAATTCTTTTACAACACCGTGGTATATATATCCACCTCTGTCATATACAACATTTTTAATATTTTTTTCTAAAGCTCTTTTTGCAACTAAAGCTCCTACTTCTTTTGCAGCTTCTTTATTTGCATGTTTTGTTTTTACTTCTTTGTCTAATGTAGAAGCACTAACTAATGTTTTTTGATTAACATCATCTATTATTTGTACAAATAAGTTTTTATTACTTCTATATACACATAATCTTGGGCATTCTGAAGTTCCACTTATTTTTCTACGTACTCTTATATGTCTTCTTTCTCTTTCTGTTTTTCTATCTACTTTTGAAATCATTTTATTACTCCTTTCTTAAATTAGTTTTTGCCAATTTAAATTTTGTAATTATATTTTATTTTTTACCAGCTTTACCTTCTTTTCTTCTAATATGTTCATCAGAATATTTAATACCTTTTCCATGGTAAACTTCTGGTGGTCTTTTTGTTCTTACAACTGCTGCTGTTTGACCAACAACTTCTTTATCAATTCCTCTTACTATAATTGTATTAGCATTTGGAACATCAAATGTAATTCCTTCTGGTTCTTCCATTTCTACTGGATGTGAGTAACCTAAGTTCATTACTAATTTATTTCCTTGTTTTTGTGCTCTATATCCAACACCAACTATTTGTAATTCTTTTTTGTATTCGTTTAGAACACCTTCTATCATGTTGCTAATTAATGTTCTTGTTAATCCATGTAAGCTTCTGTTTTCAGCTTCGTCATTTGGTCTTGTAACTTTTATTACATTTCCATCTATAGCAACTGTCATATTTTTATGGATATCTCTTTCTAATGTTCCTTTAGGTCCTTTTACTGTTAAGTGTTGTCCATCTAATTTTACTTCAACACCTTCTGGTACAGTAATAGGTTTATTTCCTATTCTTGACATGATTTGTTTCCTCCTTCTTTAATATTACCAAACGTAAGCTAGAACTTCTCCTCCTAGTCCTTCTGCTCTTGCTTCTTTGTCTGTTTTAATTCCTTTTGATGTAGAAATTAAAGCTATTCCTAAACCATTTAATACTTTAGGTAATTCATCTTTAGATGCATATACTCTTAGTCCTGGTTTACTAATTCTTTTTATTCCATCAATTACTCTTGCACCTTTTTCATCATATTTTAATGTTATTCTTATGATACCTTGAGTATTGTCTTTTATTTCTTCAAAAGATTTTATATATCCTTCTTCAAATAATATTTTAGCTATAGCTAGTTTCATATTTGATGCAGGTATATCAACAGTTTTATGTTTTGAACTGTTTGCGTTTCTAATTCTTGTTAGCATATCTGCTATTGGATCAGTTGTATTCAATTTAAACTTACCTCCTTTTTTACTTATCTTGTTTTAGTTTTTTACTATATTACCAGCTTGCTTTTTTTACTCCTGGTATTTCACCTTTATGTGCTAATTCTCTAAAGCATACACGGCATATACCATATTTTCTTATATAAGCATGTGGTCTTCCACAGATTTTGCATCTGTTATATTCTCTTGTCTTGTATTTTTGATCTCTTTGTTGTTTTACTTTTAAAGATTTCTTAGCCATTGGCTTTCTCCTTTCTTACTATTAACTTCTAAAAGGCATACCTAATAATGTTAATAATTCTCTTGCTTCTTCGTCAGTCTTAGCTGTTGTTACGAAGATTATATCCATACCTCTTACCTTGTCTACTTTATCATATTCGATTTCAGGGAATATTAATTGTTCCTTAACACCCATAGAGTAATTTCCTCTACCGTCAAATGAATTTTTAGATACTCCTCTAAAATCTCTAACTCTTGGAAGTGCTACATTAAATAGTTTGTATGCAAAATCATACATTTTTCCACTTCTTAATGTAACTTTACATCCCATATTTACACCTTCTCTTATTTTGAAAGCAGCTATAGCTTTCTTTGCTTTTGTAACGATAGGTGCTTGACCTGTAATTAATTTTATATCATTCATAGCATTTTCTAATGATTTTGGGTTATCTTTGATATCTCCTAAACCAACGTTAATTACTATTTTTTCTAATTTTGGAACTTCCATTATTGATTTATAGTTAAATTTCTTCATCATTGCTGGAACAACTTCGTTTATGTATTGTTCTTTTAATATTTCCATGGTTTATTAATCCTCCTTCCATAGTCTATTATTTGATTTTCGCTCCGCATTTTTTGCAAACACGTACTTTTTCATCTTTTTCTATTTCGTAACCAATTCTTGCTGCTTTTCCGCATTTAGGGCAAACTACGTTTACTTTTGCTGCATGTATAGCGCATTCTACTGGTATAATTCCGCCTTCTTCACCTTGTTTTCTTGGTTTAACATGTTTTTTTCTTATATTAACACCTTTTACTATTATTTTGTTAGTTTTTGGTATTACTTCTAAAACTTCTCCAGTTTTTCCTTTATCATTTCCTGATAAAACTTTAACTGTATCACCTTTTCTTATTTTCATTATTTGTTTCACCTCTTCTTCTTATTTTTTAAGGTTTTATTTTTGTTAATTTATATAATTCGTATCTCTTAATGTCCTGTGGACACTATCGTTAACGGATTAAAGAACTTCTGGAGCTAATGATAAAATCTTCATATAATCTCCATCTCTTAATTCTCTTGCAACTGGCCCAAATATACGAGTTCCTTTTGGGTTTTTATCTTCTTTGATGATAACTGCTGCATTTTCATCAAATCTTACATATGATCCATCTGCTCTTCTTATTGGTTTTTTTGTTCTTACTACTACTGCTTTTACAACATCACCTTTTTTTACAACTCCACCTGGTGTTGCTGATTTAACAGAAGCAACAATAATATCTCCAACTCCGGCATATTTTCTATATGAACCACCTAAACATCTAATGCACATAATTTCTTTTGCACCAGTGTTGTCAGCTACTTTTAATATGGTTTGTTGTTGTACCATTTCGCTGTTCCTCCTTTTTTAATAATTATTTTATTATTGCCTTTTCTACTATTTCTACAACTCTGTATCTTTTATCTTTTGATAAAGGTCTTGTTTCCATAACTTTCACTTTATCACCGATACCACATTCGTTGTTTTCATCGTGAGCTTTTAAAGTATATGTTATTTTTTGAATTTTTCCATATTTTTTATTTTTCTCACTTGTTTCTACGGCTACAACTACTGTTTTATCCATTTTGTTAGATTTAACAGTTCCTATATATGTTCTACGAAGATTTCTTTCTTCCATGTTTTAAATCTCCTTTCTATTTATTTTCAGCTAACTTTCTTTCAGTTAATACTGTGTTTATTTTTGCAATGTCTTTCTTAACTTCTTTAATTTTCATAGGATTATCTAATCCGTTTGTAGCTAAGCTAAATCTTAGTTTGAATAATTCAGATTTTAATTCTCCTAATTCTTTTTCTAGTTCTGGTGAAGACATTTCTCTTATTTTATTAATCTTCATCACTTTCACCACCTACTTCAGTTTCTTTTTTTACAAACTTAGTTTTTACAGGTAATTTCATTGAAGCAAGTCTTAATGCTTCTCTTGCAGTTTCTTCTGTTACTCCTGCTATTTCAAACATTACTCTACCTGGTTTTACTGGAGCTACCCAGTATTCTACAGCACCTTTACCTTTACCCATACGAGTTTCGGCTGGTTTCTTTGTTATTGGTTTGTCTGGGAATATTTTAATCCAAACTTTTCCACCTCTTTTAATATAACGAGTCATAGCAACACGGGCTGATTCTATTTGGTTTGTTGTTATTAAACCAGCTTCTAATGTTTGAAGTCCGTATTCACCATCTGATACGAAGTTTCCTCTTGTTGCTTTACCTCTGTTTCTACCTTTTTGTTGTTTTCTATATTTTGTTCTTTTTGGCATTAATGGCATTATTGGTCTCCCCCTTCCACTTTTCTTTTAGTAGGAAGAACTTCTCCTTTATATATCCAAACTTTAACACCGATTTTTCCATATGTTGTATCTGCTTCTGCAAATCCATAGTCTATATCAGCTCTTAAAGTTTGAAGTGGTATAGTACCTTCTTTATAGAATTCAGTTCTAGCCATATCTGCTCCACCTAATCTTCCAGATACTGCAGTTTTAATTCCTAAAGCACCTGCTTTCATAGTTTTTTGCATACATTG
>CAKPGD010000030.1 GCA_934154515.1 uncultured Clostridia bacterium
TCGGCTCCATCTAATTCTTTTACCCATGTACATTCAAATACTTGGAATGCTTCACTAATTATTTTAGGAAATTGTTCATTAGGATTTTCTCTTGCTCTTTTTCCATCTACTAATGTAAATATGCAGTCTTTCATTTTTTCTTCAGTTGTTTCTCCCGGATATCCAAGTCTAACCGCTTCTTTAAAGTATTTTCTTTTATCTGTAATAAAATTGATTGAGCATTTTCCTGTTCTTAATATGTTTTTGCTGTATTTGAGCTATTTCTACAGCAAAGTACCATTGCATAATAATCCTTTCCTGCAATATAGTAAGGGAAGCATAATGAATATGAACCTATATTTGTTTGTCCAGATTCGCTTAATGTTCCTATCTCTGTTGTTGGCATTGAAAAAAAGCTTGATGTTTGATAAAAGTTATCAACTATCCTCAAATCCCTAAAACTATTTAATTCTTCAATTTTCTTTTCCATAAAAATCAGATTCTTTCTTTTTTATATTTATATTTTTTAAATCTATAATAATTTTAATTTTTCATTTAATTTTCTATAAATAGGTTTCATTTTTTCTTCATTTGTAATTACTTCTGCTTTATCTATATCTACCCATTCAACTCCACTATTCTCATCTTCTTTTATTTTTAAGACTTCATTTTCGTCTGCCTCTAATAAAAAGCAACAATCCAAATGTAAATGGGAAGGTACAAATTTTCCTCTTTTTATATGACTATCTACTGTAAGTATTTGTATTCCAAAAAATCCATCACTTAATACTTTCAAATTCTTTAAACTCGTTTCTTCATTTGCTTCTTTTAATGCTACGTGTAATAAATCACTATCTCCGTCTGCATGTCCACCAGTCCAAGACCAAGATTTATATATATTATGATATATCATTAACACTTTTGTTCTTTCTTTATTCACTATCCAATTTGATGCTGTAAAATGGCACATTCTATTTTCTCTTGTTAATACATCTTTAAATGTATCTATGTATTGTAACATCATTTCTTTGTCATTTTCTTCTTGTTCATTATATGGTTTATAATTTTCAATTTGTTCTCTTAAATTCATTTTTCATTTCCTTCCTTCTATTATTTATGTCTTCTTTGCTTATACTTTTTACTCTTCAAACTTTTCTATTTTAGCTATATTCAATCCCATTACCAATATAGACAATGTTAATAAAAACATAACAATACTTAAAATAACTGTGCTACCTGTTAGTCCTGCTAACAATAACATTACATATCCCACTACTTTGTTTATTATTTTTTAATTTATTCCAAGTCTCTTTTATATTAAACTTACATAAATTTGTTTCTTTATCAGGTAACAACATAAAAGAAAATATTATTTGTATAACTGATATTATTAGTATTATAACAGCTGTTAGTTCATAATTTGTTACTGTTATAATTGAACCCTAAGTGTTCTATAATTTTTTCTTTAAGCGTTATTATTGCAATTATATATACATAGTTTAATATAACACCTATTCTGAACATTCCTATTCTAAATTTATTTTTTTACTATACTTGCAACAATAAATGTTCCAATTCCAAGTAATATATGAAAAAATATAATATGTAGATAAATCTAATATACTTTCTTGTGATTTTTTTATAAAATAGTCGTTAAGAATGGACCCAAAAATATTATCATTACTTTTTTCATTGCATTTATTGCTATTATTACATTTTCTTCCGTTTTTCTGTTTTTTATTAAATTTTCCTACCTTGTTTCGTTTATTAATTCTTATACACTTTCATACTTATATTGTCTTACCATTCTTTTGGATATTTCTAATATAAGATTTCTGTCATTTATTCAAGTTTTACTCCTAATCACTTCTAATTGCTTTTCTTGGTATATTATTTTTGTTATCGTTATTTAAGCAAATCAACATTATTAACTTTTAAATCTATATTATTGTTTAATATTATTATCTTAATTTTTTTATAGTTTCCACCTATTTTTTCTAAAATTATATTTTTATCATTTTCAAAAATATTAGGTTTTCTATATTTACAATCAGTTACTATTGAAATTATACCTTTTGCATCTATTCCATAAATTCTAAATTTAGGAATACTATTACTTTCAAAATCTATTTCAATTAAGTCAATATATTGTTCTTTATCAAGTTCTATTTCAATCGTTTTCGTAGTTATATCACAGTATGGATTATACTTAACATTTTTAAAATCACATAATTCATCTTCATTTGATACACAAAACTTTTTACAACTATCTATTTTTGTTTTTTTATCTAAATATTTATTAATGTTTTCTTTACTTATTTCATCATCTATTATTTTATCATAATAAATTTCTTCAAAATCTTTTATTTTATAATTATTTGTTGTTACTAATAGCACCCAATCTGATTTCGTTGGTTTATTTGGCACTTTGTAGTTGCCATTATTTGGTATAAAACAGTTATTTCTTATAAAATTACCAGTAAGCGGATTATACCAATATGAATAATATTTTTCATCTAATAATTGATCTAATTCACAAGTCTCGTTTGATTCATTATAGAAATACACAATAACTGTGCTATTATTCTTAGTGGCTGAAATTACTATTTCTTCATTTTTATTATCAAATTTTGGAATTAAATTTTCAAAGCCAACTAAATTATAAAATTTTATCAAATGTTTCATTTCATATGAAGCAGGTTTGTCAAGTCCCATATACCATGGCTCTGTACTATAGTCACCTAAACAAAAAGTATTATCCGTAGTGTTGTAACAACTTGCCCAAATGCCATTGCCACCATATGTATATCCACAACTTCCGCACTGTATTGATTTCCATGCTGAAATTCTTGTAGCTTCATATCCATTAAATCTGTTACTACACTTAATGTCTTCGTAATCTGCTTCTGTTTCAAGAATAGGTTTTGTAGGTTTTAAATCATAAAACATTTTATAATGTTCTTGTGTTGCTATTTTAGCCATTCCATAATGACCACTTTGAATTGCCCAAAAGTCATGCCATGGTTGTGCATTTAAATCATCTATTTTTTTAGGATGCGAAAACATATGACCACTCATTGGATGATGATATGGATCATTTAATTTAACTATTTTAGCAACATTTTTCCAAATATCATATGTATGTTGATTTTCTATTTCTAAGTCTATTTCTTGACCTGTTATCCAAACAATAGGATAAGCGGAATATCTTGCTACAATATATTTTGCAAATGTACATAGTTCGTCCTCTTTTATTGCACTTGGCGTTACATAATGAAGACCAAAGCCTAATGCAATTATCATATTGCTTTCAACAATTTCTTCAAACATTTTATCAATAACCTCTATAAATACTTGTGGGTTTATTTTATTAAATTTATCTATCCACATATTCTCACTATTTTGGATGTTTCCATTAGATGTATCAAAATAAGTTTGATATACATTAAAATTTTTTTCTTTTCTATTATTTAATATATGTCTAAATTGATTATGACAATTACAATTTGGATAATTACATTCATAGTAATTGTTCAAATTAAATGATTGCCAATTTGTATCACCTAACCAAAAAAATGGAGTATTATCCTCATATTCAAAATATCTTTTATTGCTACTAATTTTTAAAAATCCCTGCTTTTCTATATTAAGATTTTGTTCATTTTCTTTTACTTCAACTTTTCCAACTATATAATTTATATCATTATTTTCATCTGAACAATTAATACTATAATTCCAAATTCCTGTCAATATTGGAGTAAATCTAACTATCCACTCATTATCTCCATTCCAAAAGGCATTTAATTTAATTATTTTATTGTTTTCATGAATAAATGTAACTATTATATCAATATCTTTATATGGATTATCATATTTAATTTTACTATTTATTTGTATGTCAATTTTTCTCCAAACTTTTGCCTTTATTATTTTCATATATTTTTATCTCCTTCAAATTTTTCATAAAGTACACTATATAATTTAGGTACAATATTTTAAAGATTTTTTATTTTCTTCTTTGCTCATGTATAAATTATAATAATATCCCTGTTTTGCTATAAGTTCATCATGAGTTCTCATTTCTACAATATTTTTGTTTTCTATAAATATAATTAAGTCTGCATTTTTTATTATTGCTCTTGCGAAACTTAATAATTGTTTTTCTCCATATGATAATAACCATACATCAAATTATCTTTTATAGACATATTTAAAATTACTGGTTCTAGAAATACATATGATATATTTTTTCTAAGTTCATTTAATTTATATTTTGTATAATCTATTCCGTTTATCGGTATTCATATACCTTTCCACGTTTTCTTACGCTTACCATAGTCATCTCTCCTTCATTATAAAACTTAATGAAATGGAAAAATGCCAGTATTTCGAATACCAACATTTTATATGACTATATCCTCAATAATTGTCCACATAGATTTTTTATTGATTTTTATGGGGGTCCTCGATTCTGTCCACATTATTTATGCTATGTGGACAAATCGTGGACAAATTGTCATCTGTGGACAAATTTATCATTTTTTCTATTTTTAACAATTCCTTATTTTATAAGGGTTTGTGAGGTTATTTACCACAACAGTTTTTGTACTTTTTGCCACTTCCACATGGACATAGGTCATTTCTTCCAATTCTTGGTTCTGTATTTACTATTGGAGTATTTGTGTTTGTATTTGTTTTTGAAGGAGTAACTCCATCTAATGATTTTATTGCTGTATCTTCTAGGCTTGTATTTGTTATTTGAGCTGATTCTTGTCTAGATACCATTCCATCTTCTCTTTTTCTTGCATTTAGAAGGAATCTAACTACATCAACTTTTATGTTAGCAACCATTTCATCGAACATGTCAAATCCTTCAATTCTGTATTGAACAACAGGGTCTTTTTGGCCATATGCTCTTAATCCAATTCCGTTTTTTAATTCGTCCATAGCATCGATATGATCCATCCATTTTTGGTCAACTATTTTTAACATTACAACACGTTCTAATTCTCTTAAGTTTTCGCTACCAAATTCTGCTTCTTTTTGAGTATAAACTTCATGAATTTTGTCTTTTAATTCATTTATAACATCTTCTATGTTTAGTTTTTCTTCTTTTAAAGAATGTAATTTATCTATACCAAAAGTAACTGTTATGTCTTGCATTAATGCTTCTTTATTTACATTTTCTTCAGCGAAATATGTGTTTGTTAAATCTTCAGCAACAGAATCCATCATTTTTAATATTTGGTCTTTTAAGTTTTCTCCATCTAAAACTTCTCTTCTTTGTTGGTATATAATTTCTCTTTGTGTGTTCATAACATCGTCATAATTTAAAACATTCTTTCTTATGCTAAAGTTTCTATCTTCTACTCTTCTTTGAGCAGATTCTACAGATTTTGAAATCATTTTTGACTCGATAGGCATATCCTCATCTGCACCTAGCATGTTGTATACTGCTGTAATTTTGTCTCCACCAAATATTTTCATTAGGTCGTCATCTAATCCTATGTAGAATCTTGATTCTCCCGGATCTCCTTGACGTCCACTACGTCCACGAAGCTGATTGTCAATTCTTCTTGATTCATGTCTTTCTGTACCAATTATTTTTAATCCGCCAGCTTCGATTACTTTTTGCTTTTCATCTTTTATTTGTTCGTTATACTTATCTTCTAACTCTTTAAATTTCTTTCTAGCTTCTAATATTTGTTCATCGTCAGTTTCATTGAAAGCTGTTGCTTGCTCTATTAGTTCTTCAGGATATTTTTGCTTTCTCATTTCTTGTTTAGCTAGATATTCGCTATTTCCTCCAAGCATAATATCGGTACCACGTCCTGCCATGTTAGTAGCAATTGTTACAGCACCATATTTACCAGCTTGAGCAACTATCTCTGCTTCTTTTTCATGGAATTTAGCATTTAATACTTCGTGCTTAATTCCTTCCTTTTTTAATAAGCTACTTAATTTTTCAGATTTTTCTATTGATACTGTACCAACTAGAACTGGTTGACCTTTTTTATTACTTTCTTTTATTTCATTTATAACTGCTCTAAATTTTGCGTTTTCGTTTTTGTATATAACGTCATGATTATCTACACGAATCATCGGTTTATTTGTTGGTATTTCTATAACATCTAAGTGATAAATTTCCTCAAATTCTGCCTCTTCAGTCATAGCAGTACCAGTCATACCTGCTAATTTAGCATACATTCTAAAGTAGTTTTGGAATGTAATTGTAGCAAGTGTTTTTGATTCATCAGCAATTTTTACTCCTTCTTTTGCTTCTATTGCTTGATGTAGTCCGTTGTTATATCTTCTTCCATACATAATACGTCCTGTAAATTCGTCTACTATTAATACTTCCCCATCTTTTACTATGTAGTCTATATCTTTTTTCATAATTCCATGTGCACGAAGTGCTTGGTTTACGTTATGTACAAGTTCTGAGTTTTCTATATCATTGAAGTTTTCTAGTTTGAATTCTTCTTCTGCCTTTTTTATTCCTTTTTGAGTAAGTGATGCTGATTTTGCTTTTAAGTCTACTATGTAATCATATTTTTCATTATCTTCTGCTTGTTCAATATCTTTAACGTCTTCTTCTACTAGCACTTTTGCTTTTAGTTTTCTTACAAAGCTGTCTGCTTTTTTATAAAGGTCTGATGATTTATTTGCTCTACCAGAAATGATAAGTGGTGTACGAGCTTCATCAATTAAAATACTATCAATCTCATCTACTATTGCATAGTGTAATTTTCTTTGTACTAATTGATTTTTATAAATAACCATGTTATCTCTTAGATAATCGAAACCATATTCATTATTTGTTCCATATGTTATGTCACAGTTATATGCTTGTTGTTTTTCAGCTGGATTCATTCCTGCAATTACAAGTCCTACACTAAGTCCTAAAAATCTATATAATTTTCCCATCCATTCACTATCACGTTTTGCTAGGTAGTCGTTTACTGTTACTACGTGTACGCCTTCTTCTGTAAGTGCATTTAAATATACTGGAAGTGTTGCTACTAATGTTTTTCCTTCACCTGTTTTCATTTCGGCAATTCTACCTTGATGAAGTATAATTCCACCTATTAATTGCACGTCAAAGTGTCTCATTCCAAGAACTCTTTTAGATGCTTCTCTTACTACTGCAAATGCTTCTGGTAAGATATCATCTAGTGTTTCTCCTTTGTTTAATCTATTTTTGAACTCATCTGTTTTTCCTCTTAATTCAGAGTCAGATAGTTTTGAAATTTCTTCTTCTAAGCCATTAATTTTAGCTACTATTGGCATTACTCTTTTTACTTCTTTTTCACTATATGTTTTAAATAATCCCATTAATTTTCTTCCCTTCTGTTTTTATATTAATATAATTTTACAATTACCCCTAAACTATATCACTCTTTATTGTAAAATGCAAGAAAAACAGGTAATAAATTTTAAGTATAATTAGGCTTTTTTATTCATATATTGTAGTAATATTCTAATGAAAGAAGGAAAATTGTATGTTTATCTATAATTTAAAGTTGAGTGGCTCTACCTTGTATAAAATTCTATTTGCTATTATTATTATCTTCGTAATTTCACTTTGTGGAGTTGTGGGATATAAAATATACACTGCTAGTATTAAGGTAAATGATAATTTTACCCAAAAAGAAGTATATGAGCCTACTAACAAAAATTACTCTACTATATTAAAGACTGTGCATGATGATATTGATTCTTATATAGGTAAGAAGATTAAGTTTTCCGGATTTGTATATAGAGTTTATGATTTAGATAAAGAGCAATTTGTTTTAGGCAGAAATATGATTATAAGTTCTGATTTACAAACTGTCGTTGTCGGTTTTTTATGTCATTATAAAGATGCTATTAATTTTAGAGATAATCAATGGATAACTATTGAAGGAACTATTACTAAAGGGTCTTATCACGGCGATATGCCTATATTAGAAATAACATCTATTAAAGCAATTGAAAAACCTAATGATGAATATGTGTATCCTCCTGATGAAGAATATATTCCAACTTCAGCTATTTTCTAATTTTATTTTTTCACTATAAAAGAGAGAACTACTAATTATAGTAATTCTCTCTTTTTATTTTTACATTCTCTTGAATATTTTACTTATGAAAATTTACGCAAATGCTGTGAGTATAAGTGTTTTTTTATTCTCTATCAAATATTGCCTTTGCAAAGCCTTTATCTATCATTGTACTAAATATGTGTTTTAATATAATTAAAACAATTGGTCCTATAAGCATTCCTAAAATTCCAATAATTTTAAATCCTGTATACATTGCAATTAAGGTAAATATAGGGTGTATTCCTATCTGTCCAGAAACTATTCGTGGTTCTATAAACTGTCTTACCATACTCATAATGATTAGCAATACAATTATAGCAATTCCTAATGTTAAGTCTCCATTAAATGCTACTATAATTGCCCATGGTATCATAACAGAAGAAGAACCAAATATAGGAAGTGCATCTACAAACCCTATCGCCAAAGCTGCTATTAATGGATATGGTACATTTAAGCCTACCATTTTAAATATATATAGCCCTACTAGAGATATAACAAAAGAAACTAGTACTAATATAACTTCTGCTTTTAATAGTCCTCCTAATGATTTGCTAAGATCTTTTATAAATCTATAAATCTTTTTCACCCAAATAGTTGGAAAATGATGTTCTAATTGATCTACCATATATATTTTGTCTGTACAAATAAAGAATAAAGCAAGTATGGTTATTACTACATATATTACAATTGTAGGAATTGAAGTAATAATTTCTAATAATTTTGTCAATACTCCTTTCGCCCATTGTGTTACTGATCCTAACAATTCAATTGCTGAATTTTGAAGAGTATGAATTATATCTTCAGACAAATGTAATTTACTTAAATCAATTTGAGACATTATTTCTCTAAATCTTGTAGATATTATTTCAAAATATCCATTTAATCCATTTAATAGATTATATGATTCTGAAATTAATGAAGCTATTCCCCAAACTAATAATCCTATAATAATAGAAAGTGAAATTACAAATACAATAATTGCACTTGTTTTTCTTTTTAGTTTAAATTTTCTCATTAAAAAACGTATTATTGGCTCTAGTATAAGAGATAATATAAACGCTATTAAAAATGGCATATAAAATACAGCAAATTTAAAAGCTACATATATGCCAACTATTGTAAGTATAAATATTAATATTTTTTTAAAAACTTTTGACCAGTAATTCATATCAATGACCATATATACATTTCTCCTATCATTATATATTACCATTGTATGTAGTTTGTCCAAATTTATACTAAAAATGAATTACAAAAATAAATTGTTAGAACTTATATTTTTAGTATATATAAATTCTAACAATCTTATTTTTTCTTTATTATTATTCATTTTTGGCCTTATTATAAATTATAAGCTTCCTTGCTTTTGTTTAATATTTTTATTATTTATACTACTTTTTTATAATTATCTCTTGCTTATTTCTAGTTTTACTCGGCATTTTTAATGTTGCATCCACATATATTTTCAAGAGTGTTACAAACACTTTGAGTACTTACATTATTATTTTTTGCTAAATCTCCTAATGTAATAATACCTATTATTTTATTGTTATCATCTACAACTGGAAGTCTTCTTATTTGTTGTTCACTCATTAATTTTTCAGCTTCGTTTACATCTGCATTTGAGTTACAACAACAAACTTTACAAGTCATAATATCACTTATAGGTGTGCTTTTTGCATCTTTATCACAAGCTATACTTCTTAATATAAGGTCTCTATCTGTTACTAATCCTACAACATTATTTCCTTCATCACATACTGGAACACATCCGATGTGGTTATCACACATTAATTTTGCACAGTCTTTTATTGTGTTTGTTGGGGTTACACAACATACGTCACTACACATACAATCTTTTACTTTCATATAATATACCTACCTTTCTTAAATTGTTAAATAAAAATAGTTTAACAATATTATTTTATCCTTTTTGTTTTTTTATATGTAAGTAATTGATTTCAGTAATGGTTTATTATTCTAATTTTGTAAAAATTATCCTTTTAAAGCAATTATATCTTCGTCTTTTTTTATATTTTCTCCTAAGAATATATAACAGCTTTTGTTTTGTTTCATAGCTTCTGTGGCTACTTCTTTATCTTCTCTTAACCTTCTGCTAGCATATTTTATTATTATTCCTTTATTTTTGACTGCTTCTAATACAACTTCCTTATCGTCTCTCATACTTGGGTGTGAATAATACAAAATTTGCCCATTTATTTTTATTCCAGACATTAAAAGTTCTTTATCTAATAATAAGTTTTCTTTAACATAGCAATATGTCCATCCAAGTTTGCTAACAGATTCATATGCTATTTCTCTGTCTCCTTTTAATTTGTCACTTGCAAATTCAAATGCTTCAGCATTATTTTTTACAGCTTCTAAAACAATTTCTCTATCATTTCTTAATTCGTCACATGCAAATTCTAGCAATTTTCCGTTTTCTTTTACTGTTTTTAATACATAATCTCTATCTTGTGAATTTTTTCTCATATTTATTACTTCTATTGGTTCTGGCATTTTATTCCTCCAAATTTATATTTTTATTTTATATTATAATATGTCTTTTTTCATTTTTTATCAAGAAAATTTTAAGAAATTCGCTGATTTTTTTATTTTTTTGAAAATTTTTAGCTTTTTTTGTAAAATTTTTATAATTTTTTTAATTAATTTCAAGTATTTCTATTGACAATTAACATAAATTGATGTATGCTTATGTCAATTGATTTTTAGGTGCAGTAGCTCAGTTGGCAGAGCATACTTAATTTCCTCATTATGTTTCACGACATTTGCAACGAATTTATTAAGTATGTCCGAGGTTCGATTCCTCACTGCATCATTAAACGTAAATTTACGTTTTTATGGAGGTAACTGGTTTTATGTAAAATTTCAAAGTGATAGTTTTGATTTTTACAATGGGGTTCGAACCCTCAACCTCCACTGCTGAGATGTTTCATTTGCTTCTCTTGATAATCTTCCTAAATAAATCTCGTTTTTTAAAACAAGTGAACATCTCAGCTCCCCCCTCCAAAGAAGAGGAAATATTTTGAGGTAATAGCTTAGCGGTTACTTAAAGCAACAGGACCACAATCTTGTACTCGGAGGTTCGAATCCTCCTTACCTCATTAGAAATTTTTAATCTCTAAAACAAACTTCTTCATTGTGTTTTTAAGGAAAAAGTATCAAGTTAATTCTTGGTACTTTTTTCTTAAATTTTTTTATATTTATCTTATATATTCATCATAATCTCTTGGCATAGGTGGTCTACCTCCTGGTCCTCCTGGGAACGGTGGCCTTCCTGGACCTGGGAATGGTGGTCTTGGTGGTCTTACTGGTGGGAAGAATACTCCACCTCCACCTAATATTCTATTAAGTATCAATATTTGTATTAAATCTCTTAAGAATGGATTGTTTTGTCTTTGTTGTCTGTTCTGTATCTCTCCTTTACTAGCATTCATTGGTTCACTTGAGTTAACTCTACTATTTGTTTGTATATTGTTCGTTGTAGTATTACTATTTATTCCGCTTCTACTTGCAACATTTACATTATTACTGTTCATTTGTTTGACATTATTAACAATTTCTTTTTCAGAAATTCTATTATCAATATTTATCTTAACAGAAAATTCTTTGCCAACATCAATTCTTCTAAAAACCTCATCAGTCATATTTTCAAGTAAATCTCTAGTAAGTGGCATATTACATTTATCACATACTTCACAAACAACTGGATTTACTCTTTTATATATTTCTGGGTACATCTCCTCTATTTCTTTATTACTTCTATTTTGTGTATAATTATAGCTTGCCTCTTCATTTGCATTATTCATTACATAAGTATTTCTATTTTCAATTGGATATCCTAATACGCTTCTCATATAATCTTCATAATTTTGATAGTACATAAAAATAACCTCCTTATGAGTTATATTATTCATAAGAAGGTTTTAATGTTACAAAGCATTTACAAATTCTTTAAATTTGTTTCCTCTTTCTGCAAAATTCTTAAATGCATCAAAACTTGCACTCGCAGGTGAAAGTAATGCAATATCCCCTGCTTTTGCTTTTTTGTTTGCTAATTTTACCGCTTCTTGCAAATTTTCAGCATAGCATATTTCTACATTATCTCCATTTGGAGCTTTTCTAGTTGCTTCTTCTATTTTTGTAGCGGTAGGACCTGTTAAAATTAAAGTTCTAACTTTCTTTGCTATTGTCTCCCCTACTTCTTTATAATCTAGTCCTTTATCTGATCCTCCGGCTAAAAGAACTATGTCTTCTTCAAAAGCATTTAGTCCTGCCATTGTACTTGCTGGACTTGTTCCTATTGAATCGTTATACCATTTTACTCCATTTAATTCTCTTACAAATTCTAATCTATGTTCTACACCTATAAAGTCTTTTATGGTCTTAACTGCACTATCTACATCAACTAAAGAACTTGTTGCTGCAAGTGCTGCACATATATTTTCGTAATTATGAATTCCACGAAGTTTAATATCTTCTTTTTTTATTAAGTGTCTTCTTACTCCATCTTCACAGTACTTAATAGTAGAATCTGTATTATCATAAATGAATCCATCTTCTATCTTTTCTTTACTACTAAAGAATATAACTTTTCCATTAGCCTCTTTTGAAAATTCACGAGTGAATTCGTTATCATAGTTTAATACCACAATTCCATTTTCATTTTGGTGCTTAAATATATTTTTTTTCTCATTTCTATATTCTTCATAAGAACTATGTACATTTAAATGGTCTGGGAATATATTTGTTACAACAGAAATATCAGGGCTTATATCCATGTTTGTTAATTGAAAACTACTTAATTCTAATATAACTACATCTTCTGGTCTCATATCTTTTACCATAGTGAATATTGGCTTTCCTATATTTCCACCTAAGAAGCATTTATAACCTGCATTTTTTATTATTTCATAAATTATTGAAGTGGTTGTTGTTTTTCCTTCTGTTCCTGTTACGCCTATTACTTTGCTAGGAGTAAGTTTAAGAACCATTTCTATTTCAGATGTAATTATTGCTCCTCTATCTGCTTCTTCCTTTAGTTCTTTTCTATATGGCATAACACTAGGAGAACGAAATATAATATCAAAACCAACTAAATTTTGTAAATTATTTTCTCCTCCATAATAATTTATCTTGTATTCATCTATTTTTTCTATTATCTTGCTATCTAATTCTTCTTTATTCTTGTTATCAAATATTGTAATCTTGCTATTTAAATTATTAAAATAGTCTAATAATGGTAAGTTACTTACACCAAGTCCAATTATTGCAACTTTTTTACCTTTTAAATAATTATTAAATTCTTCTAGTTTTTCGTTTTTATATTCCATTTTTGTTTTCCTTTCGCATTATTTATTTTATAATAAAACTTTAAGTTCTTTTATATAATTGCATACTTTGTTAGTAGATTCTTCTATTGTCTTGCAATCTGTAACATCTACTTTTATTGTTTTATTATAAATTTTATAAAATCCAGATTTTTCTTGAAGAGCATCTCTTGTTTCTATATGATTTCTTAATTCATCTAAATTTACGTTTTCTCCATATTGAATTGCTTTTCTTTTTACTCTTTCATCTAAATCTGCAACGATTAAAAAATGATAATCTAAATCTGGATATATTTGCATTAATGCTCTACCAGATACTATTACATTATATTTTTCTTTGAATTTATTTATGATATTTCTTGCAAATATAAATAAATTTTCATTATTTGCTACATTTCCGGCTATTGATACTGCCATAGAAGTTTGTTCATTTTGAAGTTCTTCTTCATCTATTTTTTTACCCTCTACATATACTACTGTTTCATTATTTTCTAATTTTATTTCTACGTTTAAAGCCTTCATTATTTGAGTTATATCTATATTTTCTAATGAAGTTATATTTTTATTAGTATTTTTTTGCATAAAAGCATATACTATTCCTCTATAAAGATTTCCTCCATGTAAAATTATTGAATTTGGTAATTTATGTAATAATTTCCTACATATAGAGGTTTTTCCACTTCCTACCAATCCTTCTATTCCAATTACTATATTGCTCATATTTATCCTTCCTTTACTTTTTATATAGGCATTATAACATATTTTTATTATTTTTAAAATATCAATAGTATATTATTTTTATTTTTGCAAACAATATATATGAATAAGAAAGGTGGTGCTACTATTATGTCAGAAAAAAATAGCAAAAAGAACAATAAAAACAACCAAAGAAATAACGAAAACAATCAAAACAGAAATAACAATAATGAAAACAGTAATAATAATTGTAGATAATTTTTCCGAACTATTTAGTTCGGTTTTACTAAAAATACTACCTTGAGATTAATTGTTTAAGGTAGTATTTTTAATATTTTATTTTTCTAAGTATTTTTTCAAAAATCTTCCTGTGTAGCTTTGTTCATTTCTTGATACTTGTTCAGGAGTTCCTACTGCCACTATATGTCCACCTTTATCTCCGCCTTCTGGTCCTAAGTCTATAATGTAGTCTGCTGTTTTTATTAAGTCCAAATTATGCTCTATTACAACAATGCTATTTCCTGTATCTACTAATCTTTGTAAAATATCAACTAATCTATGAACATCCGCTATGTGTAATCCAGTAGTTGGTTCATCCAATATATAAAGAGTTTTTCCTGTTGCCTTTTTAGAAAGTTCTGTTGCAAGTTTAACACGTTGTGCTTCTCCTCCAGATAATGTTGTAGAAGGTTGTCCTAGCTTTATATAGCCTA
>CAKPGD010000031.1 GCA_934154515.1 uncultured Clostridia bacterium
TTTGTGATAAAAGAGTAAAATGTGCAAGATGCCTGATTTAGTTCATTTTTTTATTTTTTAGGTTTTTTAGCTCCATATTTAGAACGAGCTTGCATTCTGTCTTTAACACCTGCTGTATCTAATGTTCCTCTGATGATATGGTATCTAACACCTGGAAGGTCTTTTACCCTACCACCTCTGATTAATACAACACTGTGTTCTTGTAGGT
The DNA here is from genome assembly GCA_934154515.1 of uncultured Clostridia bacterium. GTDB lineage: Bacteria > Bacillota > Clostridia > TANB77 > CAG-508 > UMGS1663. Next base: position 209 of record CAKPGD010000031.1, read on the forward strand.
TATGTCCTATACCTGGGATATAAGATGTTACTTCATAACCATTTGAAAGTCTAACTCTGGCAACTTTTCTTAAAGCTGAGTTTGGTTTCTTAGGTGTTACTGTTTTTACTACTGTACATACACCTCTTTTTTGTGGTGCTCTTTTATCTGTTACTTTTTTCTTCATAGAATTGTAACCGTGTTGTAGAGCTGGTGATGTAGATTTAGATTTTGCAGTATGTCTTCCTTTTCTTACTAATTGGTTAATTGTTGGCACTTAAATTTCACCTCCTTAAATTTATTTAAAATTTCTAAATGATTTCTCAAAAAGAAATTTAAATTTAAAATTAAATAACCGTTACGGAAATGCGTATTTGCAATTTCACACTAACGGTTATTATTTTACCATTTTTTTGCTTATATGTCAATATTTTTTAACTATTTTTGTAGTTGTTCATCTATTTTTTTCTTTTCTTGTTCAGTTAGTATTTCTCTTTCTACTTTTTCAATAGCTTTTTTTTCATTTACTATAGCTCTCATTTTGCTTGCAAACGCTTTCCTATTTGTTGATTTTTCTTTTTTATACTCTAAAGCTTTATCAAGTTCTTCAAACTCTTTATCTTCTTCGCTCGCCATCATTTTTTCTTGTGCTTTTTTAGCCATCTTATTTGCTATTTTATTAACTATTTTTGGATTTCTAACAGCTCTTTTATATCTACTTTCTAGTGTTTTCATATAATCTTTATTTACTAGTTTATTATATTCACTTTCTTTATATTGTTCTTTGCTTTGGCTTACTTCTAGTCCTGTTCCTATTTTTTCTATTTTATTTGCTTTTATTCTGTTTGCTATTTTAAATATTTTTTCCATAATTGTTACTTTTGCGCCTTTTTTCACTGTTGCTATTCCTTTTTTCTTTGCATTATTTGCTATTGCTAATATTTCTTGCTTTTCTTCGTCTGTAAATTTATCTTCATTTTTTTCTAAATCATCTGAATTTTTATCAAATAGTCCTTTTAAGTTATAACTTATTTCTATTTCACTTTCTATCATTTCTTCTTGTCTTTCTTCTTTATTTTTTCCTATTGTTGTCATCATTTCAAAATATTCTTTTGATTTTTTTGTGCCATATTTGTGGTCATAACTCATTAAAATTCTTAAAACGTTTGTATCTACATTTTCTAAATTTTCTGGTGATTGTCCGTTTTTTTCTGCAATTTCTTTCAAATCCATAGCTTTCATTGATTTTCTACTTACTACTAAAATTTCATCAAGTCCTATATTTTCTATTAAATATTTATCTTCTTTTGCTATATATGTAATTTTTACATTGTTGCTTTTTGCTATTCTTTCGGCATTTTCTTTATCTAAATCAATTTCTTCTATATCTTTGTCCTTTTCTTTATTCTTCGCATTATTTTTTGATTTTTTATTTTCTCCTTGAGCTTGTTCATTTATATTTTGTTGTTGATTTTCATCATTTTGTTTTATATTTTCAGCATTTTGTTCTATATTTTCAGCATTTTTAGGCATATAAGTAGTATCTTTAGTTGGGTCATAATTTTTATCATATTCATCTGTCCAAGGATTATAGTATTCTCCATCCGCATTTTTTCCATATCCTTCTTTTTCGTATTTTCTTAATGCCTCTTTTTTGTCCTCTTCTTCTTTATTTTCTGTTTTTTCAGTCTTTTCTTCTTTTTCTGGATTTTTATTTTCTGTTTCTTCAGCCTTTTCTTCTTTTTCTGGATTTTTATTTTCTGTTTTTTCAGCCTTTTCTTCTTTTTCTGAATCTTTATTTTCTATTTTTTCAGTCTTTTCATTGCTTTCTGTTTTTGAAATTATATGTTTTTTTTCTACTGTATCTATATTTATTTCTTTTAAAAATTCTATCTTGCTATCTAATTCTGCAAGTTCTTTATCTATATCAGATTCTAGATTTTCTTTTAATTCTTTTATGTTGTTTTCTACTTTAGCATATTCGTTTTCTTTTTCTTCTAGTTTTTTCATTTTGTATTGTAATGCATCTGTATTATTTATTCTTTCAGCTACTAATTTTTCTGATTCTACGCCTTTTCTTAAAGCTTCTACATCTTTTGATAGTCTTTCTTTTAATTCTTCTTGTTCTTTTATTTCATTATTTTTTTCTAGAATTGTATTTTTTTGTTTTTCTTTTAACTCATTTATAATTTCATCTCTTTGATTGTAGAATTCTTTAATTTCTGGTTTTAATTCTCCTGCTAATTCGTTTCTCTGTATTTTTGCATTTTTTGCATTTAAATTTCTTTCTTTACTTTTTAACCCTAAAACTTCTTTTTCTTTTGCTTTGATATCTTGTTGATATTGTTTGTACATATCTTCGTTCTCTTGAAATCTGCTTTGATAGCCTTTAATTTTTTCAATTCTAGCTTCTATTTCAGCTATTTGTTTACTATTGTTTGTAAGTTCTTTATTATTTTCTTTAATTTCTAATTTTCTGTTTTCGTTGTATTTTCGCATATTGTTAACTAATCCATTTATTCTTGCATCAATTTCTTCGTTATAATTATTTTTTTCCATATTAAAATTTCTCCTTTACAAAATTTTACCTATACTTTATTTTACCATAAAATGACATAAAGCGCAAGTATATTATGTAAAATAATTAGTGATGTAATGTTTTTTTTAATCTTTTTTACTTATTTTTGCACATAAAAAAGAACGACTAAACTATTTTTTTTGCTAGTCGTTCTATAAATTTAATTTTTAATTAATTTAATTTTTAATTAATTTAATTTTTAATTAATTTAACTTTTAATTAATTTGATTTTTTCTATTGCTATATCTGCAAGTTTTCCATATTTTACTTTTTTATCTTTTATTTTTACTTCTAATTCTGGAACTATTCCAAAGTTCGCATTCATTGGTTGAAAGTTTTCTTTATCTGTACTAATATATTTTGCTAAAGCTCCTATCATTGTTTCTTTTGGAAATATTATTTGTTTTTGTGTTTGTTTGAATTGTTCTATTGCATTTAATGATGCTACTATTCCCGAGCTTATTGATTCTACATATCCTTCTACTCCTGTAATTTGTCCTGCAAAATATATATTAGATTTTTCTTTCATCTGATATGTTTCTTTTAATAATTTTGGTGAGTTTATAAATGTATTTCTATGCATTACTCCATATTTTATAAATTCTGCATTTTCTAATCCAGGTATCATAGAAAATACTCTTTTTTGCTCTCCGAACTTTAAGTTTGTTTGAAATCCCACCATATTAAATAATGTGCCTTCACTATTGTCTTGCCTTAGCTGAATTACTGCATATGGTCTTTTTGCTGTTCTTGGATCATCAAATCCTACTGGTTTTAGCGGTCCAAAACGTAATGTATCTTCTCCTCTTTTTGCCATTACTTCTATTGGCATACATCCTTCAAATATTTCTCTTTTTTCAAATTCATGAAGTTCCACTATTTCTGCTTTTATTAATTCATTTACAAAACTTTCGTATTCCTCTTTATTCATTGGAAGGTTTATATAGCTTGCTTCTTGGCTTTTTAGTCTTTCTTTCCATTCTTCTATACTTTCTTCTTTTTTCTTTTCTTCATCATACCTATTTCCATAGAAAGCTATATTGAAGTCTATGCTTTCTTTTTCTATTATTGGAGCTGCAGCGTCATAAAATGATAGTTCTTTTTCTCCTGTTATTCTTTTTATTTGCTTAGCTAAATCGTCTGAAGTTAGCGGTCCTGTTGCTATTATTACTATTCCGTCTTTTATTATATCTTCTATATTTGTTACTTCTTCTCTTATTATTTCTATTTCTGGCATATGTTCTAATGTTTTTGTTACCTTTTCAGAGAATTTCTCTCTATCTACTGCTAATGCTTGCCCTGCTGGTACTGATGTTTCATCTGCTATTTTTATAAGTAAGCTATCTAGTATTCTTAGTTCTTCTTTTAATAGTCCACATGCATTTGTGTGTAAATTTGATTTAAAAGAGTTACTACATACTATTTCTGCTAAATTTGTGTTGCTATGTGCTCCTGAAAATTTTACAGGTTTCATTTCATATAATTTTACTTTTATTCCTGCTTTTGCTATTTGGCTAGCCGCTTCTGAACCGGCTAGCCCTCCACCAATTATTGTTATATAGTCTTTCATTTATTTTCTCCTGTTTTATTTAAATAATTCCATTATTTCTTCTTTAGAAAGTTTATTTATAAATGTTTCGTTTGTTGAAAGCATATTATCTATTAGTTTTGCTTTTCTTTCTTGAAGTTCATAAATTTTCTCTTCTATTGAATTTTTTGTAATTAATTTATATACTTGAACATTCTTTTTTTGTCCTATTCTGTAAGTTCTATCTGTTGCTTGATTTTCTGCAGATAAATTCCACCAAGGGTCATAATGTATTACCATGTCTGCACCTATTAAGTTTAGTCCTGTTCCTCCTGCTTTTAAAGAAATTAAGAATACTTTTATGTCTTTGTTTTCATTAAATTCATCTACTAATTTTATTCTTTCTCCTACTTTAGTTTGACCTGTTAATTTACAATATCTTATATTTTCTTTTTTTAGTTCTTCTTCTATCATTGGAAACATTGCTGTGTATGTTGAAAATAGTAATATTTTATGTCCAGAATCTACTGCATCTTTTATTACTTCTACACATTGTGTTAGTTTACTGCTTTCTCCTTTATAGTTGTCTATGAATAAACTTGGATGACAACATATTTGTCTTAATCTCATAAGTAAAGCTAATATTTTTATTTGACTTTTTTCAAATCCATTACTATCTATTTCTGACATTGCCTCATCTTTTGCATTTTGAAGATATGATAGATATATTTTTTGTTGTTCTCCTTGCATTTCGTTGTTTAAAACAGTTATTGTTTTGTCTGGTAATTCTGTTAATACTTCTTCTTTTATTCTTCTTAATATAAATGGTTCTATTAGCATTTTTAGTTTTTTCATTGCAAGTTCATCTTCATCTTTTATTATTGGCATTTCATATAATTCTTTGAATTTACGATATCCAAATAAATATCCAGGTATTATAAAGTCAAATATTGACCATAGCTCTGAAAGTGAGTTTTCTATTGGAGTTCCAGTTAATGCAAATCTTGTTTCTGCTTTTATTTCTTTTATTGCTCTTGCATTTTGAGTATTATTATTTTTTATGTATTGAGCTTCATCTGCTATTATAAATTTAAATTCATAATTTTTTTCTTTGTATAAATCTATATCACGCTTTAGTAAATCATATGATGTTACTATTATATTGTAATTTTCTATGTTTTCTATTCTTCTTTTACGTTCTTGAAGACTTCCACAAATAACTAATGAATTTAAATCTGGTGTAAATTTTCTTATTTCATTTTGCCAGTTTAATGTAAGAGAACTTGGGCACACTACTATTGATGGTTTTGGATTTTTTTCTTTTTGCACATAATCTAGTACTACTGATAGTAATTGAACAGTTTTTCCTAATCCCATATCATCTGCAAGTATTCCACCAAGTTCATATTTATCTAGCTCTTTTAGCCACTTATAACCAGTTTTTTGATAATTTCTTAATTCTGCATTTAAGTTTTTAGGTAGTTCTACTTCTTCTGTTAAATCCTTATTTTCTATTTTTTCTACAAGTTTTTTGTAATCTTCGTTCTTTTTTATTGTTGTGTTTTTTATATTGGCAAGCATTCTATCTAAATATAAGCTTCTATATGCTGGTAATTTTAGTTCTCCGTTTTCTATTTCTTTATAGTTTATATCCATTCCATTTGTTATACCATCTAGAAATTCTATTGTTTCGTTTTGTTCTAATTCTAGAAAACTTCCATCTTTTAGCCTATGATATTTCTTTTTTAGATGATATTTTTGCATAATTTCTTTAAGTTCTTTTGGATCAAAATCTAATGCACTAAAGTCTATATTTAATAAATGATTTTCTACTCTAACTCCTAGAGTTCCTATTTTGGGCTGTTTGATTTCTTTTTGTTTAAAATTATCTGTTGCTAATACTTCAAACTCTTTCATATATTTTTCTATATCTTCTGATAAGAAATTATATATTGCATCATCATTTACTAATATTAGTCTTGATTTTTCTTTTTCAAACATAAAACCTGAATTTTTAAACATTTCTAATACTTCGTCTTCTTTTGCTACATCTCTTGCTACCTGTATTTTTTCATTAGAAAGTGGGTTAAATTCTTCTTCTCCATAAACAAATTTTATATCTGCAGTTATATAATTTCTTTCATCATAGTCTAAATATACTTTTACAAATAATTCTTTTGGTATATATTTTTCTACTTCTTCACTGTTTAAGTTTGTTGTTTCTATTTTGTCTCTTACTTTTGGAAATACTACTGAAAATAGTTGTGGTAGTTCATATTTTGGAAACACTATATTAGTAGTAAAGTTATTTCTAAATACTTGCAATAACTTTAATGTTGTATTTTCGAATTTTTTGTCACATTTGTATGCAATTCCATCCATTAGTACATATATGTTTTTTCTTCCTTTAATTATCTCATAATTGTATACATCAATGTTTGGTGTTATTCTATATTCATTTTTTCCGTTTTCTTCTACTTCAAATTTTATATTTGGTGTTTCATCTAAAAATAATATTTTTCTTTCTTTTCCGTCTTTTTGAAATGTTACTTGTTGTCCTTTTAGTACTTCGAACAATTCGTCCATTCCACTATTAGATATATGAATATAACTATCTTCCATTGTTCTTGTGTAATATGTGTATGGGTTTGCTGACTCGTTTGCATATTTTATTATTTCTGCATATTTTAATATATAATTTAATAATGGTATTGAATTTTGTTCGAATGCTTCTTCTTCATGTGTAAATTCAAGTTTCATACCATATTTATAATATTCTTTTTTTTGCATTTTGTCGTAAAATTCTGGAAAGCTCTTTATTTTGTATAATTGTTTATCTCCTATTTTTATTTCTAATTTTAATGTTTTGTTGTATGAGTTGTAAATTAAGCGTGGTTCTATTTTTATTGAATGTGGAAGCATTTTCTGTTTGCTTTCTTGTAGTGTTTGCTCATGTGTTGGATAAAAGCTTTGTATTAATTGTTTAAAGTCTCTATATTTTTCTTCACTTCTGTCATATTTTTTAAAAATGTCTACATCACTTTCTTTTCCTTGATTTCCTGAAAATATTCTTACATAGTTTTCATTTCTATCAAATTCTAATGCTGTTGCTAGTATATGTTTACATGTACCATAGTGTCCATAATAGTCTGGGCAATCGCAACTTACATCTTCTATTTCGCCATCATCCACTTGAATATATACTGTATATATTTCGCCTTTGCTTCCTTTTACTTTTGAACGTACTACAAAGTTGTTTTCATCGTCATAAACAACTTTTGTTATGTTTATTTTTCTATTATTTATATATTCTTTTGCTTTTTCTTGTCTTATTGTTCCCGCTGAATCGCATAATTCTTCTATTATTGCTGGGTTTACTATCATACCTTTTCTCGCTTTCCTTTTCTATTTTTCTTAATGGAATATTATATAATATTTTTACTAAATTTACAAGTACTACAATTAATTTCTATGTTTTTCTATGTTTTTCCTGCAAAAACCCCTAGAAACTAAATTAGTTTCTAGGGGATAATAGGTTATTCTTCCTTTAACGGAATCTCAACATATGAAAAGCCATCGCTGACTCTATAACATGATGTAGCTAATGCGTTAGTATGATTTTCAAATCTACATCTCATGCCATTATATATAACTTGCTTTAACTTGCCATAATAACTGAACAAATCTTCTTTGTTCATTATTCTTCGCAATTCCTTTTCATTACTACCTTTGTAGTAATAATAGATTTCATATAGAACAGTGTCAGTTGGATAGCTAATTTCAAAATGATAGCCTTTAGATTCCATGCTATATATATCCTTCTCAAATATAATATATATCTCGTTTTCTAGAACCTTTTTGCTTTTTAGCTTTTCTGTACTATTACACTGCGACACAAGATTACTACTTAAGAACTTATTTGCCACTTCTGTACATTTTTCAAGTTCTTCGCTATTTTGAGGATATTTCCCAGAGTTTATGTTGATAAGTAAAAAATCAAAGAATATTTCTCCTTCTCTCGTGGTCACTTTTGGGCAATAAATCTTATCTGTCCATTTTCCCTCCAAAGTGGCTTCTATCACTTTTTGGAAATCAATAGTATAAGTATGGCCATTTTCAGCCTCTATTAAGTATCCGTCTTTTATATAAGACTCTACTTTATTTTTTGTCGTGTCATCAAAAGCCACAATTAGAGGACTCCAGGCTAACCTTTCATATCCATCATCTTTGGATGTAATCCTGTCTGTCAATACAAATTCGGCTTCATCCTTGTTGTCTGTAAAAATGACCCTATGTGTATCCCCAAAATTTGAATTTTCAATTATCTTTTTAATTTTTTCTTTAACCTCATCTATGCAATATACTTTAGTTGGTTCTCTCTCCTCATATGGTATCATACTTTCCTCTTTTTTTACCAAAAGTATTATTATTGCACATATTAAAAGAGAAATAGTCCAAAATATAATTCTTCCTTTCCGCATTATGTCTCACCTTTTTTCCTTTCTGCTTCTAATATTCTTACTAAAGACTTTGCTTGAATATTCAAGCTCATTTTGTCCTGCTTATTAATACGGCTTTTAATATATTCTAGATACTGGTTATATTCTGTTACTAGCTTACTGTATTCAGCTGTACTTTCTTCATCTAGACTATTTCCTTCAGCAATATTAATAAATTGATAAGTTGCTTTTTTGAATTCTGGGAAATACACTTTAAAAGTATGGCGAAGTGGGTAGTACTCTTCTGTATCTTTTTTTAGTACTTCTATAATTTCCTCCATATTGTCACAAGCCCTTTTTAGCTTTTCTACAATTTCTTTTGGTAAATCATCTTCGCTTTTCTTAATTTTTTGTTTAAAGTTCTTATTTTCCTCTTTTGCCCATTGTATCTCCTCAGTATAATCATTTTTCTCTAATAGAAGCCTTTCTAACTTACTAATTTCTTCTTCTTTTTCTTTTTTTACTTTTTCCTTTTCTTCTAATTTTCTAATCCTTATGCTAGCAACTTTTTCTATCAAACTTTCTAACAAGCTACATATAATATCCATTACTATAAATGCAACAAATGAAATTGTTATAGCATATATAATATTATTTTTTAAGAAAAAAGTAAATCGAAATACATAAATTGGAATACACGCTGTAGAGGCGAAATAGAGTATGGTTAATATGCGTTTAGCTATATTCCGCTTAATTTTTCGTTTTTTACATTTTTTCATATTTTATTTTTGCCCTCCAGTTTATTTGTTAAACTCGTTCCACTTTGCAGTTCTAAAGCCAGTGTTTGAATACTTTCAACAGTTTTTATTGCACTGTCTCTTACTTTTTTAGTTTCTTCACTTACTGCACTTAAACCGTTAAAAGTTTCCTCTAAGTTTTTATTAACTGTTTTGAGAGTTTCGGGGTCTATTGAAGGTCTTTCCATTTCTACTGCTGTCTTCAACATAGTATCTTTTAACATTTCGCTGTTTTGAATAAGTAACTTATTAGTTGCGTCATTTACTACTTTTTCAATTGTAACAGCATTGTTCAAGCGATACGTAGCAAGTGCAATAGCAAAATTTCTTTTCCATGAAGGAATGACATTAATAATGGTATCATCTATTTTTGTTACCATTAGTTCATCTCCTCCCTGTACAAGCCCAACCTGCGTTACAGACTGCAATGTAGATGTTCTAAATACCAGCAAATTATAAGCCTTAAGTTCCAGCCTCTTTATTGCTCTGTTAAGTTCTGATATCTTATATGAATACTCAATAATATTAGGATTTTGTCTAAACAACTCTTCTAACTGCTCTTTTTCTTCATTTGCTTTCTTAAGAGCTTCCTGAATTGTAATATACTCAATCTCCTGATTGTTTGCATATTCATATGTTTTTTTAATCATCTGAGAACAGAACTCCATATCTCCCATAAGAGTCACCTTGGCAGCTACCAGTTTATCTTCCACTTCGTCTATTGCCTTCTCTATAGATACTTGCTGTGTAAGTAAACTTGTAATTTTTTCTTCTGCCTTTTTTCCAACAAAAGGAACATTAGATAATATTCCTTTTTTCTTAGTTGTAAGTAAAGTTTCTGGATCCACTGTCTTTAAGTCACCAATTAAATTAGTGATTAATGCTTGTGCATCTTCAAAATCTTTTACCTTAAACTTTGAAATCATTTGCGTTGAAATGGATGTTACTTCTTTGCTACTTTCAGAACCAAACTGGATAATAGACACAGGATTCATATAATCCAGCGAAGCAAGCTTAGTTTCTACCTGCTTTTTTTCCTCTTTACTTAGTTGTTCCAGACTCCGTGTTTGTGATGTGTTTACAATGATTTCGCTCATATGTTTTTCCTCCTATTAATTTTTCAATGTGCTATTAGTTATAAACTTGATATATTTTATCATAATTTTACATAAAATTCAATTATTTTTCTAATTTATTTATACAAGTATTATATTCCTTATTTTATGCTCGATAATTAATTGAACAAATGAATATTTTAGAAAAAGTTGTTTTTTACTTAATTATTCAACCCAAAAGTAAAATGCCTAAAAACTAAATTAGTTTCTAGGCATTTTGTTTTAATATTTAAAAAGCAATTGATGTTTTTGAGTGAATTTTTATAATTCTATATAATTGTGTTCACATGCTCTTATTAATCTATTCATAATTGCAAGGCCTAATCCATCTTTTTGCACTCCTTCTATTAGTACTATATCAGGATTATATGAATCTACTTTTCTTAATATTTTAAATATATTTTTAGTATCTTCTTCTAAGGTCTCTCCCATATCTATAATGTTGTTTGAATTATAACTTTTTAAATTTTTTGTATGGCACACTATTAATGGATTTTTATATTTTTTAGTAGTTTTATTTATATAATCTACCATTTTTTCATTTTCTTTGCTATATATTAACATACATTTTGAGTTTGGAGCATAATGTTTATATTTCATTCCAGGAGATAATATTGGCTCATTTGCACTTAAATCTCCTAATATATGTTTATCTACTATAACATTTCCAGCTACTTTTTTTATTTGCTCTGCTGTTATTTTTCCCGGCCTTAATATATGTGGTACTCCTTCTACTACTCTTACGACTGTAGATTCTACTCCTATTTCACATTGTCCTCCATCTATAATATAGTCCACTTTATCTGATAGTTCCTTAAATATATCTTCTACATTTGTTCCACTTGGTCTACCAGATATATTTGCACTTGGAGCAGCAATAGGTGTATTTGCATATTCAATTAACCTCTTTGCAATTTCATTACTTGGCATTCTAATTCCAACTGTATTTAACCCACCTGTTACTATATTGGGAACTATTTTTGTTCTTTCTAAAATAATTGTAAATGGTCCTGGCCAAAATGTTTTCATTAATTTATATTCTAACTCTGTTATATTTTTGGCTATTCTATCTAACATCTTTATGTTTGAAATGTGTAATATTAGAGGATTATCTTGCTTTCTTCCTTTTGCTATAAATATATTTTTTACTGCTTGCTCATTTAATCCATCTGCACCTATTCCATAAACTGTTTCTGTTGGAAATAATACTAGCCCACCATTATTTATTATTTTTGATGCTTTTTTTATTTTTATATAATCTTTATCATTTTTTAAATCTAAATATTTTTCCATTTCTATTCCTCTTTTCTAGCTGTTTAACATTATACAACCTTTTTCTTATTAATTCAATATCAATATTGAATTATGTAAATTTTTATGTTATACTTGTATCATAAATTAAAGGAGGTAAAGTGTATGAACACTAATATTTTAGTTTCATCAAAAGAAAAAGAAAAAAAGCGGTTTATTATAGGTACACATGATGGTATCTTTCATTCAGATGAAGTAGTTGCTTGTGCAATTCTTGCATTATTTCATTCCGACGACCAAATTGAAATTGTCCGTTCCAAAGATGTTTCTTTGTTACATGCAAAAGAAGCAAATATTTTAGTTGATGTCGGTGGCGGTCTTTATGATCATCAGCCTGGAGGAAATGGTAAAAGAAAAAATGGAGTTCCTTATGCAAGTGCAGGACTTGTTTGGAGGGAATATGGAGAAGGTGTAATTTATAAATGTTTTGATGAATTATATAGTCCTTTTTCTTCTATTCTTGCAGACAATCCTGCTAAAACTTATGAAAGCACTTTTAAAGGCATTGTCAAAGAGATTGATGAAAAACTTATTCAGAATGTTGATAAAGAAGATAATGGTATATCTGTACCTACTCATGCTTTCAGCTTTATTACATCATTTCTTCCAGTATATGGTAGCAAACAAAATAGCTTTGATGAAGGTTTTCAGCTTGCACTTAACGTTACTATTGAAATTTTGAAACATGCCATCTACGATGCTCTTTCAAAAGGATTAGCTTTAAAACTCGTTTTAGACCTAACCGAAGAAGACGGAATTGTTTCAAATGGTATTTTAGAAATTCCATCTCAGACATTTCCATGGTTAGAAGCAGTTTGCAATTACAATACTAATTTTGCTTGGTTTGATAGAGACTGTATCAATTTTGTAATTTTTCCATACCCTTCAGGAGGTTGGGCAGCACAATGTGTTCCTCCCTCTTTAGAAAAAAAATTCGAACAAAGAACTTCTTTTCCTAAAGAATGGGCTGGGCAAACCGAAAATCTTCCTAAAATTTCGGGAGTACAAGATGCAACTTTTTGTCATAATGGCTGTTTCTTCACACGGGCTAAAACAAAAGAAGGCGTTATAGCTTTATGTAATAATGCTATACATGAACTGAAGTGAAATAAAGAGTCATAACTTTATGTAATAATGTTATTGCTCATTTTATGGCAAAATGAATTAAAACCCCAGATAATTTCTGGGGTTTTAACTTGTTCTTTTTCTAAAAGTACTAGGCACTTTTAAAGTATTATTTTATTTATTCTTAGTTGTTTTTCTTTTTGTAGTCTTCTTCTTTGCTGTCGTTTTCTTTTTAGCCGTTGTCTTCTTTTTTGTTTCTACTTCTACTGTTTCTTTTGGCTCCCATTTTTCTCCCGGCTTTGGCTTATCCCAAGAGATATAGTTACAACTTGCAGGGTTGTTTTCGCAAATGTAATAATTTCTTTTTCTTTTTGTTTTTCTTATTTGTACTGTTCCTCCACATACTGGGCATGGTACGTCTATTGTTTCTATTATTGGTTTTGCATTTTTACATTCCGGGTAACCTGGACATGCTAAGAATTTTCCATATCTTCCATATTTATACACCATCATTCTGCCACATTTTTCACATTGCACATCTGATACTTCTTCTTCTAATTTTACATGTTCTAGTTCTTTTTCTACCTTATCTAAGGTTACCTTAAATGGTCCATAGAAGTCTCTTATAATTTGTTTCCACTCTTCTTTTCCTTCTGCTACGCTGTCAAATTGTTCTTCTATGTTTGCTGTAAATTCAACATTTATTACATCTCCAAAATTTTCTACTAAAAGATTATTTACTACTCTTCCAAGTTCTGTTGGCTTTAATTGTTTTTGTTCTTTTTCTATATATCTTCTTTCCAATATTGTTGTAATTGTTGGTGAATATGTACTTGGTCTTCCTATGTCTTTTTCTTCTAGAGCTTTTACTAAACTTGCTTCTGTATATCTTGCTGGTGGTTCTGTAAAGCTTTGCTTTGGCTCTATTTGTTTTTCTTTTACTTGCATTCCTACTTCTAATTCTGGAAGTGTTTCGTCTTTTTCTTCTCTTTTTTTGTTATCTTCTGACTCTACATATAATGTCATAAATCCTTTAAATTTTAAAGTTTGACCATTTGCTTTGAAGTCATAATTATTTACTTTTATGCTTACTGCTACTGTATCATATATTGCTGCTGACATTTGACTGGCTATGAATCTATTATAGATTAGTTTGTATAATTTATATTGGTCTGTTGTTAATGATTCTTTTATTTTTTCTGGCTCTAATTCTACATATGTTGGTCTTATACCTTCGTGAGCATCTTGTGCTTCTTTATTTGTTTTATAGTATCTATTTTCGTAGTATTTTTCTCCATATTCTTTTGTTATATATTTCTTAGCTGCTGCTCTTGCTTCTTCTGAAATTCTTGTAGAGTCTGTTCTCATATATGTTATTAGACCTACTACTCCTTTTTCTGGAACTTTCACACCTTCATATAGTCCTTGTGCTACACTCATTGTTTTCTTTAATGTAAATCCTAATTTTCTTGAAGCTTCTTGTTGCATTGTACTTGTTGTAAATGGTGGTGCTGGTGTTCTTTTCTTTTC
>CAKPGD010000032.1 GCA_934154515.1 uncultured Clostridia bacterium
AAAGCTAGAGCAACTTATGAAAAATTAATTGACCTTTGTAAGGATGACCCTGATGTATTAGACCCTCTTCGTTTCTTACGTCAAAGAGAGGTTAACCACTTCCAAAGATTTGGTGAAGCTCTTCGTGGCGTACAGGATAAGCTTGCTGAAAAGAAGTTCTATATGGCTAATTGTACTAAAAAAATGTGCAATAATGACAATTGTTGTTGCTAAATAAAAAGTTCCGACATATATTTATGTTGGAACTTTTTTTATTTTATATATTTATAACAATGAGTGGTATTATTAATTCTTCTTTACTAAAACCTGAATGCGACCCTTTAATTTTTCCAATATATTTTTCTGTGTCATCTATAGTATTAACAAAGTATGCTCCTTTTTTACAAAAGCTTATAAATTCTCCTAAATTAGATTTCATATATTGTGATACTTCATCTTTGCCAAATATGTTGTTTTCTATAAATTTATTTGTTTCAAAAATATACATTTTATCTTTATAATCATTTTTAAAATTTTGTAAAAATTCATCTTTTTTATCTTCTTTCACATAGTATGTAGCTGTACCATAATCAATTCCTGGTAAAGCATAAAAGTATTTATTATATTTTTCAAAATCCATTGTAATATCTTTTTGTGTTACATCTATTTGTCCATGATCTGCTGTTATAATAATTTCTAAGTCTGGTATTCCTTGTTTTTTTAATTTAATTACTTCATTTTCAATTTCATTAATAATTTTATTAACCTGCTTACTATATACTCCATTATTATGAGATTCTAAATCCACATATGGTAGATACATATATGTAAATGTTTCAGAATTCAAATTATTTTTTATATTATTAATCGCTTTTTCAAATGCTTCTTCAATATTATTAAAAGAATATCTATTTTCATTTAACACAAATTTTGAAAAATTACTATTAACTATTTTTTCAGGAAATAAAGCTATCGTTTTTCTTTTTAATTTATTCATCACAGAATCACATACATATATTTCTTTTTCCTTTATGCCTAATTCTTTCAGATTTTTTCCACCATTTCTATCTTTAAATAATAATGTATAATAATCTATGTTTCTATTTCTATTATAATTATACCACCCTATCATTCCGTGAATGGATGGATATTCTGCTGTAGCCACTGAAGATAATACACAACCAGTTGTTGTTGGGCATACTGTTAATATATCTGTAACTTTATTCTTTTTTAACACCATATCATATGACAAAGAATCTATTAAATTACTCCCCATTCCATCTGATAATATAAGTAATATATGTTTTCTATTTTTTATATATTGTTTAATTTCCGGATTTATACTTTCTTCTTTGTTTTTATATCCACAATATGTATAAATTGTTCTTACTACATCTACAATCGAAGTTCTTTTATAATCAGGAATTATCATATCATTATTTTTCAAACATTCTAACAAATCCATATTATCTCTCCCAATCTTCATTTATCTTAAATTGCCTTTGTGATTCCTTTTTTATTTTCCCTTGTTTAACTAATCTATCAAATGTTCTTTCACAATCATCTTCTAAATCAAACTTCTTTTGTTTAATATTAGTTTTATATCCTAAGAACATTTCCCCATCTTGTTTAGTTTTTTCATCTCTATATAATAATTCTATAAAATGATCTAAATTAATTTCTGATAATTGATTATAGGATATAATAACTTCTACTAATAAATCCCATGCTTTTTGTTTATACATATTTATTTTTTTACTATCACCTTGTAACAATAAAGAACGTGTTGTTAAAATATTTAATAATAATCTGTATTTCATTTCCTTAGAACTTAAAAACTTTGCTGTTTTTTCTATTGGTGTAATTCTATATACTCCATTTATCTTTTTAAAAGGTGTATTTCTTAGCATGTATTCCACATCAGCATCAGTATATATTAATTTACTAGAATATGGTACTTCTTCATCTAAATTCATTTTATGCTGTTTTTGAAATTCTATTGTTAAATTTTTAATTTTTTCATAATCTTTGCAATCAAACTTTTCTACTATAAATGAAATATCTAAATCGCTTGATATTTTGCCATATACAGTTGAACCATATAATAAAATATCTGGATTTATATTTTTAATTTCTTCACTCATATATTCAACATATTCTTTACCAATAACTGGTATATCTGCTTTCATATCATTCACCCTTCTATTTATTTAAATCTTTAACAATATTATCAATATACATTATTATATTGTTAATATCTTCTTTTGTTATATTATCATTTCCTGACATATATCTTAATGGATACAAAGTTGCATTTTCACATATTTTCTTATTATCATCATTTATTGAAAATTGATGTAAAAAGTATATTCCATCCATATCTATCTTTCGTTTTATTTGTTTATTTATATTATTAATTTCATCTATAGTTATTGTAATATTATCTCTATTTCCAACATACATAAACATTACTGAATTTATGTCTACATCATTTAATACTATATACTCTTTTTTATTCTCAAGTATTTCTTTTAGATATTGTGCCATCTCACATCTTCTTTCTATAATCTCTCCAATTCCTTTTTTACCTATATTTTGAAATGCAAACCATACTTTTAATGACATCCAACTTTTAGAACCAATAAATGGTGTTACTTGACCAAAAGCGTAATCTTCCTTCATTATTAAGTCAGAAGTAGCAGTAACTTTCTTTAATGTTTCTGGATTTTTTAATAGAAGAGCACTCACTGTATAAGGTATTGCTAACACCTTATGTGGATCTGTTGAAATACTATCAAATAACTCAATACCAGAAATTTTATATTTCAATTTTTCACTAAATCCTAAAGAAAATCCGTGGCAAGCATCTGCGTGCAACCAAATGTTATTATCAACTTCTTTTACAACCTTATGAATTGCTGCAAGATTATCAATAGTCATACTTCTACTATCTCCAACATACGCTACTACACACATTATTTTACCTTTATTTTCTAAAAGAACTTTTCTTAGTTCATCTAAATCGTATTTATAATTGATAGTGGGAACTTCAATAATATTATCACCACACCCTATCCACATTAAACTACTCTTAATACTATAATGTCCGATACCTTTTGGTATAACCACTTTATATTCTTTTGAATTTTTTACTCCGTTTTTCATTGTGTTTTTTCTATGGTTCTCTCTAGCTAATAACATAGCAATAGAATTACTTCCTGTTCCCCCATATGTAATAATTCCTCCAACATCCCATATATTATTAACTTCAATGTTTGTATAACCTACAACTTCTCTAAGCCATCTTATTACTGCAATTTCCATATATGTAGCTATTGGTGCACAAAAACTAGAATTTATTAAATTTTGTTGTAAAAAGTCTGATAATACTGCTCCTGATATTCCTGCAATAGAATTTCCCGTATCTGGAAAACCCATAAATTTTTCTGTTCCAAAATTAGAACAATATGGAAGTATTTGTTCTTTTGTAAATTTAATAATATCTTCTAATTTAGTAGTATTTACTGGCATTTCAAATATTTTTTTCATCATATTCTTTGAAATATGTTTTTCTCTAAAATTTTCCTGTAACTTAAAATTTAAACCTATATCTATAATCTCATCTAGGCATTTTTTTGCATAAGTTTTATTTCCATTATTTAAAATAAAATTAGAATCCATATTATTATCTCCTTTAAATTTTTTCTAATTTATATTAGCAATATTATATAAAATTTATAATATACCTTTTCCTATTCTCTATATTTGCTTATTCCCAAAAGTTCTTCTAATCTTTCAAGAGAAGAATATTCTATAATATTAGCAGATCGAGTTTTTTTTAATTTATACAGTTCATTTATCTGTTTTATTGCATTTTCTTTATTTAAATTTTTTATAGGATTCATAAAAGCTTCTAATGCACATCTATATACATGATTTTGTTTTTGACTATTATAAATTTCTATTGGCATAGAATTTTCGCCTTGGCCTCTATTATATACTTTTATTATTGGTCTATCTTTTTTATTTTGAAACATTAGTATTGTATTTGTTATTCCTTGAAGACAACTTTCTATGAAACTCATTGGTGTAAATCGCGGACATTCTCCGTTTGCTATTTGTTTTTCATATCTATTTTGTGCTGATAATCCACTCTCTGTTATTGGAACAGACATAATACATACTTGCATTCTATATCCATTTTTTATAGCAGGCTCATATAAAATTTTATCTATTGCTTCTGTTGCTCTTAATGTTGTTACGCTTATAATATCACAATGCTCTTCAAAAGCTTTTTTTATTAACTCAGCTTCTATAGCATTAGAAAATTCACTTGTCTCTGCTATTGCTTTTTCAGGTGTTTTTATCAATAATTCATAATCAGGATATAATTTTCTATATTCATCTGTGTCTATAACTACAAAATCTCTTTCTTCATATTCTTCTTGTACCTTTTTTATAAGATTAGTTTTTCCAGAGCCAGGTAGTCCTCCTAATAAAACACATAATGGTTGCTCATTTATTTTCTTTTCTTTTATTTTTTCATTGCAAATTCTTTCTATTACTTCATTTAAATTATTATTCATATTTAACTCTCCTCATATATGTACAATTTTGTAAAATAAAAGACAAGTATTATTTCTCAAAGTTTCACTTGTCTCTTGTATATATATTTATTTACTAATTGCTTATATTTTATCATATACTTCAATATTTTTCAATATTTTTTACATTTTTTTGCAATTTATTATAAATCGATAACATCGTGGAGCATAAGAATTAGCTCACTATACAGATAGAAAAGAACTTGCTAATGATTTAAAAACAGTTTACAAAGCAAGTACAGAGGAATTAGGGTATACTTAACTTATTAGAGTTGGAAGAAAATTAGAATTATGTATGAAGGCAGAATATAAAATAAAGCCTAAAAATAATAGGCTTAAGAAGGATTTTTCTTAAGCCCTATTAAACTTACACAACTTTTTCTAAAGTATTGATTTTTTAGAAAAATATTATTAAAATAATGTTAATAATAAAAATATTAAATTTTTTTAAGTTATCAATCGGAAGGAAATCCGATTTACACAAGATTTTCTATAAGCTCTTTTTTATTATTTCTCCCCTATTGCCATTTCCATTATTTTGTTTTCATTAAAATCTATAACATAAGATGATACTTTTTCTAAGTCTTCATAATTTATATCTTCATTAATTGAAAATTCCTTTTTAATTGACTTTTTCTTTTTGAAGAAAGAATCAAAGCTTATAATATTGTTTGGTGTCTTTATTTCTTCTTGTTGTTCTTCTTTTTCATCTTGATTTTTAATTACTTCATCTATCTTGTTATTTAATTTACTTAATTCTTCATCATAATTTATATTGTCTATCTTGTTATTTAATTTGCTTAATTCTTCATCATAATTTATATTATCTATCTTGTTATTTAATTTGCTTAATTCTTTGTCATAGTTTATATTGTCTATCTTGCTATTTAATTTGTTTAGCTCTTTGTCATAGTTTATATTATCTATCTTGCTATTTAATTTGCTTAATTCTTCATCATAATTTATATTGTCTATCTTGCTATTTAATTTGCTTAATTCTTCATCATAATTTATATTGTCTATCTTGCTATTTAATTTGTTTAATTCTTCATCATAATTTATATTGTCTATCTTGTTATTTAATTTACTTAATTCTTCATCATAATTTATATTGTCTATCTTGCTATTTAATTTGCTTAATTCTTCGTCGTAATTTAAATTTTTGATTAAGTTTTGTTGTACTTGAATATTATTTTTTTGATTTTCCTTTAATTTTTTTATTTCATTGTTTAGTTTTTGTATTTCTAATAAACATTTTTGTGCAAAAGCTTCATTTTCAATTGTTGAAGTTGTTTCTTCTAATATATTTACATCTTTTTCTTCAATATCTTCTTTTTGGTTCATTTTTGCTTTTGCTAATTCTATTATTTCGTCTAAAGTTGTTTTATTTTCTTCTTTTACTGTTTTCTCAAATTGTTCTTCTTCATTTCCATAATAATATCCGTATTTTTTTCCATAATATTTATTTTGTTGTGTGCTTACTTTATTTAGTATTACACCTGCTACTCTCCCATTTACATTTTCTATATTATTTTTGACTTTTTTTAGTTCATTTATTTTTGTTTTCTTATCTTCTACAATTAATATTGTACTATCTACCATAGTTGATAAACCAATGCTATCTGAAATTTCAAGTGATGCACAACCATCTATTATAACCATATCATACATTTCTCTTAATATATTTAAAAGTTCTTTCATTTTTTGTGAAGATAATAATTCTGATGGGTTTGGTGGAGTTGATCCTTTTTGTAATACGTGTAAGTTTGGTATTTCTGTTTCTTTAATATATTTCTTTGCATTATTTAAGTTTGCTAATTTATCTTCTGTTATATCACTTATGAAGTTTGATAAACCTTCACCATTTGGTATATTAAATATGTTATTTTCGTCACTATCTTTTTGTCTTAAATTTGCATCTACTAAAATTACTTTTTTATTTGTTTGTGCTATTGTAACGGATAGATTGTTTGCTATATAGCTTTTTCCCTCTTTAGCTTTTGCACTTGTTATTAATATTACCTTTTTATTTCTCGTGTATAATATGTTTGTTCTTATAGTTTTTATACTCTCTACTATACTAGATTTTGGATTATTATTTATTATTAAATTATCATTATCTTTGTCTAATGGTACTTTTCCTAAAGTTTTTAATTGTGTATAATTTGTTATATCCTTTTCGCCTTTTATTGTATTGTCAAAAATATATATTAACATTACAAATACTATTGACAAGAATATTCCTATCCCTGTAAAAATTATCATATCTTTTGTATGATTTATATTACAAGGTTCTAATTCTAATTCAGCTTTATCCACTATACTAACGTTTTCTAAATTATATATATTTGCTACTTCTTGTATAAATACTTGCGACAATTCATTTGTTATATCTCTTGCTGTATATGGATTATTATTTTCTACTGTGATTTTTAGAATTTGACTTTGTTTAACTTGCTCTACTGTAATATTTTTTTGTAATTCTTCTTGTGTCATGCTTAAATTTAAGTTTTCTATTGTTTTTTCTAAAACTTTTGAACTTTTTGCTATATTGCAATATGTAGATATTAAATTAGAGTTTAAATTTAAATCTGTTTGAGTCACTTCTTGATTATTATTTTTTTGATCTGCTACTAACAAAATTGTTGTAGAAGTTTTATATTTTGGAACTTTATAATAATATGAATAAGCATAACCAATTGTTATACTTAATAATATTATTAATAAGATAAATAATTTTTTTGAGAATATTATTTCTATAATTTTTTTTAAATCTATGTTTTCATAGTTTTCCACAAACATCACCTACCTTTTTCATTATACCATATTTTTCTAATTATTTCAACTATTTATGTTCACTTTATAGCTATAAAAAAACACTATCTTTAGATGTCGTTCTAAAAATAGCGTTTTTATTTAAATTTTATTTGAATAATTTATTAAAAAAACCTGTTCTAATCTGTGTTGGAGCTTCTATGTTTATATCTTCATTATTTATAACTTTTCTTGGGTTTTCTATTGTTATTTTCTCTAATTTTTCTTTTCCAATTAATTTTTCCATTTCTTCTAATGCTTTTGGCACCTTAGGATATATTGTTTCTGGTCTATGGGTATCTGTTCCAATAAAGTGTACCATGTTATTTTCCAATAACTGTATTAGTGCTTTTTTAGCCTCTTTTCCATACTGACCTACTATACTACATACATTAGCTTGAAATAGTGCTCCCTCCTGTATTAAATCATATACTCTATTAGGATTATCTTGTACAAATTTATATCTTTCTGGATGAGCAATTACTGGAATTCTATTACTTTCTAATATTTTATATATTACTTCGATTAGATTTAAAGGTTCACTTGACATTGGAGTTTCAAATAATACATATTTACTATCATTCATTGTTGAAGCTATATCTTGTTCTATTAAGTCTATTATGTTATTTGTTATATATATTTCATTTCCTTGATGTATTTGTATATTTATGTTGTTTTGTTGTAGTGCTGTATTTAAAAGCTGTATCTTTTTTGATATTTCACTTCTAGGCACTTCATAAAATTCTTCCATATAGTGTGGAGTTGCAATTATGTCTGTAATTCCTACTTTTTCGGCTTCTAATAGCATCTTTATAGAATCTTGTATCGTTTTTGCCCCATCATCAACATCATATATAATATGATTATGAAAATCAATCATGATTATTCTCCTTTTAATTTTGATTTTTCTTCACTTATATATTTATTCAATTGCTTTAATAGTTCTTCCGAATCTTGCATATTAGAAGAATTACTAGCTTTTTTTGTTGTTTTTGAACTTTCAGATGTACTATTTTTTGTTGTAGCTGTTGCACTTGTTCTTGTGCTTGTACTTTTTCTTGATGATGTTGTTTTTCTTTTTAGTGTATTATTTCCTTCTGTTGAACCATAATAATATGCACTTGTATATTTCTTTTGTGTCATTGGAACTTTATTTAATACTACACCTGCTATTTTTCCTCCAACATTTTCTATTTCTCTTTTTATTCTTTGTAAATCTTCTATCTTTGTAGATTTATAAGATGCAACTATAATACTTGTATCTACATATCTTGATATAATTACTGCATCTGTAACTAAGCAACTTGGTGTTGTGTCTATAATTACTAAATCAAAATATTCTTTTAATGTTTCTATTCCATTAACCATTTGCTCTGATATTAAAAGCTCTGATGGATTTGGTGGAACATTTCCTGCTGGTATAAGGTATAAGTTTTCAATTTCTGTCTCTTTTACATATGCTAAAATATCCTCGCTACCATCTTTTCCTGCTGAATCTACTCCTGATAAATAATTAGAAAAACCAGGTGTTGGAGTTACGCCAAATATAGCATGTTGTCTACCTTTTCTTAAGTCACAGTCAATTAAAACTACTTTTTTTCCAGCTTGTGCAAATGTTACAGCAAGGTTTGAAGTTACCCAACTCTTTCCCTCTGCTGGTGTTGTAGAAGTTACCATTAATGTTTTTAAACCTTTTTTTGTGTTCATAAATTGTATATTTGTTCTTAGTGTTCTAAATACTTCTGATATAGGAGATTTTGGTAATCTGTATGTTATTAATTCTTTTCTCATTATTTTTTACCTCCTTTTGCTTTTGTTCCATTTTCGCTAAAATCACATAATGGTATCTCTGTAAGTACTGATAAACCAATTTTACTTTCTATTGTTTCTTTACTTTTTACTGTTGTATCTAACATATTTGCTACTAACGCATATACTACAGATACTACTAGTCCAACAAATGCAAATATTATTATATCTTTAGTATGATTTATATTATATGGAGTTTCATTTACTTCTGCTGCATCTATTACGCTAACATTATCTATTTTGTAGATTTCTTTTACTTTTTCTGAAAAGACTTTTACTATTTGATTTGCTATAATTTTTGCATTTTTTGCATTTTCATTAACTACAGATATTCTTATTAATTCTGTATCTTTTACTGAACTTACAGTAATTGTAGATTTTAGTTTATCTACTGTTGTATCCATTTCTAAGCTTTCTATTACTGGTTCTAATACTAATTTACTTCTTATAAGTTCACTATATGTAGATACTAATTTTTGGCTTAATGTTAAGTCTGATGTTGTTATTGATGATGATGACGTTGTTGTTGCTGCATCTTGCTTTACTAATAATAATGATGTTTCTGATTTATATTTTGGAGTTGTGAATAGATATGTATATATGAAACCTACTATTATAAATACTAATGTGATTATTAATATGTATATTTTTCTACTCCAAAATATTTCAAATAATTCTTTTAAATCTAATTCTTCCATCTCTTACTCCCTTTTTATTTTTTTACTATAACATTATATCTTATTTACTATTTATTGGCAATAATTTTATAGATAAAAACAATTTTTTCATTTTTTCTTTTGTAATTTTTATTAAACTTATAATGTTTTTTCAATTATATCCGCAATTTGTTTACTTGCAGTTCCATCTCCATAAGGATTTGAAGCTTTACTCATTTTGTTGTATTCTTCTTTATTATCTAATAGTAATTTCATATTATCATAAATCACTTGTGTATCAGTTCCTACTAATTTTAAAGTTCCTGCTTTGATTCCTTCTGGTCTTTCTGTAGTATCTCTCATAACTAATACTGGTTTTCCTAGAGATGGTGCTTCTTCTTGAATTCCGCCACTATCAGTTAGTATCAAATATGATTTTGCTAGGAAATTATGAAAGTCTAATACTTCTAATGGTTCTATTAATTTAACTTTTTCATCATTTCCAAATATCTTATTTGCTGTTTCTCTTACTACTGGATTTTTATGTATTGGATAAATTACTTTTACATCATCATATTCATCTACTACTTTTTTTATAGCAGTAAACATATTTTCTAACGGTTGACCTAAGTTTTCTCTTCTATGTGCTGTTAATAATATTAATCTATCATTTCCAACCCAATCAAATATTTCATTGTTATAATTTTCTCTGACTGTAGTTTTTAATGCATCAATTGCTGTATTTCCTGTTACATAAATATTTTTTTTATCTTTTCCTTCTTTTAACAAATTTTCTTTTGCCATTTGTGTTGGAGCAAAATGATATTTTGCTATAATTCCTGTAGCTTGTCTATTAAATTCCTCTGGAAATGGAGAATAAATATTATATGTTCTTAATCCAGCTTCTACATGTCCTACTGGTATTTGCATATAAAATGCACATAAGGCTGTTACAAAAGTAGTACTTGTATCTCCATGTACTAATATTAAATCAGGTCTTTCTTTTTCTAATACTGGTTTTATTTTTGATATAATATTTGTTGTTACATCAAATAATGTTTGTCTATCTTGCATTATATCTAAGTTATAATCTGGTACTACTTCAAAACATTCTAATACTTGTGTTAACATTTCTCTGTGTTGCCCTGTAACACATACTATTGTTTCGATATTTTCTCTTGTTTTTAGTTCTTTTACTAATGGACACATTTTTATTGCCTCTGGTCTTGTCCCGAAAACCAACATTACTTTTTTCATATATTTAATCTCCTATTTTATAATTTATATGTCTTTTCTGTATTACAAATATTTTTAGTATCTATTATAATCTTGTCTTGTATCTTGTTTATATTTTCTTTAATATGGTCATGAGAATTCATTAAAATAATAATATCTACATCCTCTAAAAATTTATCAAAGTTATGGTATTGATTTGTTACTACTTCACGTTTTACATGTGGATCAAATACTTTTATTTTATTAGCTTTTTCTTCTCCCATTATCTCTAACATTTGTAGTGTAGGACTTTCTCTTATATCATCTACATTTTCTTTATAAGTAAGTCCATAAATTCCTACTCTTGATATGTCATCAATATTATTTTCTTTCATTACCTGTTGTAGTCTTTCTAACACAAATGCAGGTTGTCCATCATTAACTTCTCTTGCAGCTTTTATCACATTTACTATTTCTGGATAATCTCCAACTAAAAACCAAGGATCTACAGAAATGCAATGTCCTCCTACTCCTGGTCCTGGTTGAAGAATGTTTACTCTTGGATGTTTATTAGCAATTCTAATAATTTCATATACATCCATACCATCTTTTCTACAAATTCTTGATAATTCATTTGCAAAAGCAATGTTAATATCTCTAAAAGTATTTTCTACTACTTTAGTCATTTCTGCTGTTTTTATATCAGTTACGACAATTTCCCCTTTGCAAAAAGATGCATATAATTCTTTTACTTTTTCTCCTACTTCTTTACTATCTGCACCAATTGTTCTAGAATTGTGTTCTAATTCATATACCATATTTCCTGGTATAATTCTTTCTGGAGCATGTACTAAATGTACATCTTCTCCAATTTTAAATCCTTTATTTGTAATAATTGGTCTTATAAACTTATCTATTGTTCCTGGAGATATTGTAGATTCTATAATTAGAATTGCTCCCTTATTGCAGACTTCTAGTACAGACTCTACTGCTGAAATTACATATTTAGGGTCAATTTTTTTATTTTCCTTTTCATATGGTGTAGGTACTGATACTATGTATATATCATTATGTGTATACTCTGTTATAAATTTAATTCCTGATTTTAAAGCATTATTAAATAATTCATCTAATCCATCTTCTTCAAAAGTTGTTCTACCTTGATTTAAAGTTTCTACTAATTCCTTATTATAATCTGTTCCAACTACTTCAACACCATGTGTTGCAAACATTAAGGCTGTTGGTAAACCTATATAACCTAATCCTACTACATTAATTTTCATTTTTAATTTCCTCCTTTATTATATGTGTACTATAATCATTTATATTAATATTATTTTTAATTACTTTCCCTGGATTTCCTGCCACTAAGCTATTAGGAGGTATATTTTTGGTTACCACCGCATTAGCTCCTATAAAGCTCCCCTTTCCAATTGTTACTGTTCCTAATATTTTTGCTCCTGTAGCTATATAACAAGAATCTTCTATAGTTGGTACTGTATCATTTGCTTTGTTTCCTCCAATTGTTACACATGTACCTATTATACAATTTTTTCCTATTTTTGCATCTTTATGTATAACTACTGCTATTCCTCCATATCCTATTTTAGTTCCTTTTCCTATCTGGCATTTATATGGTATCCATGAATTAAAAAACATATATATTAATCCCTGGAAAAACATTGGCAACAAAGGTATTTTATGCCTATATAACCAATTAGCAATATAATATAATTTAATTGATGTCATTATTTTCTCCTCTTTCTAAAAATTTTTTTGATAATTTTATTGCATCTATCATACTATCCTCCATAGAGCAATATGTCCAAGCACCATATCTTCCAATACTATAAATATTATTTTTATTTAAATTCGTCATTATTTCTTTAATTTTTACATTATGTTCGTTATTGATATGTACATATGCTGGGTTCATAATAATAGTAGAATATTCAATTAATTTATTTTCTTTAGTAATTCCCATTTTATTTAAATTTTCAAGTGCTTTTTCTAATTGTTCTTCAATATCAATTTTATCATTTTTACCAAAACCTATTTCTATATACATGCTCAATTTATCTGATGATAATATATTATCATAAAATCCTACTCTATAAAAATTTATATTTTTATCTGGTACATAAATCCAGTGTTCTTTATATTGTGATTTATTTTTAAAACCTAAATTAAATACTAGCACTTGGTTATAAGAAAGTTTCTTTTCTAGTTTGTTGTATTCTTCATTTTTAAATAATTTTAAGAAATTATTTAAAGGCATTGTATTAATTAAGTATTCAAATTTTATTTTTTTATTTTTATTTGTTATAACATATTTTTCATTTTCATTAATTTCTTGTATTTCAGTATTTAATAATATATCTTTTTTATTTAATTTTTTATATATAGCATCAATAAAACTTTGTGCTCCTTCTTTAGGATATAGAAACTTATTATTATAAGAGATATTATTATTTTCTTTCATATTATTTATTATTTCTTTTATATTAGCATATGGAAAAAATCTTCCCATTGCATCTTTGTCCAAACTTTCTAAATTACATGCATATAATTTTTCATTATATGGTTTTAAAAATTTTTCT
>CAKPGD010000033.1 GCA_934154515.1 uncultured Clostridia bacterium
TCCGTCCAGCACTATATATAAAATAGACAGAAAAATATATAAAAGAGAATACAAAAATAAAATTTAGAAACAAAAAATTACAATTATGATAAATATAGAAAACTCATACTATGATAAATATTAAAATAGTATGAGTTTTTTAGTTAAACAATTATATATTATATAATATTAATTATGCTAATCTTTAAATATCTTTGGATAATTCTATATAAATCCCTACAAATATAAAAAATAGAAAAAACAACAAAAATATACAAAAATAGCAGAAAGTATTTTTTCGAAGAAAAACTTATTGACTTAACAAATATTTAATAGTAAAATGATATAAAATAAGTAGTAACTTAGTTACATAATAAATGAGAATATTCAAAAAAGATAAAAAAAGAACAAGCTAAAGATGAATAAATATGTAACAAAAAGAGAAAAATAAAACAAAAGAAGGAGATAAAAGAATAAATATGAATAAAAGTGTAGTCAAAAATCCAAAAGCTATAACATTAATAAGTCTAATAGTAACAATAATAATATTAATAATACTAGCAGGAATAACAATAAGTGCAACAATAGGAAATAATGGGATAATAACAAAAGCAAGAGAAGCAAGAAATTTATATATAAATGCACAGGAAGAAGAACAAGTAAGACTAAATGAACTTGCAGAACAATTAGCAAATGGAGAGACAGGAAGTGACGGAAACAAATTACCGGAAAATACAAAAGATACAGAAGCAGGAACAGAAGTTGCGTTAGAGCCAGGTTGGGGTACAGAAAATGTAAATTATATAAAAACAAGTGATGGTACAGAGGCAAAAAACGTAACAAAAGTATCAACTGTATATGCAGTAGCAGTAGGAGATGGAGAAACTGTACCAGTGCCAAAAGGTTTTTATTATGTAGGTGGAAATTTTGATAATGGAGTAATAATATCAGATAATAAAGCAGACAAATATGATGGAACAACTGATAAGACAACATATGAATATACAACAAGTTTACAAGGAAATCAATTTGTATGGATTCCTTGCAGTAGAAGTGCATATACAAAAACATCTTGGGGAAAACAAAATGCAGAATGGGATACAACAACGCCAAAATCAGAATTAACACAAATAGAAAAATATGGTGGATTTTATGTGGGAAGATATGAAGCAGGACTTGCAAGTACAATTACAGAATTTACAACAAACCAAACGCATACAGGTTCAAATCAAGTGTATAACAAAGATGGAGTTCCGCAAAGTAAAGCAGGAATAATACCTTGGATGTTTATAGATTGGACACACGCAAAATCAAACGCCGAAAGTATGTATAACAATAATTATGTAAGTAGTGGAATAATAACAGGAACACAATGGGATGTAATATTAAATAAAATGAAAGATAAAGCAGGTTTATCTGAATCTGATATAACAAATAGTAGTTCATGGGGAAACTATAAAAATACATCAATATCATATAATGGAAGAAAAACAACAGCATATAAAAATAGTTCAAATTGGATATTACCACCTTTTGGAAGTGTGGATTCCGGAAAAACTTCAACATATACAGATGATAATCATGGAGATTTATTAACAACAGGTGCGAGTGCTACAACACAACAATATCATATATTTGATATTGCAGGAAACTTATGGGAATGGACAGAAGAAGATTCACATAGTGCAATCAGCGGACAGCGACGTGTGTCTCGTGGTGGCAGTTCAGTTAGAGCTTCTAGTGATTTTCCTGCGTGCTACCGTGATTATTTTGATGTTAGCTATACTGCTACTCAAGTTGGTTTCCGAGTAGTACTTTATATCAAGTAGAATTGAATGATTAAAAGTGATACATTAAAAATCACAATAACTGTGACTATGTATACAAAAAAATCCGGAAAAATCCATAAAAAATCACAAAAACACTTGTAATTTCTGGAAAAGGTGGTATAATATAAAAAGTAAAACAATATGAACTTTAGCAAAGAGCGGAAACAAATTCCGCTCTTTAATTAATGTAAAGGGGGACTAATATTGGCAAGTATAGAAGAAAGAGTAGAAAGTTTAGTAAAAAACAAAGTAGAAGAACTTGGCTATAAACTATATGATGTGCAATATGCTAAAGAAGGAAAAGAATACTTTTTAAGAATATTTATAGATAAAGAAGAAGGCATAGACTTAAATGACTGTGAAAAAGTAAGTGACACAATAAATCCTATTTTAGATGAAGCAGATTATATTAAAGAACAATACTTCTTAGAAGTATCTTCTCCGGGAATAGAAAGAGTGCTAAGAAAAGACGAACACTTAGAAGATTCAATTGGAAAAGAAATAGAAGTAAAACTATTTAAACCATTAGAAGGAAAAAAAGAATTTGTGGGAATTCTAAAAAAGTATAATGAAGAAAATATAACAATAGATGTAACAGAAAGTAATGAAGAAATTAATATAGATAGAAAAAATATTTCAATAATGAAATTAAAATATAATTGGTAAAGAAAATTATAAATTATAAAAGGGAGGAATAAAAAAATGAAGAAAAAAATAATAAAAGCAAATGAACCAGCAATAGACAGTACAGAATTAATATTAGCAATGGAGGAATTAGAAAAAGAAAACGGAATAAAGAAAGATGAAATGCTAGAAACTATCGAAACAGCATTAGTAACAGCATATAAAAGAAATTATGACTGTGAAGATGAAAATGTAAAAATTACAATGGACAGACAAACAGGAGAAATCCATGTTTATATGCAAAAAGAAGTTGTAGAAGAAGTAGAAAATGAAAAAACACAAATATCTTTAGAAGATGCAAAAAAAATAGACAAAAAATACAAAGAAGGAGACATCATAGAAAACGAATTAGTACCAAAGAATTTTGGTAGAATAGCAGCAGGAACAGCAAAACAAGTTATTATTCAAAAAATAAGAGAAGCATCTCGTGAATTCTTATATAATGAATTCAATGAAAGAAAAGGCGAAATTGTTTCAGGTATAGTACAAAAAGCAGATGGAGGAATAGTCGTAGTAGACCTTGGAAGACTTGAAGGAATTATGCCAGTAAAAGAACAAATACCTACAGAAAAATATCATGTAAATGATAAAATAAGAGCTTGTATAATAGGCGTAGAAAAAGGACTAAAAGGAAGCACACAAGTAATAATATCAAGAAGTCATAATGATTTTGTAAGAAAATTATTTGAATTAGAAATTCCAGAAATATATGAAGGATTAATAGAAATTAAGAGTGTATCAAGAGATGCAGGAAATAGATGTAAAGTTGCTGTATATTCAGCAAATGAAAATATAGACCCAGTAGGTTCTTGTGTAGGACCAAAAGGAATTCGTATTCAAAATATTATAAATGAATTAAATGGAGAAAAAATAGATGTTATAGAATGGAATGAAGACCCAGCAATATATATTTCTTCAGCATTACTTCCAGCACAAGTAATGGCAGTAGATGTAAAAGAAGACGAACACTTTGCACAAGTAATAGTTCCAGACGATCAATTATCTCTAGCAATTGGTAAAGCAGGTCAAAATGCAAGATTAGCAGCAAGACTTACAAATTGGAAAATAGATATTAAGAGTGAGACACAATTTAGAGAAATGATAGCTTCTATGCAAAACGCAGAAAATGAAACATTAACAGACTCAGAAGAATATAATGAAGAAGATAATACAGAAAATAGCCAAGAAATAAATGAAGAAGATATTAAAAAATTAGAAAAAGTAGTAGAAGAAGCAGAAGCTGAAGTCGAAGAAGTAGAAGAAAAACCAAAAGCAAAAAGAGGAAGAAAGAAAAAGACAGAAGAAGCAGAATAATTTAGGACATGATTACTAAAAAAATGAATACAATAAATAAGGAGTGAATATTTTGAAAGACTTACCAAAGCGTACATGCATAGGATGCGGTGAAGTTAAATTAAAAAAAGACTTAATTAGAATTGTAAAAAATAAAGAAGGAGAAATTTCTATAGATAGAACTGGAAAAGCAAATGGAAGAGGAGCATATTTATGTGATAATATAGAATGCTTAGAAAAAGCTATTAAAACTAAGAAATTAGAAAGAAGTTTCGAAATGCAAATTAATTCAGAAATATATGATGAATTAAGAAATACAATGAAAAAATAAGGAGTTAAAAATTTGGAACAAAATAAAGTATATAGATTATTAGGATTAGCAATGAAAGCTGGAAAGCTAAGCTTTGGTATGGAAAGTGTAATAGATACTATTCAAAAAAGAAAAGCTAAACTTGTAATAGTAGCACAAGATGCTGCAGATAGAACAAAGAAAAATGTAAAGCAAGTAGCAGACGAAAAAAAAGTAGCTTTCAGAATATATGGAGCTATTGAAGAAATTAGTAAAAGTATAGGAAAAGAAAATAAAGCAGTAATTGTTGTTAAAGATAATAATTTTGTAGAAGGAATTTTAAAAATAATTGATGGGGGTGAAACTATTGGGTAAGATTAAAATACATGAACTAGCAAAAGACTTAAATCTAACCAGTAAAGAAGTAATAGAAAAGGCAAATGAATTAGGAATTGAAGCTAAAACACATATGAGTGGAATAGATGAAAAAGATGCTGAAAAAATAAGAAATTCATATGGTAAAAAATTAGAAAACAAATCAGAAAATAAAACAGATAGCAAATCAAAAAGTAATAAGACAAAAAGTGAAGTAAAAGCAAAAAAAGAAGAAAAGAAAGAAGCTCCAGTTATAATAAGAAGAGAAGTTATAATAACTGAAGAAGAGAAAAAAGAAAATAAAAATAAGCAAGCAGAGCAAAAATCTAAACAAGTTGGATTTGTAGAAAGAAACAAAAATGCAGACTATAATATTGTTTATAGAAATAAGCCTACAAAACCAATGACTGTAAGTGAATTATTTGGACTTGGAAAGAAAGAAGAACCAAAGAAGGAAGAGAAAACAGAAAAAGTAGAAAAGATAGAAAAAGCAGAGATTGAGAAAGAGGACGTTGAAAAGAAAGAAGAAATGGTAGAAACAATTAAAGAAAAGAAAGTAGAAACAAAAATAGAAGACGTAACAAATAAAGCAAATAGAGAAAATAGAGAAAATCGTATTCATAAAGATTTTCAAA
The DNA here is from genome assembly GCA_934154515.1 of uncultured Clostridia bacterium. Classification (GTDB taxonomy): domain Bacteria; phylum Bacillota; class Clostridia; order TANB77; family CAG-508; genus UMGS1663. The sequence continues at coordinate 5,085 of CAKPGD010000033.1, forward strand.
ATAAAAATAGAGAAAACTTCCAAAATAGAAACGATAATAGAAATGATAATAGAAATGATAATAGAAATGACGGAAGATTCCAAAATCGTAATAACGAAAAAGGTAATTTCCAAAATAGAAATAACAGAGATAATAGAGACAATCGTAATGGTGATAAAAATAATTTCCAAAGAAGAGACCAAGATAAATTCCAAGGTAGAAATAATGGTAATTTCAAAAATAATCAAAACCGTGGAAACTTTAATAATAGAGAAAGAAGACCTTTAGACGAAAAAGGTATAGACAAAAATATTAAAGATATTATGGCAGTCGATGTTGTAGAAAAAGAAAATCAAAGAGATTTCAGTTCACGTGCAATAGATAAAGTAAAAAATGAAAGAATGGAAGAAAGAGCGGCTGGGAACAATACTAAAAAGCAAAATAAAAACAAAAAAAGTGGAAGATTTAGTGAAGACTTTGATGGAGGAAAACTAAAGGGATTAAAACAAGTAGATAGACTATCAAATATGTTTGATGACCAAGAAGGCGGAATGTTAGATTATTATGATTTAACAACAGCAAGAGGAAAGAGAAACAAGAAAAAAGCAAATAAAAATGATGAAGATAGAAAACAAAAAATCTTCCAATTAACAGAAATATCTATTCCAGAAACAATAACAGTAAAAGACTTAGCTACAGAACTTAAGAAAACATCTGCAGAAGTTATTAAAAAATTATTTGCATTAGGAATGATGGTTACAATAAATAATGATATAGACTTTGATACAGCCTATTTAGTAGCTCAAGAATTTGGAGTAACTGCTAAAAAGAAACAAGAAGTTAAAGAAGAAGATATACTATTTGATGATTCAGAAGACAAGGAAGAAGAATTAAAAGAAAGACCACCAGTAGTTGTTGTAATGGGACACGTAGACCATGGTAAAACATCACTTCTAGATGCTATTAGAGAAACTAATGTAATAGAAGGAGAAGCAGGTGGAATTACTCAAGCAATAGGTGCATACAAAGTAGAAATAAATGGAAGAGAAATAACATTCTTAGATACACCAGGACATGAAGCTTTCACAAGTATGCGTGCAAGAGGTGCACAAATAACAGATATTGCAATATTAGTTGTAGCTGCAAATGATGGGGTTATGCCTCAAACAGTAGAAGCAATAAACCATGCTAAAGCAGCAGGAATACCAATTATAGTAGCTGTAAATAAAATAGATTTACCAGAAGCTAACGTAGATAAAGTAAAACAAGAATTAATGAAATACGAATTAGTACCAGAAGAATGGGGTGGAGATACAATTTATGTTCCAATCTCAGCTAAAAAACGTATAAACATTGATGAACTACTTGAAATGGTATTACTACAAGCAGATGTATTAGAATTAAAAGCAAACCCTAATAAACAAGCAAAAGGTGTTGTAATAGAAGCGAGACTAGATAAAGCAAAAGGTCCAATAGCTTCAATGCTTGTACAAAGAGGTAGCTTAGACGTTGGAGATACAATAGTTGTTGGTTCTAGTATAGGTAGAATAAGAGCAATGAAAAATGACAAAGGTCAAAGAGTTAAATCAGCAGGACCTTCTACACCAGTAGAAATAATGGGATTAACAGAAGTTCCAGAATCAGGAGATATATTCTACGAAGTAAAAGATGAAAAAATGGCTAAACATTTAATAGAAAGAAGAAAACGTCAAGCAAGAGAAAAATCTATAAATGCAATACAAAAAGTAACATTAGATAACTTATTCACACAAATGGAACAAGGAAACTTAAAACATCTAAATATTATAGTAAAAGCAGATGTACAAGGAAGTGCAGAAGCTTTAAAACAATCATTAGAAAAATTATCTGATGAAGAAGTAAATGTAAGAGTAATACACTCAGCAACAGGTGCAGTTACAGAATCTGATGTAAACTTAGCTCAAGTTGCAAATGCAATAATAATAGCATTTAATGTAAGACCAGTAACAACAGCAAAAGCATTAGCTGAAAGAGACGAAGTAGAAATAAAACAATACTCAGTAATTTACCAAGCAATAGATGATGTAAAAGCAGCTATGAAAGGTATGTTAGATCCAATTTACGAAGAAAAAGTAATAGGAAATGTAGAGGTAAGGCAAGTGTTTAAAGTATCTAATGTTGGAACAATAGCAGGAGCATACGTATTAGAAGGTAAAATAGAAAGAAATGCAGGAGTAAGAGTTTTACGTGATAATGTAGTTATTCATGAAGGAAAACTAGTATCATTAAAACGTTTCAAAGACGACGTAAAAGAAGTAGCTAAAGGATATGAATGCGGTATGCAAATAGAAAACTATAATGACTTAAAAGAAGGAGACATTATAGAAGTATACGTTATGGAAGAAGTAAAAAGATAAAAAGGAGGCAAATTATGCCAAAAAATAATAATAGACTAAATAGAATAGACGAAGAACTAAGAAAAGAAATAAGTCACATTATTTCTTTCGAGTTAAAAAATCCAGATGCAACAGGTTTAATAAGTGTAACTAAAGTAAAAACAACACCAGATTTAAAATATGCAAAAGTATATGTAAGTATGTTAAATTCAAAAGACAAAGCGAAAACTTTAGAAGCATTAAAAAAATCAGCTGGATTTATAAGAAGCGGAATAGCAAAAACAGTAAACTTAAGAATAACACCGGAATTAGTATTTGAAGAAGATGACTCTATGGAATATGGAATGAAAATAGATTCAATATTAAAGAACTTAAAATAGAGTAAAGAACATTTTGAGGTTAGAGCTTATATTCTAACCTCAAAATAATAATACTTAAAGGAGAGAAAATAATGACATTAGATAATATATTAGAAGAAATAAAAAAAGCAAAAACAATTGCTATATTAACACACGAAAATCCAGATGGAGATGCAGTAGGTAGCAGTTTAGCTATGTATGCAGCATTAAAACAATTAGGAAAAGAAGAAGTAGATGTAATAATACCAGAATACCCAAGAACATATAGATTTTTACCAAATGTAGATAAAGTAAAAACAGAAGGTAAAACAGAAAATTATGATTTAGCAATTGCAGTAGATGCTGCAACAATAAAAATGCTAAATGGATGGGCAAACTATTTCGAAAGTGCAAAATCAAAAATAGTAATAGATCACCATGGGACAAATACAATGTATGGAGATTTAAACTATGTAAATCCAGATTCACCAGCATGTACACAAATATTATTAACAATATTTGAATACTTTGGTATAGAAATTACAGAAGAAATAGGAAAATGCATAATAACAGGAATAATAACAGACACAGGTGGTTTCCAATACCAATCCACTAGACCGGAAACTTTTGAATTTGCAGCAAGACTACTAAGAAATGGAATAAACATATCAGCCATATACAAAAAATCAATGAACACAAAAACAAGAGCAAACTTTGAATTAAGAAAAAGAGCAATAGACAGGATGGAATTTTTAGAGGAAGGAAAAATCTCTTTTACATATATAACAAAAAAAGATATAGAAGAAGTAAGAGCAACAAACGATGACCACGAAGGAATAGTTGATGAAGGAAGAAGTATAGAAGGTGTAGAAGTTTCAATATTCTTAAGAGAAACAGAAAAAGGATTTAAAGCATCACTTCGCTCAAACGAATATGTAAATGTTTCAGATGTTTGTTTAATATTTGGTGGCGGAGGACATATACATGCAGCAGGATGTACAATGGCTATGTCAGTAGAGCAAGCAAAAGAAAAACTAATAAATCAAATAAAATTACAATTAAAATAAAACAAAAAAGCTTTAATGTAAGATAGTTTTTATATTAAAGCTTTTATATAATTACCTATATAACTTATAACATTATAATAATATAAATTGCAACAGTTAAGTCTGAAAGGATAAATATAAAATATGAATGGAATAATAATTATAAATAAACCACAAGGTTATACATCACATGATGTAGTAGCAAAAGTAAAAAAAATATTAGAAGTAAAAAAAGTAGGACACACAGGAACATTAGACCCTAATGCGACAGGAGTATTACCACTTCTTTTAAATGACGGAACAAAACTTTCAAAATATTTAATAGAACATGATAAAGAATATGATGTAACCCTAAAACTTGGAATAAAAACAGATACCGCAGACGGAGAAGGAAATATAATAGAAAAAGAAGAAATACAAATAGAAAAATATACAAAAGAAAACATAGTAGAAGTGTTAAAAAGTTTTATAGGAAAAAGTAATCAAATCCCACCAATGTATTCAGCAATAAAAGTAAATGGAAAAAAACTATATGAATATGCAAGAAGTGGACAAACTGTTGAAATAGAGCCAAGACAAATAGAAATATATAGCATAGAATTACTAAATATAAATCAAAAAGAAAATGAAATAAAATTTAAAGTAGAATGTTCAAAAGGAACATATATAAGAAGTTTGTGTGAAGATATTGCAAAAAAATTAAATACAATAGGCTATATGAAAGAACTAAATAGAACAAAAGTAGGTAGATTTAAAATAGAAAATTCAATAACAATGGATGAGTTAGAAAAAATAAAACAAGAAAATAATGAAAAAGAATTACAAAAAAATATAATTTCAATGGAAGAATTATTAAAAAACTTACCAAAAGTTACTTTAGAAGAAAAAGAATTAGAAAAGTTCTTAAATGGTGTAAAAGTGAATATAAATAAAGTAGAAAAAGAAGAAACTCTATACAATGTTTACAGTTCTAATAAATACATAGGAACAGGAATAGCAAAAAATGACACAATAAAAAGAGATATTATTATTAAAAATATTGAATAATTAAAAAAATAAATGCCATAATAATATTAAGTAAAAATATTAAGTGAAAAACTAAATGCAAAATGTATAATTAATGAAGCTTAAAAATATTAAATAAAATATTAAATAAATGGAAGAAAAAACTATTGAAAATAAAAAACAAATATGTTATTATAATAATAACAAAACAATTAAATAGATATTAAATTTCCCTGCTTAGTGCGTGTAGACTGGAATTTTATTACCAACAAATAATAAAAGGGAGTCCGCCTTTGAAAGTGGCGTGTATGCTTACTATAATTAGTAAGAAACCCAGAAGCTTTCAACAAGACACCCACCTGTGTAAACACAGGTATTAAAAATCCTACATCTTGCGGCTTCATAGTGGGGATTTTTCTTGTTATTTATGCTATAATATAGTAGAATAAAATAGAAAAAGCAAAAATATATCAAAGCAACTGGCAAAGAGAGGAATGTTAATAAAAATGAAAGTAAAAGAATTAATAGAATATGGAAAAAAATTATTAAATGAAAATAAAATAGAAGATAATAATATAAAATCAAGAATACTTGCTCAATTTATATTAAATATGAATAGACAAGAAATAGTAGTAAATTCAGAAAAAGAAATAACAGAAGAACAAAAACATAGATATTATTTAGCATTAATAGAAGTAATTCAAGGAATGCCAGTACAATACATAACGAATAAACAAGAATTTATGAAAATGGAATTCTATGTAGATGAAAATGTTTTAATTCCACAGCCAGATACAGAAAATCTTGTAGAAGAAACAATAAAAATTACAAAGACAATGGAAGAAAAAATAGATGTATTAGACATTTGTACGGGAAGCGGTTGTATAGGAACTTCTATTGCTAAAAACATAGAAAATTTAAACAGCATTACAATGTCAGATATAAGTAATAAGGCAATAAAAATAGCAGAAAAAAACTTTAAAAACAATGTAGAAAATGTACGAAATGCTGAATTTATAGAATCAGATATGTTTGAAAAAATAAATAAAAAATACGACATAATAATATCAAACCCACCATACATAGAAACACAAGAAATAGAAGAACTTCCAGAAGAAGTAAAACAAGAACCACATTTAGCACTAGATGGGGGAAAAGAAGGAATAGACTATTATAAAATATTAACAAACGAAGCACATAAATACTTAAAAGAAAAAGGATATTTATGTATGGAAATAGGTTATAATCAAAAAGAGAGTGTAGAAGAATTATTAAAAGAAAGTGAAAAATATACAAATATAAAGACAATAAAAGATTTATCTGGAAATGATAGAGTTGTAATTTGTTCTAAAAAATAATAAATAAAAATATAAATATAAAATTTATTTAAAAAGTTATATAGAAAATTTAAAAAATTACTATGTAAATTTACGAAGAAAAAATCAAAAGAAAAGGAGGTAACAAAATGTCATTTTCATCAGAAATAAAAGAAAGTCTAAGTAAAATAAGCAATTTGGCAAACAAAGAAATAGTAAAATATGAATTAATAGGATATTTAATAAGCAACAACTGTACAATAAAAAATGGTAAAATAGTGTACAAAACAGAAAATGAATATAACATAAATAGATTCAGTAAATTACTTTCAAATGTAAATGTAATAAACTATAAAATAGACATAAAAGGAAGCAACTATATAATAACAAGTTCAAAAGTAGAAAACATAGAAGAAATAAAATATTTAAATGAAGATATCGAAATAGATATTAAAGAAAAAAATATTAACGAAGAAGATTTAAAAGCAATAATAAGAGGGGCTTTCCTAGGTGGAGGAAGTGTAAATAATCCAGAAAGCAAATATCATTTAGAAATCGTTTTAAGTACTCAAAATAATGCAAACACATTAAGCAATATATTATCAACATTTACAATAAATGCTAAAAAATTAGAAAGAAAAAATGGATGCTCAATCTATATAAAAGATGGAGAGGAAATTTCTAAATTTTTAGCATTAATAGGAGCAAGTAAAGGAGTACTTAAATTCGAAGAAATAAGAGTTTTACGAGACATGAAAAACAATATAAACAGAAAAGTAAATTGTGAGACAGCAAACTTAAATAAAACAGTAGGAGCAGCAGTAAAACAAATAGAAGCAATAAAAAAGATACAGAAAACGGGCAAATTTGAAAAATTACCAGAAAACTTAAAAGAACTTGCCAACTTAAGATTAGAAAATCCAGATGCAAGTCTAATAGAATTAGGAAACTTGTTAAAAGAGCCAATAGGAAAATCTGGAGTAAACCATAGATTAAACAAAATAATAGAAATAGCAAACAATAAATAAAAGAGGTTAAAAATGAAAGAATTAGGAATATATGTACATATACCATTTTGCAAGCAAAAATGTAGCTATTGCGACTTTATATCATTTAAAGGAAAAGAAACATATATAAAAGACTATGTACAAGCATTAAAAAAAGAAATACAAGCAAGAAAAAATGATGAATACCAAATAGATACAATATATATAGGTGGAGGAACTCCATCTATTATAGAAAGTAAGTATATAATAGAAATTATAAATACTATAAAAGAAAACTTTAATATTAAAGAAAATGCAGAAATAACAATAGAAATAAACCCAGGAACAGTAGATGAAGAAAAATTATTAACATATAAAGAAATAGGAGTAAACAGAATAAGCATAGGACTTCAATCTACCAAAAACGAAATATTAAAAGAAATAGGAAGAATACATACATATGAGGAATTTTTAAGTACTTATAATATAGCAAGAAAAATAGGAATAAAAAATATAAATGTAGATTTAATGCTTGCTCTTCCAAACCAAACAATAAAAGATTTAGAAGAAAGTATAAATAAAATAATAGAACTAAGTCCAGAACATATTTCGGTATATTCTTTAATATTAGAAGAAGGAACAAAATTAGAAAAGTTAGTAAATGAAGGAAAATTAGAATTACCAACAGATGAAGAAGAAAGAGAAATGTATTGGAAAACAAAAAATAAATTAGAAGAAAAAGGTTATATACATTATGAAATATCTAATTTTGCAAAAAAAAGCTATGAATCAAGACATAATGTTAATTGCTGGAATCAAAAAGAATATTTAGGATTCGGTGTAGCAGCACATTCTTATGAAAAAGACACTAGATATTGTAATACATCTAATATAGAAGAATATATAAAAAATATAAATAATGGAGAAATAAAAAGCAATATAGAAGTATGTGAAGTACAAAACATAGAAAACAAGAAAAAAGAATATATGCTATTAGGGTTAAGAAAAATAGATGGTGTAGATGTTCAAAAATTTAAAAACAAATTTGGGGAAAATCCAATTTATGTATATAGAAAAGAATTGGAAAAGCTAGTAAATGAAGGATTATTAGAAATAGATTTAAATAATATAAGATTAACAGATAAAGGATTAGACTTAGCAAATATAGTATGGGAAGAGTTCGTGTAGATAATATTCACAAAAAATTCACAAAAAAATTAGCACTTGGTATTGACAAGTGCTAATTTTGGGTATAATATATGTAGTGTTAGCAGTCAATACATATAAGTGCTAAAAAATAAAACTAAACATTAAAAGACAAAAAATAAAGAAATTAATGTGAGGTGATAAAAATTGAATGATAGAAAAAAGAAAATATTGCAAGCAGTAATAGATGAATATATAAATACTGCAGAGC
>CAKPGD010000034.1 GCA_934154515.1 uncultured Clostridia bacterium
AATTCATCATGTACTTGTAATATTATTTTTGCATCTATTTTTATTTCTTCTAATTTTTTGTTTAAGCTTACCATTGCTATTTTCATTATGTCTGCTGCTGTTCCTTGTATTGGTGTATTCATTGCAACTCTTGATCCAAATTGACGTACCATATAATTATTTGATTTTAGTTCAGGAACATATCTTCTTCTATTAAATAGTGTTTCTACATAGCCTTTTTCTTTTGTTTCCTCTACTATTTCTTTCATAAATTTGTCTATTCCACTATATTTTTCAAGGTATTGTTCTATATATTTTTTTGCTTCTTTTCTAGATATTCCTAACTGCTCTGCTAGTCCAAAGTCGCTTATTCCATAAACTATTCCAAAGTTTACTGCTTTTGCTGCTGAACGTTCTTCTTTTGTTACTTCTTCTACGTTCTTTCCTAGCACTTTTGCTGCTGCTTGTTTATGGATGTCTTCTCCATTTTTGAATGCTTCTAACATATGTGTGTCTTGTGATATATGTGCTAGAACTCTTAGTTCTATTTGTGAATAGTCTGCATCTATATATACATATCCTTCTTTTGGTTTAAATACTTTTCTTAATTGTTTTCCTAGTTCAAATCTTGTTGGTATGTTTTGTAAATTAGGTTCTGTTGAGCTTATTCTTCCTGTTGCTGTTACTGTTTGATGAAAGTATGAGTGTATTCTTTTTGTTTTTTCATTTATATATGGTAAAATTCCTTCTACATATGTAGAGTTTAATTTCATTAATCCTCTATATTCTAGTATTTTTTCTACTATTGGATGCTCTCTTCTTATTTTTTCTAGTGCATCTACATCTGTTGAATATCCTTTTTTAGTTTTTTTAGAAGATGTTAGCTTTAATTTTTCGAATAGTATATTTCCTAGTTGTTGTGTAGAATTTATATTGAATTCTTCTCCTGCTAATTCATATATTTCTTTTGTTAGAATTTCTAATTGTTCTTTTAATGTCTTTCCAAATTGTATTAATTCTTCTTTGTCTACATACATTCCTTCATATTGCATTTTTGCTAATACTTTCACTAATGGCATTTCTATTTCATTAAATAATTGTAGTTGATTTAGTTCTTCTAATTTATTTTTTAATATACTTTCTAATTCTTTTATTGAATATACTAAAAAGGCATTTTCATATTTTTTACTATCTTCTTTTTCTTCTGGAACATCAAATAGATTTATTTGTACATTTTCATTTTTTTGTATTCCTAGGCTATTTATATATTCATCCATATCTAAGCTTAAATAGTCCATTGCTAATGTTTTTATTGGATATTTGCTTGCTGTTGGATTTAATAAATATGCTGCAACTTCAATATCAAAATTTAAGTTTTGTTCTTCTATTTCATGTTCTTTTAGCATACAATAATCTTCGCCTAATTTATATCCTATTTTTCTTATTTTTTCGTCTTCGAATATTTCTTTAAACATTTGAAGATTTTCTACTTTTTCGTCTACTTTTATATAATATACAACATTATTTAGTATTATACTAATGCTTTCTATTTTTTTTCTTATCCTATCTGTTGTATTTGTTTCTTCATTTTTTTCGAAATAATATACTAATGTTTTTTCTTCCTTTATTTTTGAAATAATTTGTCTTGTTTTTTCATCATCTTGTTTTAGTTCTACTACTTCTATTAAATCTTTTAGTTCTTTTTTATTTTCTTCTGATATTCCTTCTTTTAGATTAAACCTTTCTAGATATCTGTTGAATTTGTATTCTTTGAATCTATTTAGTACTGCTTCTTTGTTCCATTCTTTTACTTTTAAATCTTCTATTTTTTCTTCTATCGGTACTTCTATATTTATTGTTCCGAGTTCTTTTGACATATATGCTAGTTCTTTGTTTTCTGCTATTTTTTCTCTAGTCTTTCCTTTTACACTTAAGGCTTGTCCTTCTTCTATTTCTTTATATAAATTTTCTATACTTCCATATTCTTTAATTAGACTTAATGCTGTTTTTTCTCCTACTCCCGGTACTCCTGGAATATTGTCTGAAGTATCTCCTTGAAGTCCTTTTACGTCTTTTAGTTGTTCTGGTTCTATTCCATACACTTCTATTACTTTGTTTTTGTCAAAATCTTCTACTTCTGTTTTTCCCGCTTTTGTTCTTGGAATTCTTACCGTTATTTTATCTGAAGTAAGTTGAAATGTATCTCTATCTCCTGAAAGGATTGTTACTTCGTGTCCTTCTTTTTCTCCTTGTTTTGCCAATGTTCCTAATATGTCGTCTCCCTCATATCCTTCTTTTTCTATTATAGTGATGTTCATATCTCTTAGTACATCTTTTATCATAGGCATTTGTTGTGCTAGTTCATCTGGCATTCCATGTCTATTTGCTTTATATCCTTCATACATTTTATGTCTTGTTGTTGGACCTTTTAAATCAAATGCTACTGCTATATAATCTGGATTTAAATCTTCTTCTATTTTAAATAATATTGCTAAAAATCCATATACTGCATTTGTATATGTTCCATCGGCTGTTGTTAACATTTTTGAACCCATTATTCCATAAAAGGCTCTGTTCATTATGCTGTTTCCATCTACTAATAATAATCTACTCAATTGTTTATTCTCCCTTCATCCATACCTGTGTTTCTTTATTTTCATAAATTTGATGTGCATTTTCTGTTGAAATTAATTGCTTATTTGTTTTATATGTATGTCTATTTTTAAATAATACTATATAATCATATTCACCATTATTCCATTTTTCTATTTCTTCTCTAATATTTTCAAAATCAGTTGCATGTGGAGTATTTTTATATAGCATTACTTGTTTCCAGTCTTCTTGCCTTGGTATTACTAAAAACAAGGTTTTACTTACTTCTATATTTTCTTCCACATATTTTAAACATTGTAATTCCTCTGAATTTATTAAGCTTGGCATTTCTAGTAAAGTTCTGTTTATATTAAATATACCCATTATTGTAGTTATATTTTCTTTTTCTTTATTTGTATAATCGCCTTTAAATATATATCTAATATCTTTAATTGCAAATGCCATAATTCCTAAATATGTAATAACCAACAGTACTGCAATTATTTTGTTTATCTTTTTCTTGTCATAAAAATATATTAATCCTGTTGTAGACATATATATAAGTACTGCCCACAATATATAGTTCATTTTACAATAATAATATGAAGATATAGTATTCAATTTGTACAGTATTAATAATATGATACTATATAAAATAGTGAATAAAATAAATGCTATGTTAAAGTCTATTTCTTTATTTTTTAATTTTTCTACTATATAATAAATGCTAAATGGTATAAACAATATAAATGTAGACCACATATTTCTATATATATACCCTTCATTATTAATTCCTTCCATAATATTATTATTTGATAATATTTTTGGAAATACAAAATATATTAGACCTAGTATTCCTGGTATGATTAGTGTTATACTTATATTTTTTAATAGTTCTTTATTAATTAATTTTTTATTTATTTTATAATTTTCATATATATAATATACAAATTCTGCCATATATACAAATGGTGCAAATAAATTATATGATAGAATTATTCCTATATTTATTAATGTGATATATGCTGTTTTATAGCATTTTTGTAGCTTGTTTTCCTGAATAACTAGCCACATTGTTAAGATTAAATTTATCCCTGCTTGTAAATAGTGAAATCCTGTGAGCATACTATTTAAAGGATAGCCTAATGCATAAATTCCACTTGCTATACATATTATGGCAAATTTTATCCATGTATTGGCTCTTTTTTTCATTAGTAAATAAAAAATTATTGGTGCTAAAACCCATATACATACATCCGAAATTATAAATATTTTGTATAAATTGAATTCTCCTGTTATTGATGAAAATGCCTTGTATATAATTCCTTCATTTGTATACACAAATGGCATAAATCCTTGGTGTGTTTCTTGTTTTACTAGTAAACTATTAGAATCATAGAATAGCTTTGAAGTATTATAGTGTTCGCATGCATCTGTTGTGTAATATTTTATATTATCTATATTTCCGTACTGTTTATGAATTATTAGTGTTGTGCCTATTAGCAATATAGTAAAAAATATAATATCTTTTTTGTCTAAGAAATTTTCTTGTATTTTTTTATCCTTTACTATTTTTGTAATTACTGTTGTTATAACTGCTAAATTTACAGCTGTTAGGCTTATCATACTTATAGGTATATTCGCAACTGTTAATATATAGCATGTTAATAAATTGTAGCAAGTATATATTATAAATGTTAATATTATTTGTGCAAATATATTAAGTTTGCTTTCTGATTTTTTTAATAATAGTATTAGCATATATAGTACTATTGTTGTTATTATATAAATAAGGTTCATTATATTCCTCTTTTTTTGTGTATTTATTTTTGTGTTCTTTAAATTTGTCATTGAAATTATATCATAGGTATTTATATTTTTCTACATTTTTTTGTATTATGCTGCAATTTAATCTTGTTTTCTCAACATTAATGCCAGTAACTTGTATTTTTTATGAGTTACTGGCATTATATTAAAATATTATTTATTAAAGATTTTCATTTTCATATTTTTCTAATGATTTATTCCATTTTTGATATTTTTCGTCTTTTCTATGGTCTTGTAATACATTTTTGTTTTTCAAATAATTTCCAACATAGTCAGTTACTTTTAATGCTCCTTTATAATTTAAATGATCTCCTGCATCTCTTGTTTCTGTATTCCAATCTATGTTTATTTCATCTTTTAGAACATTTAGGTCTAAAAATTCAATTTTTTCTTTATCTGCAAATTCTTTCATAGAATTATGTTTTGAGTAGTCCCAGTTTTTTGTGCTAGGTGAGCTAAATAATATAAGTTGAATATTATTTTTTTTGCAATATTCATTTAATACATTTATATATATTTTATTGAATTTTGGTATTGCTGTTTTTTCTTCTGAATATGTCATATAATTGCTAGTATCTGCTGCACATTCTACTGCTGAATAGTTATAACCTTTTAAATCTTCTATATGTGTATATTTTGTTTTTTTATAGAAATCATCTTTATTCAAATTTTTCCATCTATCATGATATTCTGTTACAGGTAATGTATATTCTGCAATTCTTTTTACTGGGTCTGCTGGTGAAAGCTTGAAGAATATTGTGTTTGTTTCGAATATCAAAAATTTTGGTTTTTGTTTTTTTGTTACTCTATATGTCATCTTCAAAGTTTCTGTTACACTTTGTCCTGGTGTTCCACATATATAGTTTGTATATCCATAATTTTTCCATAATTCCATAGGAATTGCAGCTGTCATTGCTTCACTATCTCCAACAGTTATAATATCTATTGTGTTCTCATCTTCTGCTAATATTCCATTTGCACTAACATTATGCATTCCTGCTTCTTCAGAATTATCTTTTGGTTTGCAGATAAATGATAGAATAGTTACTATTAGTAATAATATGAATAAAAAACTAATTGCTTTTAATACTTTCTTTTTCAATTTATCCACCTCCTAAAATTGTGCATACATTGGGTCTACGGGGATATATCCTATTCCATAAGCTCCAAATACGATTATCATTATTATTAGTGCATAATATAGTGTCCATCTTAATACTATATTTTTCTTTGCTATACTTTCTCTTATGTTTATTTTTTTCTCTTTTAATAAACTTATTATGAATATTATTACTGTTGCAATAGCAACGATTATAAAGTCAGCTTTATCTATTCCTAATTGTAATATTGTTCCATCTTTTATTAGATTGAATGAGAATTTAGTAACCATTTCTTTAAACATTACTAAGCCTGTGCTTAGTCCATCTGCTCTAAAGAATAATTCTCCTATAAATACTAATATTGTTGTTCTTACTATTTGTAAACCTTTATATATGAAATTATTACTATTAATATGTAATTTTTCATTTACTTTCTTTACGAGTGGCTCTATTATTCTTCCTATTAATATAAGTGTGAAATGATACATTCCAAAGAATATATAACTCCATGCAGCACCATGCCATATTCCGTTACAAATCCATACGCAGAACAATGCTATTGTGCTTGCCGCTAATGGTCCATAGAAATTTCCTATTTTCTTTCTTAATTTTGTTGTTAGTTTTTTACATTTTTCTGTTAAAGACACTGGATAAAATATATAGTCTCTAAACCATGTTCCAAGTGTAATATGCCATCTTGTCCAAAATTCTGAAATTGTTTTTGAGAAGAATGGTTGTCTGAAGTTTTCTGGCATTTTTACTCCAAACATTTCTGCTATACCTATTGCTATATCCATTGTTCCTGAAAAGTCCATATATAATTGTAATGTATATAAAATCATTCCTACTGCGACTATTCCGCCATCATATTGTGCATAATTTTCGAAAATATTACAAACTATTGGATTTAACCTGTCTGCAATTACCATCTTTTTCATTAATCCATATAACATTCTTTGAATTCCAAATGTTAATGTATGATATGTAACTTTTTCACCTTTGTATAATTGCTCTGCAGTTTCTGAATATCTGCATATTGGTCCTTCCATTATTTGTGGAAAAAATCCTATAAATAGTGCTAATTTTCCTATATTTGTTTCTGGCTTGATTTTTTCTTTGTAAACATCAATCATATAAGATACTGCTTGTAATGTATAGAAAGATATTCCTATTGGTATTAAAAAGTTGTTTATTTTTAATTGTATTGGAATATTTAGTAAGCTTAACAAGCTATTTATGTTAGATGTAAAAAATCCCGAATATTTTAGTACTGCTATTATTCCTATTTGTATTAATGAAACAAATACTAAGACTTTTCTTTGTCTTTTTTGATATTCTTGTTTTATTTGTTTACGTTCTTCTTTTTCTACATTTTGTAATTTTTCATTTTTTTCTTTTTGAATTACTGCAAACCATAATCCAAATTCGTGCATTACTATAGTTGTGAATATTAAATATGCAATTAATTTACCACTAATTGACCAGAAAAATATACCACTTGCCACTAATAAAACTTTCCATCTATGTTTTTGTGGCAATATATTATAAATTATTATTGTTAATGGTAAAAATACCCATAAAAAACTTACTCCCCAGTATGTCATTTTCTTATCCTTCTTTCTGTAAACGAACTATTAAATTCCAAAGTGCTTCTGCTGAGTTAAAGTTATCTGGTATTATTTCTACTGTTGGTATTCTAACATCAAATTCATCTTCTATTTCTGCTACTAATGATATTATTGAAAGTGAGTCTAAATATCCGTCATCTACTAAAGTTTTGCAATTTTCATAGTCTACTCCTGATTCTATTTCTTCTAAAATTTCTAATAATTTTTCCATTTTTCATCTTTCCCTTCTTTTTAACTTATTTAATTTTAATTATCTAATTTTAACTATTTAATTTTAACTATTTAATTTTAGCTATTTTAGCTATTTAATAAATATGTTGGTAAATTATCTCTTACCAATTCAAGGCTTTCGTCTTCTTTTATTTTTATAACTTGTGGTAATTCTCTACTTAAAAATAATGATATTCCCTCTGTCATGCAATAGGCTCCTGTATTTTTAAATATAAATACGTCTCCAATTTGCAAATTTCCTACTGGAAATTGTTTTACTAGTATATCATTAATGGTACATAAAGAACCACACAAATTCCATTTTTCATTTTCGTTGTTTTCTCTTTGAGGGTAAACATCACATTTTGGAAGTTTCATCGCCATGCTTTGTCCATAATATGTTATATGATTTATTCCTCCATCTACTATTGCATAGTTTTGCCCTTTATTTGTTTTTTTATCTACTACTTTTGTTATGTAGCTTCCACAACTTGCTGCTATGCTTCTTCCTAATTCTAATACTATTTTTCCTTTGAATTGCATTTGATTAATCATTTTTGAAAATTCTTTTAGAAAACTTTCTTCATCAAATTCTGTGTTTTGAAAATAATGTACTGGGAATCCAGGTCCGAATTCTAGCTCTTTTGCTACAAATTGATATTCTTCTTGCAAATGCTTTACAAAGTTATCCACATAATCTATTTCCTTTTGTAATATTTTTAATGATGTTTTTTGCGTTCCAGAGAAGTATTGAATTCCTGTTATTTCTATGTTTTCATAGTTTTGATAATTTTTAATTATTTCTTCTATATCTCCTTCGTTAATTCCGAATTGATTTCCACTTGTTAGTCTTAGCATTAAGTTTATTTTATTGTTTTTCTTGATTTCTTTTATTAGTCTGAATTGCTCCATAGATTCTATAGTAAAATAATCTACTTTTTCATCTTTTTCTATGATTTCCTGTATTATTTCTGGTGTCTTATAAACTCCTGTTATTAATATTTTGTTGCCTTCTATATTATTTTCTTTGCATATTTTATATTCACCTGGTGAGCATACTTCTAATCTATCTATACTTTTCTCTATGTCTTTTACAATAAATGTATTTGCTTTTATTGCATAACACAATAAAATATTTTCGGGTAAATTTTCTCTTAAATATTTTATTCTTTCTTTTAATTTTCTTATATCAAATATGTAGGCTGGTGTTTTAAAGTCTTTCAGTATTTGACTTAGTATTTTTTCTTCCATTTTAACACTTGTCCTTTCAAAGTTATATTTTATGTTGTATTGTTGTTCTATTTTTTACATAAGTTCTTGTAACTGTTTTCTATCTATTTTTCCATTTTTATTCATTGGAAATTCTTCTATTTGTGTTAGAACATTTGGAATCATAAATATTGGTAATTCTTCTTTTAACTTATCGTGTAGTTCTAATTTTAACACATTTCCAATATAAAATCCATATATTTTGCTTTTTTCTTCTTTATATATACAACATGCTCTTTCTATTCCATCTATTTTTTCCATTGCTCTTTCTATTTCTTCAAGTTCTATTCTATGTCCCATGTGTTTTATTTGGAAGTCTTTTCTCCCACAAAAATATAAATTTTCATCTTTTCCAAAGTATCCTATATCTCCTGTTTTATATATCATATCAATATATTTATCGTTTAATGGATTTTGTATAAACTTGTCCTCTGTTTGTTTCTTATCTTTGTAGTACCCTAATGCTAATGCACTACCTTTTACGCATATTTCGCCTACTTTGCCTTCTTCTGTTATTAGATTGTTTTCATCGTCTAATAAAAATACTTGCTCATTATCAAACGCTTTTCCTGCTGGAATTTGTTTTTCGTATTCTAAGTTTTTGTCTACTATATGGTATGTACAATTGCATGTTATTTCTGTTGGGCCATATAAATTAACATATGTAGCTTGTGGCAAATATTTAATCCATTCCCTTAAATGTTTTATTGGCATAACTTCACCACTAAATAGTATTTTATTAATTTTTTGTGGTACTTTATATTCTAAACCGTGAAATGTTGTTATTAAGCATAATGCTGATACTGCCCAAATTAATGTTGTTACATTACTTTCACATATATAGTCTAATAGGTTTGCTGGTCTTGAAAACATTCTTTTAGGAATTACTACTAATGTTGCTCCTGTTTTTAAACTTGTATATATGTCTTTTACAGATACATCAAAGTCAAATGGTGCTTGGTTTCCTATTATATCTTCTTTAGATATGTTAAATTTTTCTGTAAATATATCTATAAAGTCTATAACTGATTTTTGTCCTACTACTACTCCTTTTGGCGTTCCAGTTGAACCAGATGTAAAGTTTGCATATAATGGATCTACATCTAATGCTTGGCTTCTTATTTTATTTAATTCTTCTTCATTTATTTTTGTGTTTTGTATTTCTTCTATTTTTAATATAGTCTGATTTTTAGATATTTGCTTTGTAAGTTCCATATTTTCTTCATCTGTTACTATAATTTTTGCATCTAACTTTTCTAATATTTTTTCTAATCTTACAGTTGGAAGTTCTGGATTTAGTAAACAGTAGAATCCTCCTGCATATACTGTTCCAAAGAACGCATATAATGCGTTTATTCCTTTTTCCATAACTACTGCTACTGGTTGTCTTGGATTTATATATTTTAATATTTCACTTCCTACGCTTTGACTTTTTTCTTTTAATTCAAAAAATGTACATTTTTTGTTTTCTTCTATTACTGCTACTTTTGTAGCATATTCATTTGAACTTTTTTCCAAATATTCTAAGACGTTTTTCATTTTTCTCATCCTTTTCTTAATTTTTTCAATCTAATTTAATATTTTTATCTTTCTTGATTTGCTTACTATATCTATCTTCCTCACTAAAAATACATCCACAATATTTTTGCATATATAAGCCTATATCATATGCTTTTTGGTGACCCTCCCAGAAACCAACTCTAAAATCTCTATATAAAAATTCTATTCCATATTCTTTGCTATATTGTTCCATTAGCTGTTTTATGAAATTATGATTTTGATATATGCTATATAGTAATGTAGTTGTTACAGTGTCATAACCATGCTCTTTTGCGTATTCAAATGTTTTTCTTAATCGTACTGGGTAGCAATAGTTTGTACATCTTTTAGTTAAGTCTTTTACCGCTTCTTTGCAAAATTCGTCTAAGCCATATTCTTCTTCAAATATAGCTTGTACATTTATAGATTTTGTATATTCTTTTAAACAATCTCTTCTTGCTTTATATTCTGTATATGGATGTATGTTTGGATTATACCAATATACTGTTGGCTCTATTCCTTCGTTTCTTAGTATGTCTATACAGTATACACTGCATGGTGCACAACATGTATGCATTAAAAGTTTCATTTATTTACCTGCTTTCATATATTTTTCCTATTTCATTTTGGTATATTAATTTCATATTTTCTGTTTTTATATTTTCTTTCATATATTGATATGAAGCTTCATCTTCAAACGTCACTATATATTTGTATTTTTCTTGTTTTAAATTTTCTATTGTTTCTTCTTTATTTTCATATAATTTGTTTATATAGCCTGTTAATGACTGTAACCATCTTTCTTTGTTTGGAGATATTACAAATAATATGTCATTATCTCTTTTTTGCCAGTTATTTTTTATTACATCTTCTGTTTTTTCTAATAAATCTAAATCTTTTTGTGTTATGAATTCTGCATTTTTAGCAAATATCATTGTTTTGTTGAATGTAAATATTTCCATAGTATTGTTTAGGCTATCATTGTTCTTTTCACTTATATATGTTGTTTGATATATTGTTGATACTCCAAATATCAATAAATATATTATTGTATAAATATATATTACATATTTTTGTTTTTCTTCATTTATGAATTCTATCATTCCTTTTGTGTTTGAATAAATTAGCATTATCCATAATATAAAATAATTTTTATGGAAATAGTATTCTGCACATCTTCCTGTTTTTGTTCCTATAAATAAAGCTCCCATATATAGTGCTAGTGTTAATAACATTATATTACTAAAAGTTATTTTTTTATTTTTTATATTTTTGTATATTGTATATATTGTAAATGGAATAAATAATATGAAGTTAGACCATAAATTTTTGTATATCCATCCTTCGTGAGCTATTGCGCTTCCTACTGTTCCAAAAGATGGTAAAATTAAATATGTTACTCCTATTATTCCTGGTATTATTAATGTTACAAGTGTTGATAAGAATAATTGGATTTTATTCTTGTATTTTTTGTATTCAAAACAATAATATATAAATTCTGCCAAATATACAAATGGACAAAATAGTGAATATGATAGTATTAGTGCAAAGTTTAGTAAAAATAATATTATTAGTTTGTAGCCTAGTTTTATATTTTCACTTTGTGTGCTAAATACACATATTATTCCTTCTACTGATAGTATTCCTAATACTAAATAATGAAATCCCGATATCCATGCATTTAGTGGGTATCCTATGAAATATATTATTGTGAATATCATTCCTATTATTTTTGCTTTTATACTGCTTTTTTTATCTTGTTTTTTCCATGCATTTTCTAAGATAAAATAAAATATTACACCTGTTAATAAATATACAAGAGCTTCAAATAATATATAAATTTTATACAAGTTTACTGTTCCTATATATGGATTGAATATTTTAAATAATATTCCTGCATTTACATATCCCATAAACATAAATGTTTCCCCTACTGTGTTGTTTTCTTTAGCTTTATTAGATAGACTTATGTTTTCTGAAAATTCTCTAGCTACTTTATAATGTTCCCTCGAGTCCATTGATATGTATCTTATTTTTGATAGTCCACCAAAATTGATAGCTATTATGATTCCTGTTATTATTAATAATGATGCTACTGCTATTATGCTTGTTTTGCTTATTGTGTATTTTTGTATTGTTTTATCTTTTACTATTTTTATTGTTAATAGTACTGAAATTACTAAATTTGTAACAGATAAACTTAGTAGTGTTATTGGTATATTTACTAGATTTAAAATATATGCTACAAATCCATTATAAGCTAGCATTAGTACTGAGCTTAATGCTATGCTTTTTGTTATTTCTATTTTTTCTTTTGATTTTTCTACTATTATTGCTGATACGAATAATATAATTGTAGAAATTACATATAATATTGACATTTGTTTTCCCCTTTTTTTCGGTATTTTTAATACTTTATTGATTTATAGTTAGTTCTTTTCCTATATGTTTATAACCTAAAGGCGTTGCTATTCTTCCTCTTGGCGTTCTTGCTATAAATCCAATTTGAATAAGATATGGCTCATATACATCTTCTATTGTATCTACTTCTTCTCCTATTGTTGTTGCTATTGTTTCTATTCCAACTGGTCTTCCTGCATATGTTATTATCATTGTTTCTAATATTCTTCTATCTATTTCATCAAGCCCCAATTCGTCTATTCCTAGTCTATTTAATGCATGTTTTGTTATTTCTAAGTTTATATTCCCATCACTTAAAACTAGTGCATAATCTCTAACTCTTTTTAATAGTCTATTTGCAATTCTTGGTGTTCCTCTTGAACGCCTTGCAATTTCTATGCTTGAATCTTCATCTATTTCTATTTTTAATATTTTTGCTGACCTTTTTATTATTGTTGATAAGTCTTTTATTGAATATAGTTCTAGCCTATCTACTATACCAAATCTATCTCTTAATG
>CAKPGD010000035.1 GCA_934154515.1 uncultured Clostridia bacterium
TTTGAAGATCAATGTACAACAGCAAACCCAAGACTTCCATTAGTTTCAGAATTAAAACAAATTTTAATAGATAGTTACTATGGAAATAAGTAAAATATAAATATATAACATAAAAATAAAATTAAAAATAAAAATCCGACATTCACATAAACGTCGGATTTTTTTAACTCATAAACTTTTTTTATTAAACTTAGTAGCAAAAGCAAGTCCGCCTCTTAAAGCTCTTTCAAGTTTGTTTTTATTTAGAATCTTAAGAACCTCGAGATATAAAGCAAAGTTATAATCTGGAAGCCGTTTGGTAAGATCTATAAAGACAGTACTTTTAGAAATTTCAAAAGCTTTAGCGGTATTGCGAACAGTGGAAGAATTATCCACGAAATAACGTGCTTCTTCTAGCACCCGGTTTTTTAACTCAGTTTGTTTTGATACCATAATAAATCCCTCCTATTAAGAACGAAACTTGTTAATAAGTAATAATATAAGTATATGAATTATAATACATAATTATGACAAAAGAACAAATAAATAGAAAAAAAAGAGTCAGGGATTGAAAAAAGAAACATAAGGTAGTATAATATATTCTAGCGCAAAAAATATTTAGGAGGACTTAAAAAAATGAAAAGTCGGTTTAAAACATTAAAAGTAATTCTTTTAATGACAATTGTAGTGGTTAGTACATCTAACGTTTTTACTACAATTGTAAGAGCAGATGAAACTCAAGAAGAGACAGTAACAACGGAAGAAATGATTGTTACAGAAAACAGCAAAGGAGAAACAGAAGAGAAAAACAAAATAGAACAGGTAAGTGACCAAAACCAAGAATATGGAGCAGAACTTAAAGCATATGTAGTACTAGATAGTTATAAAAAGCGGCTAAATGTACGAACAGAACCAAAAGAAGATGCAACAGTTCTTGAAAAACTAAAACCAGGTGAAGTTGTAATTCTGGGAGCAGAAGAGTCTGAGAATTGGATAGAAGTTTTGACTACCAATGGTACAACTGGATTTGTGAGTAAAAAATATTTACAAACTCAAAGTCTGGATGTACAAAGTTACGAACTCATATCTGCAGCAGTTGTAACCAAAAAAGACAGTTCAGAAAATAGAAATTTTAATATGTCAAAAGCGTCAGAAGCAATTAACGGTTATATTATGCTTCCAGAAGATGAGTTCAATTGGTACGGAAAAAACTGGGAAGGTGGAGTTGTAGGAAATGCAAGCAAGGAAAACGGATACAAAAAGGCAGGCGTAATTGTGAACAAAAAGTCTACAACAGGCTATGGAGGTGGAGTATGTCAGGTAAGTACAACTCTATATAATGCAATATTAAGAGCTGGTATAAGTGACATACACAAAAATGAACATTCCTTAAAATCTTCATATATTGAAGATGGAATGGATGCAACTGTTAGCTATAAATCTTCCAACTTCTGGTTTACAAACACACTGGATTATCCAATTATGATCTGGGCACATACAAATGGAGCTCAGGTTATTGTGGAAATCTACCGCATACTTCCTGTAAAATAAAAAATTCCCTAGCGAAAGCTAGGGGATTTTTTAAAATACAACATATTCATTATTTAACTTTTTATATTACTTTATATCTAATTTTATATGAACATCTCTTAATTGCTCTCTTGTAACATTGCCAGGAGCTCCCATCATTAAATCTTCTGCTCTACTATTCATAGGAAAAGCTATAACTTCACGAATAGTTTCACTTTCTGTTAAAAGCATAAGCATTCTATCTACACCAGGTGCAATACCAGCATGTGGTGGAGCACCATATTGAAATGCATTAAATAATGCAGGAAATTTTTCTTCAATATGTTCTTTGCTATATCCAGCAAGTTCAAATGCTTTTACCATTATTTCTGGATCATGGTTTCTAACAGCACCAGAAGAAAGTTCTATACCATTACATACAATATCATATTGATATGCAACAATATCTAAAGGATTCATAGTATTTAAAGCTTCCATTCCGCCTTGAGGCATAGAAAATGGATTATGGTTAAATGCAATGTTTCCTCTCTCGTCTAGTTCATACATTGGAAAATCTATAATCCAACAGAATTTAAACATACTCTTATCAACTAAATCTAAACGTTCTCCAAGTTCAGTTCTAATTTGACCAGCAAGTTCAGTTGCTCTTTTTTCACTATCTGCAATAAAGAAAATAGTGTCATTTTCTTTTAAGTCAGCTAAACTTATAAGCTCTTTCTTTAATTCTTCTGGAATAAATTTATCAATAGGTCCTTTAAAACTTAAATCTTCCATAACTTCTAAGTATCCAAGGCCACCCATGCCAATACTCATAGCGTATTCAAGCATTTTTTCGTGGAAACCTTTAGACATATGTCCACAAACTTTTATAGCTCTTACAGTTCTTCCTATAAATGGTTTAAAAGTACATTTGTTAAAGAAATCAGATAAATCAATAATGATAAGAGGATTTCTTAAATCAGGTTTATCGCTACCATATTTAAGCATAGCCTCTTTATATGGAATTCTAGGAAATGGATATTCAGCCACTTTTTTATCAGAAAATTTAGTAAAAGTGTTATAAACAACAGGTTCAATAGCAGCAAATACATCTTCTTGTGTAGCATAGCTCATTTCCATATCTAATTGATAGAACTCCCCAGGTGCTCTATCTGCTCTTGCATCCTCATCTCTGAAACAAGGTGCTATTTGAAAATATTTATCTATTCCAGAAACCATTAAAAGTTGTTTAAATTGTTGTGGCGCTTGTGGAAGTGCATAAAACTTTCCAGGATGAAGTCTACTTGGTACTAAATAATCTCTAGCACCTTCAGGTGATGAGCTTGTAAGGATAGGAGTTTGAACTTCTAAAAATCCTTGCTCTATCATTTGGTTTCTTAAAAATTGAATAACATTAGCTCTTAAAACTAAGTTATTTTTTAATTTTTCATTTCTTAAATCTAAAAATCTATATTGAAGTCTCAAATCTTCTCTTACTTGAGAATCAGAGTTTACTTCAAAAGGTAAATTTTTAGTACGTTTACCTAAAATTTCAATATTTTCGATTGCAATTTCAACTAAACCAGTTTTAATTTTTTCGTTAACAGTCTCAGGGTCTCTTTTTCTAATAATACCTTCAACGCTAACAGAGGATTCAACAGGAATATGAGATGCAAAATCAACATCAGCTTCATCAGCAGAAGTTACAACTTGTGTTACACCATACATATCTCTAATGTCTAGAAAAACTAGTCCTCCAAAATCTCTAATCGTTTGAACAAAGCCAGCTATTTTAACTTTTTTGCCAACATCCTCCAAACTAATCTCGTTACATGTGTGAGTTCTGTAAATACTCATAAAAAAACACTCCTTTCTTCATAGGGACGAAAAGTAAGCAAACAAAAACGCCCACTGCATTACTGCAGGGACGAAATACTTTCCGCGGTGCCACCCTATCTTGAAAGCACAACATAAAAGTTTAGCTTTCCACTTTAACAAAATTGCTCCAATGTGTTTCGAATAATACGTTCTTCTAAGAAGGCTCTCAGCGCATTCACCTTCACTCTCTGTTAGGAATCTGTAAAATCTTTCATCTTCATAGCAATATAAAAATTATTTTATATTTTACATATTATGCACTTATTTGTCAAGAGGTATACGAAAATTGTAAAAATTTTGTATACGATTTTTATCATAAAAATGGAATAAACGAATATATATTAATAAGGCATAGTATAACTATGAAATATAAATAAGGGGGATTTTTTATGGAATATACTAAAGATATTATTTTAAATGTACAATACGGAGAAAAAGTAGGAAAGTTTGGTAAAAGTGTAAAAAAATTCGGAAGGAAAATAGCCAAAATATATAAAGAAAACAAATTTATAACATTAACTCTATCTCTAACAAGCATACTTATAGTTGTAGATTTATGCATGGTTTCAAAGTTTATAAATATTCTAATTACGCTATAAGACATGCATAAACAGTATTAGTAAAATATATTACAAATATATATTCAATGCCTTTTTGCATTAATGTCAATGCCTTTTTACATTAGTTGAAATATAAACAAAAATCTGCTATAATTAACGAGAAATAAAATATGGAAGGAGAGTATGTTATATTTAAAATATTAAATATAGCTATGCAATAATAAAATGATAATAGCAAATAATTGGAAAGATTATGAAATATTAGATATGGCAGATGGAGAAAAACTAGAAAGATGGAAAGACATTATTTTAGTACGTCCAGACCCACAAATAATTTGGAAAAACAAGAGCTTTCCAAATAAATGGAAAGAAATAAATGCAAGATACAATAGAAGCAATACTGGAGGAGGAAGTTGGGAATATAAAAAGAAAGTTCCTAATGCTTGGCAAATAAGATACAAAAACTTAACATTTAATATAAAACCAATGGGATTTAAACATACAGGTTTATTCCCAGAACAAGCAGCAAATTGGGATTGGATGATAGAAAAAATAAAAAGTGAAAAAAGAGAAATAAAGGTATTAAATTTATTTGCATATACAGGTGGTGCAACAGTGGCTTGTTTATCTGCAGGAGCTAGTGTATGCCATGTAGACAGTTCAAAAGGAATGGTAGCTTGGGCGAAAGAAAATGTACAAGCCTCTGGCTTACAAGAAAGACCAGTAAGATATATAGTGGATGATGTTGTAAAATTTGTTAATAGAGAAATAAGAAGAGGAAACAAATATGATGCAATAATAATGGATCCACCTTCTTATGGTAGAGGAGCAAATGGAGAAGTATGGAAATTTGAAGAAAATATATGTGATTTAGTAGAACTTTGTGCACAGGTATTATCAGAGAATCCATTATTCTTTTTAATAAATTCATATACAACAGGAATATCAAGCACTGTTCTAGAAAATTTATTAAATTTAAATATAGCAAAAAAATATGGAGGCAAAGTTTCAAATGGAGAAATAGGTCTTCCAATGACAAATTCAAAATTAGTTCTTCCTTGTGGAATTTATGGAAGATGGGAAAAGTAGAAGGAGAATTTAATGCAAAAATTAAACGTAATCTATGAAGATAACCACATAATAGTAGTAGAAAAAATGGTAAACATACCATCACAAGCAGATAAAACAGGTGATGTAGATATGCTAACTATAATAAAAAAATACATAAAAGAAAAATATAATAAACCAGGAGAAGTATATTTAGGGCTAGTACATAGATTAGACAGACCAGTAGGCGGAGTTATGGTGTTTGCAAAAACATCAAAAGCGGCTTCGAGACTAAGTGAACAAGTAAGGGTAAAAGATTTTAAAAAGAAATATCTAGTAGTAGTAAATGGAAAAATGGAAAATAAAGCAGAAACATTAGAAGATTACTTATTAAAAAATGAGAAAGCAAACATGAGCAAAGTAGTTAAAGAAGGTACAAAAAATGCAAAATTCGCATCACTAGATTATGAAGTTTTAAAATACAATAAAGAAATAGATTTATCAGTACTAAAAATAAACTTACATACAGGAAGACATCATCAAATTAGAGTTCAACTATCTAGTAGAAACCATAGTATATACGGAGACCAGAAATATGGTGGAAGAGGTCATGGCAAGCAAATAGCATTATGGGCATATGAATTAAGTATTCTACATCCTATAACAAAAGAACGAATGACATTTAAGGTACTACCAGAAATAAATGGAACTTGGAAAATATTAGAAGGCATAAAAGAGATTTAATCCAGTAAAAAAGTGTAAACAAAAAACAAGAATAGTTTAAAAAGTTTTTTAAAAGTAAGTTTAAACGAGATTAAACAAGTGCATAAAACTAAACTATTCTTGCTTTTTACTTAATTATCTTTTTGGTTAATAATTTTTTTATTTAAATATAATAAATTTCAAATTGTTGAGAGAAAAATTTATTGTTTTTAGAAGTATACAAATTTAGATTCTTGTGTTTATTTAAAATCTTTTTAACTTCCCATAAACCAATTCCAGAATTTCCTTTTTTAGTAGAATAATTCTTCTCGAAAATTCTATCAATATCTATATATTTATTCTTATAAGTGTTTTCAATAACTATCTCATTTCTATTTCCATTTTTTCTAAATATAACATTAATAATCTTATCATCACACTCTTTACTAGCTTCAATAGCATTATTTAAAAGTATTCCAAGAACCCTCGTTAATTCATAAGAACTTAGATTAATTTTATTTAAGTCTAAAAGAACTTCTAAATTCATAGATATACCAAAAGAATTAGCAAGTTTATATTTAGAAACAATAATGTTATAAATAGCAGGGTTGTTAATAACATCTGGGTTTAAAACAGAAAGATTATTTATTTCACCAAAATCCCTAACTAATCCAGAAAAATAATCATTTAAACCACTATAATTTTTTAAGGATAAATATCCTCCAATTCCTTGCAAAATATTAGCAAAATCGTGTTTAAAAGCTCTAACATTATCATAAAGTACTTGCAAATTTTCATTATGAAAAATAAGCGCAGTTATTTTAGTTAAACAATTTTTATAATTTAAAAACACAGGTAAAACACACAAAAAAATAACAATATAAATAATTATATTTAATATAGAAAAAAGAGATATATAAATAGAACCATTTTGTGAATAAAAAATAATTAAACAAATTTGTAGTATGGTAAACAAGACACCAAGTAGAATACTACATATAAATAAAATTTTATTTTTCTTTATCTTTTGAACCTTTTCCATTAGAATAACCCCCATAAACTATTGTAAAAATTAGACCAAATATAAAAATTTTATAAAATTAAATTAAAAATTCGGAATAAAGTTATCATATTTTAAATGGAAAAAAATGTCAATAAATAAAATAAGAAAAATGTCTAAAATAGTAGAAGATAGTTTAATATAAGCAAGAACTTTTTTAAAGTTAAATATAGTAAGAATGAACTAATACAGTAATAGATAAAAAAATAAAAGTATTTGTTATAAATTTTAAAAAATTTCATAAACATTAAATATAAAATAATAAAAAATAAGGGGCGAAAAGAGTGAAAAAAATATTTTACACATTAAGCATTTTTATAATAGCTATTTTTACTTTTAGCATAATAAAATTTATGGAAAGAGAAGAAACAATCCAAACAAGTGGAAATGTTGTGGATAAGTTAAGTACAAAAAAGATAGAATGGGGAATAAAAAGAAACGATAATCATGAACAACCAGATTTAGGTTCAGTGAATAAGAGAATAATAGATGAAGCAAATGGAATAGCAATGGGAAATAAAGAGTCAAAAAAAATATATCTTACTTTTGACGAAGGATATGAGGCAGGTTATACAGAAAAAATTCTGGAAGTATTAAAACAAAACGATGTAAAGGCATGCTTTTTTATAACTGCTCACTATGTAAATACAAGTCCAGAATTAGTGCAAAAAATGATAGATGAAGGACATATAATAGGAAACCAATTTCCACTTAGCTAGATGTACCAAATTTAGAAAATGATGAAAGCTAGATAAATAGCCTTTTTACAAGGATTTTTAATAACGAATTGAATTATCAATTTGTTATTTTTTTGCCTAATTTCATTATTTGAAATCATATATACAAAAGAAATATGCTTAAAAATTGTCAAAATCAATTTAAAACAATTTTACAACATAATTCGACAAATTTTATTAGCATAAATAAAAAACAACCCAAATTTTAAATATGGAGGAAAATAAAATGCAAGAAAAAAATTCAATAAAAGTATTAGAAAATTTAGGAATAGGAATGTTTTGTAATGTGGGACTACCACTAACAAATTCAATGTCGAGTGATGTAATATCTATTTATTTAGGAAAAGATAAAGACGGAAGATACAATTTTTATGATGGAGGAGGATCAATTGGAACTTTTAAAATGTCAAAAGACTTTATTATAAAAAGAGATATAAGAATATCAAGAGTAAATAACGAAGAAAAAACAAAACATTTATATACAATATTAAAAAAGCAAGAAATAAGGGACAAGCATAATTTAAGAGATAGCAGATAAACGAGTTGTAGAAATGCAATTCGTTTTTTGCTTTTACATATCAGTGAAATAACATAGTCATATTTTATGACTAAAATTCAAAGAAAGGAGGTAGCCAAATGACAAAAACAAAAGTTATAGCTATTGCGAATCAAAAAGGAGGTGTAGGAAAAACTACAACAGCTTTAAATTTAGGCGTAGGACTTGTGAATAATGGTAAAAAAGTATTGCTAATTGATGCAGATCCACAGGGAGATTTGACGACTTGTCTAGGATATAGAAATCCAGATGAGCTTGATAAAACAATAGGAACTGTACTTGATAAGGTAATAAAAGATATTCCATTAGAAGAAAACGAGGCAATATTACATCATAATGAGGGAGTAGATTTAGTTCCATCTAATATAGACTTAGAAACAATAGAAGTAGGACTTGTCAATATTATGAGTAGAGAATATGTTTTAAAAAGCTATATTGATCAAGTAAAAAGCAAATATGATTATGTGATTATAGATTGCAGACCTTCATTAAGTATGATTACACTTAATGCACTAGCTTGTAGTGATAGTGTAATTATTCCAGTGCAAGCTCATTATTTGTCAGCGAAAGGAATGACACAACTAATTCAAACTATAAATAAAGTACGCAATAGAATAAATCCTAATCTAAAGATTGATGGAGTTTTAATTACTCTTGCAGATATGCAAACAAAGGTAGGAAAGACAACATTGCAAACACTAAAAAATAATTATGGAAGTAAAATAAAAATTTATGACACAATTATTCCACAAGGAGTAAAGGCAGTAGAGGGGACAATGGCAGGAAAAAGTTTATTTACTTATGATAAAGAGAGTAAGCCAGCTATTGCTTACAATAATTTTTGTAAGGAGGTATTGAAAATTGAAAAACAGCGAGCTAGAAATGAAGTTGCCTACACTAGATGATATTTTTGAGCCAGTACAACGGGAAAGATGTTTTAAATATTGAAAAAGTTATTCCAATACCTATAGAAAAATTAGACGATTTTCCAAATCATCCATTTCATGTCAGACAAGATGAGGAAATGGATGATTTAATAGAAAGAGTAAAAAAAGTAGGAATAATTCATCCAATTATAGTAAGACCAAAAAATAATGGGCATTATGAAATTATTGCAGGTCATAGAAGAAAAATGGCAGGGAAATTAGCAGGAATGAATGAAATTCCAACAATTATAAGAAATTATAATGATGATGAGGCAATTATAATAATGGTAGATAGCAACCATCAAAGGGAGCATATACTACCAAGTGAAAAAGCATTTGCTTATAAAATGAGGTTAGAAGCAGAAAAAAGACAAGGGGAAAGAACAGACTTAACTTCTTCGCAACTTGCGACAAAGTTTAAAAACACAGCTGAAAAAGTAGGAAAGAAGTTTGGAGATAGCAAGGACACAGTATATAGATATATTAGATTAACTAATTTAATAAAGGAAATACTATTTGAAATGGTTGATACAGGGAAAATAGCTTTTAACCCAGCCGTTGAACTGTCATATTTAAAAGAGGATGAACAATATGCATTACTTAACTTAATGCAATTTAATGATGCAACACCTTCTCAAGCGCAAGCTAAATATATGAAAAAATTAAGTCAAGAAGGAAGATTGACAACAGAAAAAATTGAAGAAATAATGGGAGAACAAAAACCTAATCAAGTTGAAAAAATAAAAATTAAAGCAGAAAGAATACAAAAGCTACTCCCAAAAGAAATAGTAACAGAACAGCAAACTGAAGAATTTATAATAAAATGCATAAAAGAGCATAATCAGAGGGAGGAAAGAAAAAAAGAAATGATACGCTAGGACTATGCTCAAAAATCGTGGGAGTATTTTTAAAAAAAATTCCCCCTTACAAACCCCTTATATACTTACTCTTTACTAACTGAAAAGAATATATATGAATATACAAATTATCAAAAAAAATAAAAAATGTACATTTGTCTTACTCACAAAGATTTTTTAAAATAGAGTTAGAAAGGGAGGAAAGAGTTATGAAAAAGATAATAATAATTTTTATGATGTTTATAATATCTAGTTGTAGTTACTATGGTAAGGTAAATGAAAAGGGAGAAAGAGTTACTGTTTTTGAAAATGAAAATACAGTACAAGAAAATACAGAACGAGATGAAGTTATAGAAAAAATACAAGAAAATACAATTGATGAAGTAGTTAGTGTGGTTGAAAAAGACGAAAGCATAACCAAAGATGAAAATAAGGTAAATATTGCAAATCAAAAAGAAGAACAAAAAGATAAAAATACTAATAAAAATAGTGGAATACAGGAAACAAAAGAAAAGCAAGATAAGATAAAAAATGATGAAAAAAATAGTAAAACACAGACAAATATAAATTCAAATAACAATGAAAAAGAAACTATTGATACTAATATGGATCAAGAAAAAAATACTAATAATGTACCAAAATGTACGCACTCAAATGATAACTGGTATGCTTCCAAAGCAGAGGCAGAGGCAATATATAATGCCAAAATAAAAGAGTGGGGAGATAAATGGACAAATTATGAAATAGACAATGAAACTTACTATAAAAATTGTCCAAGTGGTTACGAAGTATTTAGTTGTCCATATTGTAATAAATGGACTATAAATTTATTTTACTAAAAAATTAAAATATTAAAAATTGAACAGGCAAATAGCTTGTTCTTTTTTTGTTAAAGGAGGAAATTTTAATGTTAAAAACTAAAAAAATAGACAAAATTTTAGCAACTATACTTTTAATTATAACGCTATTTAGCATAATACAACCAGTTCTAGCTGTTTCTGGAACAGGAACTTGGGCAGGTGGGCAATATGCTTCTGGAATGAAAACAACAGATAATCAAAATGGTAGCACAGGAGTATTGATTAGAAGATTGATAAATACAAGCACAAAAGAAAAAATGACAGTTTTTTGTGCAGAGCATGGAGTAGATTTTACTACTGGAACAAGCTATAATGGAGAATATTATACACCAACAAATAGTACTGTTAAAAGAGCTTGTAAAATTGCTTATTTTGGATGGTACAAAGATAATGGTGGTTATGTTGTAGATGGTGGAATATTAGCTTCTGATATGATATGGGTAAAAGAAGCGTATGTCTTTACGCAACAGTATATATGGGAAACACTAGGTCAATCTAGTGCAACATTTATAGACTCAGCAGTACAAGGAAGATATATAGCGTTTAAAAATGATATAAACAATAAAATTGATAATATGCAAAAAAAGCCTAGTTTTTGTAGCACAACAATAACATTAGAAGCAGGAGAAACAACAACAATAACTGATACAAACGGAGTATTAGCAGATTATACAAGTGTAGATGTAACAACAGAAGGAATAAGAATTGTGCATAACAAAGGCGAAAATACAATGAATATTACAGTTAATGAAGACTGTCAAAGAGAAGAATACAGAATATCAGATGAAATGATGAAAAATTGGGGAATTATCAAAGAAGAAACAAGAGATAATGACTCAACAATATATTTTTCATTTAAAGAGGGAGTGCAAAATCAACTTTATGCAATGCACTACAATGATCCAGTAACAATGAATTTGGATTTAAAAATAAACCTTCTAGGAAATTTAGAGCTAAACAAACTAAATACTAATGGAGATTTAGTTGAGGGAGCTGTTTTCAATGTTACAGGTGCAAATGGATTTAATAGAGATGTAGAAGTAACAAATGGAAAAATTACACTAGAGAAAATCAAGAAAGGCACTTATTTTGTAAAAGAAAAGTCTAGTCCGTATGGCTATTTGTTGAATACAGAAACTTATAGTGTAGAAGTAAAACCTAATCAAACAGCAACACAAGCAATAGTTAATGACGAACCAACAGGAAAAATAGAAATTACAAAAATTGATATAGATACAGGAAATCAAAATAGAGTTGATGGAACAAGTCATCATGGGGATGCAAGCATAAAAGGAGCTGAATATACTTTATATGCAAGTTCTGATATTTATAATAAAAAAGGTACAGTAAAATATTTTTCAAAAGATGATGAAATAGCAAAATTCACTTTTAACGAATATGGAGTAGCAAGTATTAAAATTACAAATAACACTACATCGGCACAAATAAGTGTAAATGGAAATAAATTGACAGGTCTTCCAATGGGTAATTTTTATTCAAAGGAAACAATTGTGCCAAATGGCTATACAAAAGACACAAATACTTATACTTATACTCTTTCATACAAAGATAGCAATACAAAAGTTATAAAAACAAGTGGAATAGTAAAAAATAAAGTAGAACAAGCACCTTTTGAAGTAATAAAGATAACTTCTAATAGTAATGAAGTAGCACAAACTGTAGAGGG
>CAKPGD010000036.1 GCA_934154515.1 uncultured Clostridia bacterium
GATTAATAGATACAAACTGTAATACAGAAGATTTAGATTACCCAATTCCAGGAAATGATGATGCTATAAGAGCTGTTAAATTAATATCAGATACAATGGCTAATGCAATCATAGAAGGAAGACAAGGAGAATCTATGATGTCAGCTTCAGATGAAATTTCTGAAGAAGTAGCTACAGAAGAACCAGAAGATATGGAAGAAGTAGTTGCAGCTGAAGAAGAATAATTATAGTTAATAATAAAAATAAAGGGTAGAGCATTTTATCTGCTCTATCCTTTATTTAAATAAAAGGAGGAAAAAACATGATTACAGCAAATCAAGTAAAAGAGTTAAGAGAGAGAACAGGTGCAGGTATGATGGACTGCAAAAAAGTTTTAACAGAAACTGACGGAGACGAAGAAAAAGCAATTGAATTATTACGTGAAAGAGGACTTTCAAAAGCAGCTAAAAAATCAGGAAGAATAGCATCAGAGGGATTAGCAGCAGCTTATATTTCAGAAGATGGAAAAATAGGTGTTGCAGTTGAAGTTAACGCAGAAACAGACTTTGTTGCAAAAAATGAAGAATTCAAATCATTTGTTGCAGATGTTGCAAAACAAATAGCTATAAATAATCCAGCAACAGTAGAAGACTTATTAGCTGAAGAATCAATATCAGAAGCAGGAAAAACTGTACAAGAAGTTTTAACAAATAAAATAGCAACAATTGGTGAAAATATGTCTATAAGAAGATTCGTAAGATTTGAATCTGAAAATGGAAAAGTTACAAAATATATTCATGGAGAAGGAAAAATTGCTGTTTTAGTAGATATGGAAAATGCATCTGAAGAAGTTGCAAAAGACGTATGTATGCAAGTAGCAGCTGCAAAACCTGAATATTTAGATAGAGAATCAGTTCCAGCAGAAAGAACTGAAAAAGAAATGGAAATATTAAAAGCACAAGCTATGAATGAAGGAAAACCAGCTGAAATAGCAGAAAAAATGGTTCAAGGAAGAATTGGAAAATTCTATGGAGAAATCTGCTTAGTAGAGCAACCATTTGTTAAAAATCCAGATGTTAAAGTTGGAAAAATGGTAGAAGAAAAAGGTGCTAAAATAGTAAGATTTGCAAGAATTGAAAAAGGTGAAGGATTAGAGAAAAAAGAAGAAAACTTTGCTGAAGAAGTTGCAAAACAAATTAATGGATAATTAATATTGAAATAATAAAATTCCTTTGTAACAAAGTTACTTAGGAATTTTTTATTTATTTATGCTTTTTATAGAAAAATATTTTGAAAAGTATTTACAATAAAATAAAATATTTATATAATGAAATAAACTAAAGATAAGGAGAAAAAACTTGGAATATAGAATAAAAGTAAAAGGTTTAGATGAGTCTGATAATAAATATTTAAGTAAAAAAATAAATACGTGGAATGGTAACTTGTTGAAAGAAGGTCAAATACTAGAAGGAACGGTTACTGAAATAAAAGACTATGGTGCATTTGTTAAACTTAAACAAGGTGGAACAGGTCTAATTCATATAGAAGATTTATCTGTAGCCAGGATAAAAACACCATATGAAAGACTAGATATTGGACAAAATATAAAAGTTGTGGTAAAATCTATAGATAGAGACCTTGAACGAATAACACTTTCTTATAAAGAATTATTAGGTACATGGGAAGAAAATGCAAGTAACTTCAAAGAAGGAGCTGTTGTTAAAGGTATTGTAAGGGAAACAGAAAAAGGCAAAAATGGTATTTTTATAGAGCTTGCTCCTAATTTAGTAGGACTTGCAGAATACAAAGAAGGACTGGAATATGGAAAGCCTGTAGATGTATTTGTAAAAAGAATAATACCTGAAAAACATAAGGTTAAACTTAGAATAGTTTAAAGTATAAAAATTTAAAGATAAATATCTTAGAGGAGGAAAAAAAATGGTAGAAGATAATGAAATTAAAGCAGTGGTATCACCATTTGCAATAAGAGAAGGAGAAATAAAAGTATTTGATGGAAAAGATGGATATGTTTCAATGAATCAAATTATTCATAAAATAAATATAGGTCATATTAATGATTTACATTTTAAAATATTAGAAATAGTTAATGAATTTGAATTTATAACATCAAGACAAATTATGCAATTACTTGAATGGAAAGGAATAGAAGTTCCTTCACAAGATAAATTAAATAATAAATTAGAACAACTTGTTAAATCTAAAATATTAACAAGATACTATTTTAGCTCAGAAGAGGGAAAAGGAATATATAGAATATACTGCTTAGAAAAAATGGGAAAATACCTATTAAACTCAAGAGGTATTGACTGCAAATGGCAACCAACAGATAATACAAAACCTGTTCCAATGATAAAGAAAAGATTAGCTGGAAATCAAACTATTATTGCTTATTTAAGAAAAGTAAAGGCTTTTGATTCATATGTTCCAAAGCCAAGTATTAATGCAAAAATGGCAGGAAAAGTATTTAAAGCAACAGGTGGTAGTGTTAAACTTACTAAGAATGGAAAAGCAATTCAATTTTTATTTGAAGTAGTTAGAAGAGAAGAAGAATGGGAAAAGAAATTAGTAGACAAAATGAAGTTATACCAAGACTTCTATGAAAACTTTGTACCAGGAGATTCTGGATTTTCTACAATGCCACAATTAATATTTATATGTGAAGATGAAAAACATATGGCAGAAACATTTAAAACAATAGTAGTAAACAAAGTAGAAATACCACAATTAAAATTGTATTTTTCAACAGATTTAAGACAAAACGAAGAAACACTTGCAAAGACGCTTGTAGAGTTCAAACATGATGCGGAAACTAATAAATATAAATTAGTAGATGTTGAGGTTAAATTATTAGGAATATAAAAAATAATCGAGGAGATAATATATTTTTATCTCCTCGATTTATTCTTAGCTTTGAAAATTATTTAGTTCTTCATATTTTACAATTATATTTGAAGATTACTTTTTATAATTACTTTTTATAAATATAATTGACAATTATATTTTACAATTATAATTTATACAATATAATTTATCCATTTGGATTACCTTTTTTTAAGTCAAATATAATTGCGTCTTCGTTATCATATACAAATTTAATATCACTGTCATCCATTTTAATTGGGTCTAAATCACCATTTTGGTCTTCATTAAATTTAGTATCATCTTTCCAAGAAGTTTTCTTCTTTTTAGTTTTATCTTCTTTTTCTACAATACCATTTGTAAATTTTTCAAAATCATATTGTTTATTTGGATGTTTTTCTTTATGTTTTGCTTCCATAAAATCTATTTTACCATCACATAAATCCCAAGCACCATTTGTACCTTTCCATTTAAATAAACAACTCTTAAATGGAAGAGAACGTACTTTATCTGGTGCAAATTTTGGAGACCATGCCCAGTCTATACCACCTAAGCTAGAAGTATATTTACCTTTATCTGTATCATATGTTCTACTAAATTTCCATTGACGAATATTACCAAATTCATCAGACCACCATTTGTTTTCTACTGTATCTCCACCACCAAATATAATTTTATTAGCACAGTTAGAAGTAATTGTTTGTTTATATTTTTCACTAACTGCTCCTAATTGTGCAAGAGTTTGTGTAGATATTGTAGTTCCAACTTTATACTTTCTATATAATGTGAATATTGGTTCAGTAGCTTTTGAAATGAATTCAGGAAATTCATCTATATATAAGAAGTGAGGAATCCTTGTAGATTCGCTTCCAGGTCTTGAAAGTACTGAGTTTTGCATTAATATAATAAAGAATAATCCAAATGTTTTATGAACGTTTGGACCTAAGTCTCCACGTCTTGTACATACAAATGTAACTTCTCCGTTAGCTAATGCTTTATCATAATTTATATTATTTTTTCTGTTACAAATAATTTTCTTTACACCAGGATATCTTAAAAGTTTTTCAAATATAGAAGATGCATATAATGCAGAAGCTTCCATATTAGCTCTTCCTGGAGCATCTTTATAAAAGTTCTTTTTAAAGTAAGAAAGTTGTACATTGTATTGTTCTGCAACTTCTTCTACTGATTCTAGAGTATTGCATAAACTTTCTACTAAATCAAAGTTATTTAATATTTTAACTACATCTTCAAGTGTAGGTAAATAATCTTTATCTTTATACACGATAGGATAAGTAGCTTTTAACAATATACAAATGTTTTCAATTGCTTGTACTGCATAGTTTTCAACATTAACTTTTGAAACATCTTGCATTGTTCCTTGGTACATAGATTTTAATACATGGTTAAATACACCAGCAGCTTTTAATGGATTATCATGTATAAAAGGATTTAATCCAATAGAATTTGAATCATTTGGATCTATTATGTTATAAGGAATATTATAGTTTTTAGCTATTTCTATCATATGACCAATTGAATCATAGTCAGGAGAAATAGATGTTAAACCTAAATTCCTATATACGTAAGAATCTCCAGATTTACCAATAATCATTTTTCGCATATATGTATCATAAAGCCCCTCCTTACCTTGAGAAGGAATTAACATATTTAAAGTAAAATGATTATTTAAATATTCGTTATTATAAGGTGCATTTAAAGTTGCAATTCCAGTTTTTAATGCAGTAAATCCCATTTCTTTTGAAGTTTGGAAGAAGAAGTATTTCTTTTCTAAATCTCTTGCCATACAAGGTTCAAATACAAGTGCTGTTTTTCCAGAACCAGAAGGTCCAACTACTAAAAATTGGCTAAATCTGCTTTTTTCTGGAATAATACATTTTCTAGTAACTTCTTTATCATTACATACATACATTTCACATGAGTAAGGTCCAGTACCTTCTTTGTTTACGGGATTTAATTTTATTCCACCATAGTCTGCAATTGATTCTCTTAAAAGTTTTGTATCTTCTACTTCTTTGTATAAGAAGTCAAATAAAGGTTTTATAGTAGTAAGTGGTAAGAAAATAGCTATTGCAGATAATGCTGGTCTAAATAGTTCTGGAAAATTAGTTGCTAAATTTGAAAATCCAGGTAGTGTAATAAGCCATGTCCAAATTCCCATATTAATCCATTGCACTATCATTGATAAAGCAATAACGTATAAAGTAATTACATATGTATGAAATAAATTAACTTTTACTCTATTTGATGTTGCAAATTTTGAACCACCTGAGAACAAAAATGCAAATATAGGGCACGCAAGTGCAAATGTGTACATAAAAGGTCCCCAATAAGATACTGATACACCATTAAAAATAAGTAATAGTATCTCAACTAATCTGTCTACTAAAAAATAGGCAGATAGTAAAGTTAATATATATGTTAAGAACGTATTTCTATCCGTTTTTAATAGTTTTAAAAATTTATCGAAAAGTTTCAAGATTTTCACCACTTTCAAAATAAAATATACATATATATTATCTTATAAAAACACTAAAAAATCAAGCTTTTTGGCTAAATTTGTCAAAAAAATACTAGGCAAATTTGAAATTTACTTGAATATTATTTATTTTATGAATATAATCTTTAATAGTTACTAAAAAATAAAAGAAAAGGAAGAAAAAAATGACAATGAAAAAAGAAAGAAAAGTAAAAGGAGAAAGCTTTATGCAAGGAGTGTTATCTTTAATGATAGCACAAGTATTAATAAAGCTTTTAGGGCTAGTATATAAATGGTATTTAACAAACAGAGAAGGATTTGGAGATGAGGGAAATGCTATATATAGTGCTGGTTTTTCAATTTACGCATTGCTATTAACAATTTCTTCAACTGGAGTTCCAAATGCAGTTTCTAAGTTGGTATCAGAACATACGGCTAAAGGAGATTATAGGGGAGCTCATAGGATATTTAAAATTTCACTTGCAACATTTGCAATTATAGGTCTAGTTGGAACGATGATATTATTCTTTGGAGCAAATTTAATTGCAAATAATTGGCTTGCAATACCAGAGGCAGAACTTACACTTGTAGCACTTTCACCGGCAATATTTTTTGTTGCGATAATAAGTGTATTTAGAGGATATTTCAATGGTAGAGAAAATATGAAAGCTACTGCTAATTCACAGACTTTGGAACAATTGTGCAAAACTATATTTACAGTTTTAATTGTAGAAATTGTAGCAATTTGTTCAGGAGTTAATACAAATTTAATGGCAGCAGGTGCTAATTTAGCAACTACACTTGCAACAGTAGGAAGTTTTTTATATTTATATATGTATTATAAAGTAAGAAGAGCAGATTTAGGAAAAGAAATAGTATCTTCTGGAAGCTTCCCAACGAAAAGTATATTAGGAACTGTAAAAAGTATTTTATTTGTATCAATACCAATGTCATTAAGTTCTATCCTTACTTCTATAAATAGAAATATAGATTCAATGACTGTAAAAAGAGGACTTCAAAGTTTCTTAACAGAAGGAGAAGCACTAAAGCAATATGGAATTTTAAGTGGAAAAGTAGATACATTGGTATCTCTTCCTTTATCATTTAACATAGCTTTTGCAACAGCACTAGTTCCAGCAATTGCATCTGCTAAGGCTAAAGGAGATATGTCAACAGGGGTAAAAAGAATATCATTTTCACTTTTAGTTACAATGTTAATAGGTCTTCCTTGTATGGTTGGAATGATGATATTTGCTCGGTCCAATTTTAAATTTATTATTCCCAAATGCAAATGAAGGAACATTTATATTTCAGGTGAGTGCACTTCAAATTATATTTACTGTATTAGAACAAACAGTAAATGGTGCTTTACAAGGCTTAGGAAAAATATATGTTCCGACAATTGCACTTACTATTGGTGTAGCAGTTAAATTTGCTTTGAATTTAATATTAGTTCCAATAGAAGGAATTGGAGCAGCAGGTGCAGCAATAGCAACAGCAGTATGTCATACAATAGCTCTTGCTATAGGGTATGGAGTTCTTGTGAGAAATATGAAACTGGATTTAACTTTTTCTAAATTTATATTAAAACCATTTTTAGCAACAATAATAATGGGAGTATGTTCATATGCAGCATACATATTTCTTGGAGGTATAAATGCAGGAAAAGTGGTAACAATAATAGCAATTTTAATAGCAATTATAGTGTACATTTTAGCAGTAATAGCATTAAAAATATTCACAAAAGAAGAGATATTAATGATTCCTTACGGGCATAAAGTTTATAAAATGTTAGAAAAAATGGGCATATACAAAGAAACTGAAAATATAGTAAAATAGCGGAATTTAAAACATACAAAAACTGGAAACTTACGGGCGTAATGGATTGAAAGAAAAAATATTTGAAAAAAAAGAAGGATTTTGGAAAACATTGGCGAATAATGTTATCAGTAGAATAAAATACGTCTACACGAAATCAATAGGAGGTAATTAAAAATGAACAAATCTGAATTAATCGCAGCTATCGCAGCAAAAACAGGTTCAACAAAAAAAGACGCTGAAGCATCTTTAAATGCATTTGTTGAAGCAGTTACAGAAACTTTAGTTAAAGGAGACAAAGTTCAACTAGTTGGATTCGGTTCTTTCGAAGTAAGAAAAAGAGCAGCTAGAAAAGGAAGAAACCCACAAACTAAAGAAGAAATCAAAATACCAGCTTCTAAAGCTCCAGTATTCAAAGCAGGAAAAGCTTTAAAAGATTTAGTAAACAAAAAATAATTCATGATTAATAAATAATATGAATTCATATTGAAAAGGCGAAGAAATAATCTTCGTCTTTTTGTTTGCCATAAAAAATATTTAGATATGTGTATTTTGACTGTTACATAAAGAAAAAATGTGTATATAGCGAATTTTTTATATTTAACCGGAATAATATAAATAATGGGAGATATAAAAATGATTGTAAAAGTTATAAAAATAAAAAAGATGTTTATTATATTAATTATATTAGCAATATTAAGTTCAATAGTAGGGTCAGTATTCTTAGCTAAATCTTTTGCAAAAGAGGAAGAGAAACAAGAAGAAAAAAAGTATATAAAATGGGTAGATTATAATGTTCCATTGGAACTAATGGAGAAAACTGCCAAAATAGATATAAATTCGCATAATGATGAAAACAGTATAAATATAAATTGGATAGAACTTTTAGCATACTTAGCATCAAAATATGGAGGAAATTTTAAACTATTCAAACAAGCAGATTTAAATAATGTAGTAGAAAGATTAAAGAGTGGAGAAAAGATGGAAACTATCGCACAAAATTCTAAATTATATTCTTATTATATAGAAGCATATACTGCAATATTGGACGAATTTATAGGCGAATATGAAGTAGAAGTAGAAAATGAAGATGGAGCAAAAGAAATAAAGAAGAAATATGGAATAAAAGCATTTTTGCCAATTGCAAAGAACTACGGATTCAGCCATTATGACGATTTTGGAAATGCAAGGTCATACGGATATAAAAGAGTTCATTTAGGAAATGACTTAATGGGAGCAATAGGAACGCCAATTATTGCAGTAGAAGGTGGAATAGTAGAAGCATGTGGTTGGAATCAATATGGAGGTTGGAGAATAGGAATAAGAAGCTTTGATGGAAAAAGATACTACTATTATGCTCATTTAAGAAAAGAC
Source organism: uncultured Clostridia bacterium (assembly GCA_934154515.1). GTDB lineage: Bacteria > Bacillota > Clostridia > TANB77 > CAG-508 > UMGS1663. The sequence goes on from CAKPGD010000036.1 coordinate 8,552, forward strand.
CGTCCATATGCTAAAGATATGTGTGAAGGAAAAGTAGTAAAAGCGGGAGAAGTAATAGGATATCTCGGAATGACAGGATATAGTGTAAAAGAAAATGTAAATAATATAAATGTTCCACATCTACATTTTGGAATGCAACTTATATTTGATGAAAGTCAAAAAGAAGGAGTTAACCAAATATGGATTGATGTATATAATATTATAAATTTTTTAAAGAAAAACAAAGCAGAAGTAAAAAAATAAAGTGGGGCAATATTAGGATATTAGAGAGTATATGATACAGAAACAGGAGAAATTTACAAAGCATATAATGGAATTATAAATAAAAAGCAAATAAATAGGGATAAAAAACAAAAATATAATAAAAGTTTAAGTAAATGTCAAAATTCGACAAAAAATGAAATAAAAAAATGATATAATTAAATAAATTCCATCATATAAAAAATTATTTTCAAAATTAATTCTTTCAAAGGAGGCTTACTATGCCAAAATTTCTAAGAAACTATTGAAAACATCCTTCTTTTATAAAAGAGTCAAAAAGTCAATAAAAATGGGGCTGAAAAAGCCCCATTAAATTTGCGTGATGAGCATATCGTTTAGAAGTTTTACATATTTTTTTCATAAATTAAAACTTCAAGTATATATTCGAAAAATTTGATAGATGTAACAAATTATTAGTTTTTTGTGAAGAAAAATGTATTAAAAATTTCTAAATAAAAAATAATATTTATCTTGAGCAGAAAAGCAGATTGAATATGAAAAAACAAAGGTACTAGTTCTGTTTGATGTGTTAGTATAAAATTTTAATAGTGATTAAGAAAAAGAAAAAATATTGAAAAATATAAGCTTTCAATATAATTTAGATAAGAAAAAATTAAATAAAAAAATAGCATAAGAGATACAAATTATATAATATTTTTATTGAAAAAATTATGCTATCAAAAAGCCTAGTATTTCATATGTAGCAGAAGATAGATAAATAAAATTTACAATGTAGAAATAGAGAAAATATAAATAAGAGTAGATAAAAGAAAAATAATTATATTAAATAGATTTATGTTATTTGGAGGTTGAAAATGGAAAACAATCTAATAAATGCAAAATACAATAATTTCATTGTTGAAATTAAAAATAAAATAAGAAAAAGTCAATATGAAGCTATGAAGGCTGCAAATACAACACTAATTAACTTGTATTGGGAAATATTAAAAGGCATTTATATCCTTCCAATTGTTTCCTCACTTGAAGCCAAAATATAAGATCTATAATTTTGCCAATCTCAAGTAAAATTAAAAGAATTTCAAAATATTATAAAATTATGTATTAATCATACCTATAACTTAAAAAGACAAGATAAATATAAAAACTTATCTTACTAAATTTATTGCTTATTCAATTAATAAAAATTTAGTTAAATATTCAACAAATATAAATGTTCATTATAACATCAACTATGCATATAAAATAAATGACATAAAGGCTACAGTTATTACACCTTTGGGAGTAAAAGATAAAATTGACGATAGAATTATTAATCTATCTGAAAGTAATATATATAATAGCAAATATCTTTCTAATTTAATTTACTTATCGTTGAATGAAATAGCAACAAATTCTAATGTTTCTATTGGTATTTGTCAAAATTGTGGGAAGTATTTTATCTCTTATAAAAGATCTCCTGAAAAATATTGTATAATAACTTATTACGAAAATGAAGAAATTTGTAAAGATATTGGTATTCAAGCTACATATAAGAAAAAGCAAAATGATAATCCTTGTTTAGCATTTTATAGGAAAACATATCAGAAAAAATTAATGTATGCTAAACGCTCTGAAAATGAAGATATAAAACACGAGTTTGATGATTGGAAAAATCGTGCTAAAGAAAAAGTTAAAGAATTTAATAAGGGTATTATTAATGAAAATGAATTAATTGATTGGTTAAAAACTCATAAATAAGCAATAACCTTTAGTGCTTAATCTAAAGGTTATTTGCTTATTCATAATTTGTTAGTCTTTCATTTCTATAATTACAAATCTTCCATTTTTATATTTAGAAAATTCTAGTAAATCAATTTCAAAATCAAATATGCTAACTTCTCTTTTACCATCTCGATCACTGATAAAAAATGAATCTTTAGGAAAAGTTAAACCTAGTATTTTTATACGTTCCATTATTAGACCTGAATCTGATTCTGTGCTAATATATAAGACAGGAGAGGACATTGTGTTATGCCCTAAAAATTATTTACCATTTGTGATTGCGTTAGAAAGCTGCAGTGCCAACATAGACTTTCCAACTTTAGCATTTGATACTAAACAATATAATACTTTGGATTTCATTATATTATCTATAATGTTGTCTTTTTTTATGCTTGTATCTATTTTTTCTAGTGCTTTCATTTTCTACCTCCTTGTTTGAACTCTTGATTCTAAATAGTTAATATTAATATTTAAATAGTCTACAACTTCTTTCATTGGTATAACATGACTTGGAATTTTGTATCCTTGATTAATTAATTTATTTATTCTTAATCTCTCTTTTAACTTTTAAAGCAGAATTTCTATCAAATTCACCTAGTGCCATTAAATCTTCAAGTGTACACCATTGTTTAGATATTAAATTTAGTGTTTCTTGTGCTTTTCCATATCTCGTCCTCCATTTTTATTTTTAATTTTAGTTTTTAGTTAACTAGAACTCCAGTACCAATATGGGCTTTGCCTTGTACTTATTTAACGAGTCAGCATATCGGCGATTTCTAACTCTATTCAATTTTCAAAGAACTTTTTTAAACTTTTTATGTATTCATTTGTTCACCTCATTTCATTTTTGTTTCAAATTGCTTTTTCCATTGCAATTCAGCATCGTTATAGCATCATAAATTTAAATGTCAACCTTTTTTGCGAAAATAAATTAAAAATGTTGCAAAAAAGCAATATATATACTATAATCAATTCAGAAAAAACGTGAAAGTATGGCTAAAACTAAAGTTGGAGAACTAATTCAACAAGGTAGAGAAGAAAACAATTTGTCAATGCGTCAGTTAGCAGAACTTGCAAATATAAGTTCTTCGGATATATCAAGAATAGAATCAGGAGAACGAGAAGTGCCTAATCCTAAATTTTACTTAGTATTGCATTTATATGCAATTTCTTATCACTAGCAATTGTTGATAGAACGATGAAAGAAGTGGAATTAATTTTAAATGGAGGCAAGAAAAATGGAAGTAAGTAAAATAAAGAAAGTATTGATAGAACAAAAAAATATGAATTTATCTGGAAATCTTTATCATAAGACTCAACTTGATTTTGCCTATAATACAAATCATATTGAAGAATCTACAATAACACCTGATGAAACTGCAAGTATCTATGATACGGGAACGATTTTAACGAGCAAAGATAAGGTTATTGTTTTAAAAGATGCTACTGAAACAAAGAATCATTTTACTTTATTTAAATATATGTTAGATACTATTGATGATAAACTAACTGAAGATATGATAAAGAAATTTCACTTTATTTTAAAAGATGGAACTTTAACTGATAGTGAAAAAGAATGGTTTAATGTTGGTGAATATAAAAAGAAAAAAA
>CAKPGD010000037.1 GCA_934154515.1 uncultured Clostridia bacterium
TAATCTAAATCTTCTGGATTGCAGTTTGTATCTATTAATCCTACAACTGGAATTCCTAATTTTTTAGCTTCTAATATTGCTATTCTTTCTTTTTTAGGATCTACTACAAACATAACTCCTGGAATTTCTGTCATATCTTTAATTCCACCTAAGTTCTTTTCTAGTTTTTCCATTTCTTTCTTTAATAAAATAACTTCTTTTTTAGGTAATACTTCGAAAGTTCCATCTTCTTGCATTCTTTCTAATTCGTTTAATCTTTCTACTCTTCTTCTGATTGTTTCAAAGTTTGTTAGCATTCCACCTAACCATCTTTGATTTACATAGTACATACCGCTTTTTTCAGCAGCTTCTTTCATGCACTCTTGTGCTTGTTTTTTTGTTCCTACGAATAAGAAAGTCTTTCCTTCTTCTGCTTGACTTCTCATAAATTCGTAAGCTTCATCTAATTTTTTAGATGTTTTTTGTAGGTCTATAATGTGAATACCATTTCTTGCTTGGAATATGTATTCAGCCATTTTAGGATCCCATCTTCTTGTTTGATGTCCAAAGTGAACACCAGCTTCAAGTAATTGTTTCATTGCAACTACTGCCATTTTTTATTCCTCCTTTTTGTTTTTCCTCCACTCTAACTTTAGCATTTAAAAAGACTTATAATTATTTTATAAGCACACTTTTTAAACTAATTAAAGTGTGTGTATTTTTTATACGCTATATATGATACCACAAAAAGCTTGCAGATGCAAGCCTTTTGTTAAATTTTTGTTATTTTCTTTCTCTTTTTTTTCATTTTCTATTTTCATTTTTTTCTACTTGTGATAGAATAAGCTCAAATAAAGTCGAAATATAAATAAAATTTTAAAGAAAGGAGTGTATGATTTTTTAATTATTAATTATATCATACGAAAATTGCTATGGAATTAAATAAATGTAGTCGTTGTGGTGCATTTTATGCCACTTCAAATAATGTATGTCCAAACTGTATGCCTAAAGATAGTTTAGAACAATTTAAGTTAAAAACTTTTTTACAAGAAAATGAAGCTCCTGTTTCACTTGAAGCTTTATCTAACGATACTGGTATTTCTATTAAAAATTTGAATCGTTTTATTTCTAATGGGAATATTAAGATAAATCTTTAATTTTAAAATTAAACAATAAAAGTGGTTATGTAATAAAAAATAATTTATTTACATCAACTTATGACCTTTATTGTTTTGGAGGTAAATAATATTAATATATTTTGAATGCCATATCTTGCAATTTATAAATGTTAAAAATATATAATTTATTTATATATATTCAAAAAAAATCCAATAATTCATTTTATGAATTACTGGATTTTTTTACAACGTTTTACAATACTTTTAATATTGTTTTTATCTTTTTAGGTTTAATTTTAGATACCTTAATTATTTTCAAAACTTCTTCTTTTGCTTCTTCTATTACCTCTTCCTTGTTTGTATATAGTGTTAAAAGTTTTTCTTGTTTTTCTACTCTATCTCCTACTTTTTTACTTAATATAATTCCTGCAGTATAATCTATACTATCTTCTTTCTTTAATCTTCCTGCACCTAATCTTGATGCTAACTTTCCTATTTCTTCTGCATTTATTTCTGTTACATACCCATCTTCTTGGCTTAATACTTCTATTTCATATTTTGCCTTTTCAAATTTATTTATATCTTCTATATATGAAATATCTCCACCTTGTTTTTCCACAAGTTCTGCAAATTTGTGGAAAGCTCTTCCAGAATTTATTTCTTCGCATATTTTATATTTATTTTTTTCTATATTATTTCCTTTTCCTGCAAGTTTTAACATATATGCACCAAGTTCTAATGTAACATCTTTTACGTCTTGTGGAATTTCTCCCTTTAATGCCTTTATAACTTCTATAACTTCCAAATTATTTCCTACTGCATATCCTAATGGCTCTTCCATATTTGTGATTACACATGTTGTTTCTTTCTTTACTAGCTTTCCTATCTTTTTCATTTCTTTTGAAAGTTTTTCAGCATCTTTTATGTTTTTCATAAAAGCTCCGCTTCCGCAAGTTACATCTAAAACTATTTTGCTAGCACCTGCTGCTATTTTTTTGCTCATTATGCTAGAGGCAATTAAAGGTATACTATTAGTACAAGAAATTGTATCTCTTAATGCATAAATTTTCTTATCTGCTGGTGCTAAATTTCCGGTTTGTGTCATTAAGCTTATTCCTATTTCATTAATATTTTTCTTAAATTCTTCAATTGAAATATTTATATTATAACCTGGTATTGACTCTAGCTTATCTGCAGTACCTCCTGTAAATCCTAATCCTCTTCCTGACATTTTAGCTACTGGTACACCAAGTGAAGCAATTATAGGCATTAATATTAATGTTATTTTATCTCCTACTCCACCAGTTGAATGCTTATCTACTACTGTTCCTATCTCAGACAAATCTAGTACCTCTCCTGAATATGCCATTGCAAGAGTTAAATATGTTATTTCTTCATCATCCATTCCATTTATAAATATTGCCATTATAAGTGCTGCTGCCTGATAATCTGTAATATTTCCGTTTGTATATTCTACAATAAAGTATTCTATTTCTCCTCTTGTTAATTTTTTATTATCTCTTTTTTTAGCTATTATATCTAAAATATTCATTTGTATCTCTCCTTTTCATTAGCACTATAATATCATAAAAGCTAGCAGTTTTACAACTACTAGCTTTCATTTTTAATTATTTTCTTTTGCTTCTTCGTCTTTTACTTTTAAGCTATCTGTTACTATAATAAATTTAGTTTCTTTATTTTCATCTTCGTTAGATTTAGCTATTCCTTCATAATTTTCTGCAAGTTCTTGTAATTTTTCTGCACGAGCTGCTATATCTTTTACATCTGAATTAATATAGTTACAAATTTTATTAATTGCTTCTGTATTGAATTGCTCAACACCTGTTGCTAATTCAAAAGCTCCTTCTTTAATTGTTACACTTGCTTGTGTTAATTGGTCATTTGCACTTGAAAGCATTTTTGTTGATGCTTCTAATGTATTTAGTCCGTCTTTCATTTGGTTTGAACCTGTATTTAATTGTGCTGTTCCTGTTTTTAAAGCAACTGTTCCTTTATATAATTCTGTTGTTCCAGCTTTTAATGTTTTTGTTCCATTACTTAATTCTGTAACACCATTTGTTATACTATCAAATCCGTCTGAAATTTGTTTTATTCCATCATTAATACTTGTTCCTGCTTGTGATTTTAATGATGTTAATCCAGCTTTTACTCCTAAGTCTTTTTCTGTACTACCAGCCTTTATATTTCCATTTGCATCTAATCCGGCATTATTAATTAAATCTAAGCCTGTTTCTTGTTTTTTAGTCATTCCGTCTATTGCACTTTCTATTCCTGCATTTAATTTAGATGTATCCATTTTTGCTGATAATGTTTGTACTAATGCTGTTTTTTGTGCGTCTGTTAAATTTATTCCTGTGCTTGTTGTAAATGTACTATCTTTTAATATAGCTTCTAATGTACCTGCTGCAAGTTGTTTTGCCCCATCTCCAACACTTAAGCTTACATTTCCATTTGCATCTTTTGTAGTTGTTGTTAAACCTTTTTTCAATTGAGCATTTGGTGCTTCTATTACTTGTTTTTTTATTGTTTCTGTTTCTGTATTTTTCCCTGCTATAATTTTATCTATTCCTGCTGATAATGTTTTTGCACTTTCTTCTAATGCTGAAGTTGCTTGTGCTTTTCCTTCTACTACACCTGTGCTTAATTCATTTAATCCTGAACTTACTTTGTCTACACCAGCATTTAATTTATTTGCACCTGATTTTAATTCTGTGCTTTTACTATCTAATGTATTAATTCCATTATTAATTTCTGAATAACTGCTATTTGCTTTTGTTACTCCCTCTTCTAATTGTTTCATTGCACCATTAAATTCTTGTGACTTTTGGCTAAATCCTTCTGTTCCTTCTTTTAGTGCATTTGCTCCATCTTCTATTGATTTACTTGCTTGTTGTATTTCGTTTATTTTTGAATATAAAGTATTTAATTTATCAAAAGAAAAACTATTTTCTGTTATTTTTGGTGTAATAAATGTTATTATATTATTTTGTTCATATTTTGTTGTTTCCATTGTTATTTCTATACTACTTGGTATTTCTATATCTTTGCTAGAAATATTTAAACTTTCTTGCATACCTGGAAGTGCAATTCCTAATACCATTGTTTTAGTTCCATCATTAATAACTTTACCATTTGTTATTTCTATATTACTATTTTCTGTATTGCTAAATACTGTTCCACAAGCTACTGCAAATGGTGTATACATTGTAGTTTTTCTTCCATTTACATATATCATATGGCTATCTAAGTTTTCATATTCTATTTTAATTTTAACTTTTCCTGCTTTACCAACTAAGTCTTCTGCTGAAATTTCTTTTCCGTCTAATTCATAAGAAATTTTACATTTAATTGGTAATTGTTTTTCTGTTTCACCTTGATAATATATGTCTGCTCCATTTGCATTCCATATTAAATTATCTCCGTCTTGAGAAAATGTTTCATCTCCACTAACATTTTCTATATTAATTAAATCTGTTAAGTCTTTTAATATTTCTTCTTTGTCTCCATTTACTAAATGAGTACTTACTATTGTTTTGTATACATCACCATTGGTATTCATTTTAGAGTATACATTTTCTTCTTTTGAAAAGGCAAATATTGGTGTTGTATATGCTATCATTGTTCCTAAAAGTAACGTAGATGTAATTTTTACTATTTTTTTATTCATATAAATCATCCTTTCTATTATTTACAATTTTTCATACCTATTGTTGTTTTACAAATTAATTTATCAAAAATCATTAAGAATGTTGGAAGTGCAAATATAACTGTAAACATACTTATAATTGCTCCTCTTGACATTAAAGTACATAGTGAACCTATCATCTCTATTTTCGAATAAGCTCCAACACCAAATGTAGCTCCAAAGAAGCAAAGTCCACTAACTACTATTGAACTAATTGATGTTCCAAGTGCCTCACTTACTGCTGCTTTTTTATCCATTCCTTCATTTCTATTTCTTATATATTTTGTTGTAATTAATATTGCATAATCTATTGTAGCTCCTAATTGTATTGTTCCTATAACTATTGATGCTACAAATGGTAATATTGTATTTGTGTAATATGGAATACCCATATTAATAAATATTGCAAATTCTATTGTTATAATTAATATAACTGGTAATGATATTGATTTTAAAACAAATATCATAATTACAAATATTATTGCTATTGAAACTATATTTACACTATTAAAGTCATGATCTGCAATTTCTACTAGATCTGTCATAAGTGGTCCTTCTCCTGCTAGTATTGCTTTTTCATCATATTGTTTAATAATGTTATTAATTTCTTTTACTTGTGCATTTAGTTCATCTGTTGCCATTTCATATTTAGAATTTATTATTACCATTTGGTAATCTCCATTTTCAAAAATAGTTCTTACACTGTCTGGTAACATATCTTTTGGTATTCCTAAATCCTCTAATTTAGATGAGCCCATTACCCATTCTATTCCATCTAATTGTTCTATTTTATCTGTCATTTCTTTTAATTGATTATTTGGCATATCTTTATCTACTAATAATAGTTCCATAGATACCATATTAAATTTTTCTTTTAATTCTTTATTTGCTGTTACACTGTCTAGTGTAGTTGGTAAGGATTTATCTAGATTATAATAAATTCCTGTGTTTTTATATCCGTAGAATGCTATTGGAAGAATTATTACAAACACAATTGCTATTGCTATATAATGTTTTATTACAAAATCTTTTATTTTTGTAAATTTAGGTAATATTTCTTTATGACTTGTTTTTTCTACTAAATTATCTAACTCTAATAGCATTGCTGGTAAAATTGTTACAACATTTATTACTCCGAATAAAACACCTTTTGCCATAACTATACCTATATCTTTACCAAGTGTTAAGTTCATACTACATAATGCTAAGAACCCTGCAATTGTTGTTAATGAACTTCCTACTACTGATACTAATGTTTTAGCTATTGCCTCACTCATTGCTTGTTCTTTATCTGCATTTTTTGCTTTTTCTTGTTTATAGCTATGATATAAGAATATTGCAAAATCCATTGTTACACCAAGTTGCAATACTGCACTTATCGCTTTTGTTATATAAGAAATTTGTCCTAACATTACATTTGTTCCCATATTATATAGAACTGCTATTCCTATATTTAATAAAATAATTATTGGAACTGCATATGAATCTAATGCAAACTCTAATACTAATAAACAAAGTGCAACTGCAATAATTACATAAATTAATACTTCTGAATCAGATAGATTTCTTGTATCTATAACTGTTGCTGTCATTCCGCTTATTTTGCATCTTTCATCTGTTATATCTCTTAATTTTTGTACCGCTTCCATTGTTGAGTCTGCTGAAATTGCATCTTTAAAAGTAACTAACATTATAGTAGAATTATCATCATATATTTTGTCTTTTACTTCATCTGGTAACATTTCTACTGGTATTTCTGTTCCAAGTACATCTGCTATACTTACTACTTTTTGAACTTCGTCAATTTCTCTTATTTTGTCTTCTAATTTTAAAATATCTTTTGTTTTCATATCATCTAATATTACAACTGAGAAAGCTCCCATGTTAAAGTCTTCTGATAATATGTTTTCCCCTTGAATTGTTTCTATATCATCTGGAAGATATACTAGAATATCATAATTTATTCTTGTCGCTTTCATTCCTATTATAGAAGGAATTAATAGTAATAATGCGATTACTAAAATTGCCTTTCTGTGCTTACAAATAAATTCTCCAAATTTATGCATTTTTATCTCTCCTTTCTTATATGACTACTGGTCACTTTTATAAGTATACTATGAAATTGACTAATAGTCAATATCTTTTTTATTATATTTTTCATTTTTTTGAAATATTCCATTTTTTTATTGACCATTAGTTTAAAATGTGCAATAATAACTTTAAGGAGGAATACAACATGGACCATAATAACGTAGAAAAAAATAAAGAAACAAGGCTTTTAGACACTGCATTTAAACTTTTTACTGAAAAAGGTATAAACGATACTTCTATTCAAGAAATAGTTGATAATGCAAGTGTAGCTAAAGGTACATTTTATATATATTTTAAAGATAAGTATGAAATTAGAGACATATTAATTTCAAGAAAAGCCTCTAAACTATTTGAAGACGCTATAAAAAAATTAAAAAAAAATTATATTGCACATTTTCCAGACCAAGTTATATTTATAATTAACTATGTAATAGATGAGCTAAACAAAACTCCAAATTTACTTAAATTTATTTCTAAAAACTTATCTTGGGGTATTTATAACCAAACTGTTCATAGACTTTGCGAAGATACAGAACATAATGAAAGTGGTTTTTACCAATTATTTTTAAAAAATGCAAAAGCATATGGTTTAAAAGACCCTGAAATCACTTTATTTATGATAGTTGAGCTTGTTAGTTCTACTTGTTATCACTCTATTTTATATAAAAAACCTTTACCTATTAATGATTTTAAACCTTATTTATATGACACAATTAGAGGTTTTATTGAGAATAATAAAATATAATTTTGATTATAATTTATTTAAAGATGTTTAATTTAAAGAAGAATAAAAAGCAATTACTAAACATTAATAGTAATTGCTTTTTATTCTCTTTATTTTATACATATTTACATCTATTTTTTCGCCTAAATATTTTTCAAATACTTGATTATTTTTTATTAGTTCTTCTTTTTGAGCTTTCGTTAAGTTCTTTTTTATTGCATATTCAAGCTTAGAGGCTGAAGACTTATCTTGTGTTTGCCAAGCTTTTTCTAATTTCATTGCTTTATGAGATTTAGTATATTTCGCACATTTTTCATCTTTTGAGAAATGCTCTTGCATTCGCTTTTCCAAATCTTTTGCTATGCCCGTATATATTGAATTATCCTCACATCTAAGCATATAAACATAGTACATTTTATTTTCCTTCTTTACCTACAATATTTTTTACAAAGCTAAGTCTATGTAAAGGACAAAGTCCATATTCTTTTATTGCTTCTATATGCATTTTTGTTCCATATCCTTTATGTTTTTCAAATCCATATTGTGGATATATTTCATCCCATTGTCTCATTATTCTATCCCTTGTTACTTTTGCAATAATAGATGCTGAAGCAATTGAATAGCATTTTGCATCTCCTTTAATTATTGAAGTATATGGTATTCCTACTGTATCTATTCCTGTTAATGCATCTACTATTATTCTATCTGGCTTTACTTCTAAACTTTTTATTGCTGTTGTAAGTCCTTCTTTTGTTGCATTTAATATGTTTATTCTATCTATTTCTTGTTGATCTATTATTCCTACTCCCCATGCTATTGCTTCTTGTGTTATTAATTCATATAATGTTTCTCTTTTTTTCTCTGATAACTTTTTAGAGTCATTAACTCCTTCTATCATTGAGTCTCTTGGCATAATACATGCAGCAACAACAACAGGTCCTGCAAGTGGTCCACGTCCCGCTTCATCTATTCCACATATATATTCTATTCCTTGGTTATGTATTTCTTCTTCTATTTGTTTTAAGTTTGTTAATCTTTCTAATTCTTTTTCCTTCATTTTATTTTTACCTTCTAATTTTTATCTTTTATTTATATCTTATTCTTCCTCGCTATTTATTTCTTCTTGTTGTTCATCTATTTGATTCAAATTATTTTCTTCTTTATTTTCATTATTATTTTCTTTACTGTTTCTATGTTCTAAAAGTTGTGTTAATGTATATTTTGTTTCATTTTCTATTTCTATTCCTTTTGTATAAATTATTTCATAAGTCTTATAATTTACAATATAATATTCTCCATCTAACTTACTTTGTAAGTTTAATTTTTCTAAAGCTTCTGAATCTATAATATAATATTTATCAAAGTTCTCATTATCTTCATTTATTATATTTTTTTCTATTAACTCTTTTATTTTTTCTTCATCCAAATTTTCTTGAACTTTTCTTCCTATTAAAGGATGTTCTTTTGAGTTCATTTCATTTTCTTGTGCTACTACTTTTACTTTTCCTTGAACTAGTAACATATCTGTTGTTAAATTTTCTATATTTCTTTCGTTTATACTTTTATTAAATCCACTTATTATTGTTCCTCCTATTGCTACTATAATAATGACCCAAATAATAAGAGTTAAATGGCTCATAGCCTTTTGACTTTTCATTTTTTTATTTCATTTCCTTTCTACTAATTAATTTCAATTTTATTTCAATATATTATATCTATTATATATGTATGTTTTTAGAAAATCAACATTATTATCACACAAAATTCACAAAAAGGTTGTAAAATTTATTCAAATGTGTATAAAATAGTATTGATATTTTTAAAAGTAATTACAAGGAGGAAATAAAAATGGAAGAAAAAAAAGATTATATTGAAACTGAAAAAGTAGAAACTGCAAAATCTGAATCTTCAAATCAAGGAAATTCAAAACAAGAAGCTTCACAAAGCAGTACTACTTCTAATTATAAGCCTGTTACTGAATTTACAGCTAAAAGTAAGAAAGAAAAAACTAATAGTTCAGGTTTTGGAAAAACAATTCTTGCACCTTTTATTAGTGGTGTAGTTGGTGGTGTTTTAGTTATTGGCACTTGCCTAGGAGTTCCTAGTATAAAGCAAAGTATTTTTGGAACTAATACTAATTCTGGAACAACTAGCAATAATACTTCTATAAATTATAATGGAGTAAATACTAATTTAGTTTCTTTACAAGAATATTCTGAAACTGGAGTTGGAGTTGCTTCAAAAGTATTACCTTCTGTTGTCGGTATAACTGTAGAATTCCCTGTTAGCTCTATTTTTAACAGAGGTACTACAACTTCTACTGCCGAAGGTTCTGGAATTATAATATCTGAAGATGGATATATTTTAACAAATAATCATATTGTAAGTTCTAGCTCTTCTTCTTACTATTATTCTGTAGGAGAAGCTAGCAAAGTTATTGTTTACTTATATAACGATGAAACTGAATATGAAGCTAAAATTATAGGTACAGATGAACAAACTGATTTAGCAGTTATAAAAATAGAAAAAACAGGTTTAACTGCAGCTGAACTTGGAGATTCTGATAGTGTGCAAGTTGGAGAATTTTCTATGGCCATTGGAAATCCTTTAGGTATGCAAAGTAGTGTTTCTTCTGGTATGATTAGTGCTGTAAATAGAGAAGTTACAAGCGATGGAAAAACATTTAAATTAATTCAAACTGATGCTGCTATAAATGCTGGTAACAGTGGTGGTGCATTAGTTAATAGTAAAGGTCAAGTTATTGGAATAAATACTTTAAAACTTTCTGGAACAGGTGTTGAAGGTATGGGATTTGCAATTCCTATTAATTCTGCAAAACCAATTTATGAACAATTAATTAACTATCAAAAAGTTAAAAGACCATATATAGGAATTGCAGGAAGAGATTTATCTGAAGAACTTGCTAAGGCTAATAAATTAGTTGTTGGTATATATGTAACTTCTGTTGAAGAATTTTCTGCCGCAGAAAAAGCTGGATTTAAAATTGGTGATGTTATTGTATCAGTAGACGGCCAAACAGTTAAGACTATGGATGAATTAAATGAAATTAAAAACTCTCACAATATTGGAGATACTATAACTATTAAAGTTAATAGAAATGGTTCTGAAAAAGACCTTTCTGTTACATTACAAGAACAATAAGTGTTATATAACATTAAGTAATTAATTTATTATATAATTAAATACTTGATTATTCATTACTCCTATAAAAATTATTTAAAATAAGAGGTAACTTTTATAATTTCCACTTTAACGGAATTAATCAAAGTTACCTCTTATCTTTTATTTTTATCTTATTATCCTACTATTTTTTCTCCTAATACTTTTCCACCTAATACATGGAAATGAATATGCATTACTTCTTGTCCTGAATCTTTACCACAATTTGCAATTACTCTATATCCTTGTTTTTCAAAACCTTCTTGTTTTGCTATTTTATTTATTGTAGTATAAATTTTTCCTATTAATGCTTCATCTTCTTTTGTTAAATCTGTAAGCATTGATATGTGTTTTTTAGGAATTACTAATATATGAATTGGAGCTGCTGGATTTATGTCGTGAAATGCTAATACATCTTCATCTTCATATACTTTTTTTGAAGGAATTTCTCCTTTTATTATTTTACAAAAAATACAATCTTCCATAATTACGACCATTCCTTTCTCTGTCTCCGCTAACGCTATGTCTACGAAATACATCATTTTTTTCAAACTTTTTCTCTTTTAAAACAATATTGACAGTCATTTTTAGTTTAATTTTTTAATTACTATTTATACTTTTGCCAACTTAATTATTTGCTAAGCTAAATCGGTCCGTCCCTATTAGATTACTCTAAAATTGCTTTAATTCTTCTTACTCCTGCTGAGCTTGCTTCTTCCTTTTTAATTTTAAAGTGACCTAATTCTGATGTATTTTTTACGTGAGGTCCACCACATAATTCTTTAGAAACATTTCCTATTGTATATACTGTAACTACATCAGGGTATTTTTCTATAAACATACACTCTGCCCCAGATTTAACAGCGTCTTCTTTGCTCATTTCTTCCACTGTAACAGGTATTTCTTCTTTTATCCATTCATTTACTAAATCTTCTGCTTTTTGTTTTTCTTCGTCTGTTAGTTTATGGTCGCAGTTGAAGTCAAACCTCATTCTTTCGTCTGTTATATTTGAACCTCTTTGATGTGTATCTTTTCCTATTACTTGTTTTAATGCTGCATTTAAAAGGTGTGTTGCTGTATGATATCTTGTTTCTATTTCACTATCTC
>CAKPGD010000038.1 GCA_934154515.1 uncultured Clostridia bacterium
AAGTACTGTTGTATGATCTCTGTTTCCAAAATCTTTTCCTATTTGTGGTAGAGAAAGTTGAGGAACACTTCTACATAAATACATGGCAATTTGTCTAGGAAATACAACGTCATTAGAACGTTTATTACCTACTAAATCTTTAGGATCTATGTTAAAATATTTTGCAACTGTTTCTTGTATGTATGCTGAAGAAATAACTTTATCTTTTGATGTTACAATTTCGTTAATTGCCCATTCAGCCATTTCCATTGTTATAGGACTATTAATTAAAGAAGATCTAGCTATTAATTTATTTAAAGCTCCTTCTAGTTCTCTGATGTTGCTGTCAACTCTAGTTGCAATATTAGATAAAATTTCATCACTAATTATTATATTATCTAATTGTGCCTTTTTTCTAAGAATTGCAAGACGTGTTTCGTAGTCAGCACTTGAAATATCTGCTATTACTCCCCACTCTAATCTTGAAATTAATCTATCTTCTAACAAATTAATTTCTTTTGGAGGTCTATCGCTAGATATAATAATTTGTTTTCCATTTTCATGTAAAGTATTGAATGTATGAAAAAATTCTTCCTGACTTCTTTCTTTTCCAGCAATAAATTGAATGTCATCAATTAAGAAAACATCAATATTCCTATATTTATTTCTAAATTGTTCTGTTGTTGAATCTTTAATAGCATTAACTAATTGATTTGTAAATTTTTCAGAAGTAACATACAAAATATTAGCATTAGGGTTATTTCTTAAAATTTCGTTACCAATGGCATGCATTAAATGTGTTTTGCCTAAACCAACGCCACCATATAAAAATAATGGATTATATGCTGTAGCTGGGGCTTCTGCAACGGCTAATGCTGCTGCATGAGCAAAACGATTATTGTTTCCAACAACAAAAGAATCAAAAGTGTATTTAGGATTTAGTGTTTCATTAGTGTGTGTTATATTATTAGTACTAAATACTTTTTGATTACTCTCTTTTAATTTATCTTCAGTTGAAACGATAGTTACACTACATTCTTTATTTGTTAAAAATTTGAATGTATTTACTAACAAATCGTGGTACTTAGAATCTAAGAAATCCTTGTTAAATGCTGTACGTGTAACAAGTACTACATTTCCATTATTCATGCTTTCGATTTCTAAGTTTTTAATCCAAGTATCATAAGAAATACTTGTGGTTTCCTCTTTTAGTAATTCTTTAGCTTTTGTAAGAAGTTCATCTAATTCTTGCTGCATATAATTCATCCTTCCATATAAATTAGGAAAATAAAGTTATCCACATAATTATACACAACCGTGAATAACTACGCAAATAATAACTTTACGATTTTTGATATACAAAAAACTTCTTTTTCCCCTATTTTTCTATATCATATATAAATTATTAAAAATAGTCAAGACAAATAAAAAAAATAATTAAATTTAAACGTTTCTATTGACATAACAGATGATTTGATATATAATTAAAAAGCTTATTAAGAAATATGTGATTAAAAATCATTTATATAAGAAAGAAATCCGTTTACGGTATAAATAAATACAAATTACAGGAGGTGCTAAAAAAATGAAAAGAACTTTTCAACCAAAAAAAAGACAAACACAAAAAGAGCATGGTTTTATGAAAAGAATGAAAACTAGAGCAGGAAGAAACGTATTAAAAGCAAGACGTGCAAAAGGAAGAAATAAAATTAGTGCATAAGAATTGGGCCACGTATAGAAAAAGTATGTGGTCTTTATTTGTACAATAATAAGATTAAAACTTCCTTTTAAGAAAAAGTTTGAATGGGAGATTTTAATGAAAAAGCTTGATACATTGAAAAAAAATTATGAATTTAAAAATGTAATTAATAATGGCAAATTTTATAGAGGTAAATATGTCACTATCTATGTAACCAATAATAATGAAGAAAAGAATAAAATAGGAATAGCAATAAGCAAAAAATTAGGAAAAGCTAATAAAAGAAATCGTTTAAAAAGATTAATAAGAGAGAGTTATAGACTACAAAAAGATAATTTAAAAAAAGGTCATAATATTATATTTATTTGGAATAAACAAGCAGATATATTAAATAATACTTATAAAAATGTAAGTGAAGATATTATTCAATTATTTAATAGAGCAGGTTTATTATAATGAAAAAAATATGTATATTTCTTATTAAATTATATAAAAAAACAATTTCACCTATTTTAGAATTTTTAGGCATTAAATGTAAATATTATCCTAGTTGCTCAGAATATACTAAACAAGCAATAGAAAAATATGGGGTAATAAAAGGATGTTTTTTAGGGTTAAAAAGAATTTTAAAGTGTAATCCATTTAGCAAAGGTGGATATGACCCTTTAAAATAATTTGAAAGGAAGAATACTATGGGATTTATATCTGAATTATTTGGCTATGTTTTAAATGCCTTATATAATTTATTTAATAATTATGGTATTTCAATTATAATTTTTTCAGTATTGCTAAGAATTATATTAATACCAATAACAATAAAACAACAAAAAACAATGAAAAAATCTAATAAAATGCAAGAAGAAATGAAGCAAATTCAATTTAAGTATAAAAACGATCCAGAAAAATTAAATCAAGCAACTATAGAATTATATAAAAGAGAAAAATTTAGTCCATTTAGTGGTTGTTTAAGTGCTATTTTACAATTAGTAATTATTCTTGCAGTATTTTGGTTGGTAAGTCAACCACTTACATATATGAAAAAAGTACAAAATTCTGAATTGTATAATGAATATAAAACTAAAGTAGAAGAAAATTCAACGAAATCATCATATAAAGAAATAGCTATTATAAATGCAGTTGAAACAGATTATAGAGAAATAACAGAACAATTAAAGAACGAAAATATAGAAAATAGAGAAGAGCTAGAAAATAAAAAAGCTAGTTTAGAGGAATTAAGACTTAATATGGATTTCTTAGGAATTGATTTAAGTAAGGTTCCAACACAAAGCCTAAATGACTGGAGAGTATATATAATACCAGTATTATATGTTATAACATCATTTGTATCTATTAGAATGACAACAAAAATGCAACAATCAAAAGAAAATAAAGAAGAAAAATCTGAAGAATTACAAAGTATGGAGCAAATGAATAAATCTATGTCATACATGATGCCAATTATGTCTATATCAATAGCTGCTATTGCACCATTAGGACTTGCTTTATACTGGCTTGTAAGTAACTTATTAATGATAGTAGAAAGATTAATAATAAATAAAATAATGAGCTCTAAGGAGGAAGAAGAAAATGCCTAATAGTATTATTTCAGAAGGTAAAACAACTGCAGAAGCAGTTGAAAATGGTTTAAAACAACTAAAATTATCTAAAGATAAAGTAGAAATAAAAGTATTAGAAAATGAAAATAAAAAAAGCTTCTTTAGTATATTAACACCAAGAGTTGTAAAAGTAGAATTAACAGTAAAAGAAAATATTAATAAAAAAGAAGAAAAAAATAATCACGAAGAAAAAAGAACAACACCAAATATTAGTAAAGAATATAATTCTAATATGGAAGAAATAAAAAATGCTAAAAAAGATGTAGAAAAATTTGTTAAAGAGTTTATAAATCAATTTGATAATAATATTAAATATGATGTAAAAATAGAAGATAACACAATTGTTATTAATATAAATGGAGAAACTTGTGGAACTTTAATAGGATATAGAGGAGAAACACTAAATGCTCTTCAAAACATAGTATCTTCTATAGCTAACAAAAATGTAAAAGAAAGAATAAAAGTAAGTTTAGATATTGAAAATTATAAAGAAAAAAGAGAAAAAACATTAGAAGAATTAGCAGAAAAAGTATCTAAAACAGTCTTAAAAACGGGAAAAAATATAACATTAGAGCCAATGAATGCATATGAAAGAAAAATAATACATAGCAAATTACAACAAAGTTCTAAAGTAGAAACTTACAGTATAGGTGAGGGAGAAAATAGAAGAGTAGTAATTGCTAAAAAATAATTAAATAATAAAAATCGGAAGTCAAAGTGAAGATTTTAATTTAAGTATATATTTTATATATTTATATTAATTCTATTACTTTGACTTTTTTGTATAAGAAAAGGAGGAAAAATGGAAACAATATCAACGGCAACAGGTAATGGCGGAATTGGAATAATTAGAATGAGCGGAAAAAATTGCTTTGAAATATTAGAAAAAATATTTATAAATAATAAAAAAGAAAAATTAAATATAGAGAAAATTAAAGGATATACAATTCAATATGGCTATATAATTGACAGTGAAAGTAATGAAATAATAGATGAAGTATTAGTTTCATTTTTCAAAAATCCAAAAAGCTACACTAGAGAAAATATGTGTGAAATTAATTCGCATGGAGGAATGATAGTAGAGAAAAGAATATTAGAACAATGTTTAAAAAATGGTGCAAACCTTGCGGAACCAGGAGAATTCACTAAAAGAGCATTTTTAAATGGAAGAATAGATTTATCACAAGCTGAGTCTATTATTGACATTATTAATAGTAAAACAGAAAAGGAAGCAAAAGCTTCAGTAAATCAATTACAAGGATTTTTATCAGAAAATATAACAAAAATAAGACATGAATTGCTAGATATAATGGCAGATATAGAGGCTTCTATTGATTATCCTGAATACGATATAGAAGAAGTTACAAATATGAAAGCTATACATACTTTAAGTACAGTTAAAAATCAATTAAAAGAGCTAGAAAGTAGCTTTAATAGTGGTAAAATTTTAAAAGAAGGAATAAAAACTGCAATTATAGGAAGACCAAATGCAGGAAAATCTTCTTTATTAAACACAATATTAAAAGAGGAAAGAGCAATAGTAAGTGATATAGAAGGAACTACTAGGGATACAATAGAAGAGTTTGTTACTATAAAAGGAATTCCATTAAAAATAATAGATACAGCAGGAATAAGAAATACAAATGATAAAATAGAGGAAATAGGTGTTGAAAAAGCCTTAAAAGTAGCTAATGATGCAGATTTAATATTAGCAATATTTGATAATACTAAAGAATTAAATGAAG
The DNA here is from genome assembly GCA_934154515.1 of uncultured Clostridia bacterium. Lineage (GTDB taxonomy): Bacteria > Bacillota > Clostridia > TANB77 > CAG-508 > UMGS1663. Next base: position 5,040 of record CAKPGD010000038.1, read on the forward strand.
AAGATTTAAAAATATTAGAATTAATAAAAAATAAAAATGCAATTATATTATTAAATAAAATAGATATTAAAGATAATTGTTTAGAAAATAAAAAAGAAATTAAAGATACTAATAAAAAAATAATAAAAATATCTGCAAAAAATAGAAATGGAATAGAAGAATTATATAAAGAAATAGAGAAAATGTTTAATATTAAAGAAATTGACATAGATAATGGAACATTAATAACTAATGTTAGACACAAAAATCAAATAACAAGTGCAATAAAAAGCATGGAAGAGGCAATAAATGCGATTAATTTAAACTTGCCAATAGATATTATTTCTATTTCAATAAAACAAACTTTAGAAGATTTAGGAAAAATAACAGGTGAAAATGTAACTGAAGATATTATTAATGAAATTTTTTCTAAATTTTGTTTAGGAAAATAAAATCGAAAGAAATAAAAAATTAAATTAGAAATTAAAATTAAAAACAAAATAAAAAAATTAAAATTTAAAAATTTAAATTAAGATAAAAAATAAAAAGTTAAAATTAAGATAAAGAATTAAAATTAAAAAATAGAAATTAAAATATAAAAATAGATAATTAAAAATTACAAATAGAATTTTTATAAAAATAAATATATAAAAAATAAACAGAAAAAATATAAAAACAAGTCTAAATTTAATCACGAAAATCAAAAATAAAAAGATTTCATAATAAATGCGATTAATTTTATATTTAAACATAAAAAAGTGGCTTATTTTTGATTTTCGTGGAAATTTTATAAAAAATAATGAATTTTTATAAATACAAAATTCTAAATATAAATTAATTGTGAATAAAAATTAGGTAAAAAAATAAATTAAAAAGTAGTATAAAAAATACAAGTAGTAAATTTGTAAAAAACAATGTTTATAATATGTGGATAACTTAATAGCAAAATTAACGAATACAAATTTTACATTCGACAAAATTCGACAAAATGAAAAATGCAAAATAAAAACACACTAAAATAAGTACATATGAGATATAATTTGTCAAAAAGGTTTAGCAAACATTTTAGATTTGTTTCATAATTTACAAATAAAAATGTTTCACAAAAATAAAAAAATATTAAAATTGAAATAGATAGAGAGGAAGAAATAAAAAATGAAGTATAATGCGGGAAAATATGATATAGCAGTTATTGGAGCAGGACATGCTGGATGTGAAGCAGCTATTGCAGCAGCTAGAATGGGGATGAAAACATTATTATTTTCTATCTCATTAGAAGCCGTTGCTAATATGCCATGCAATCCACACATAGGAGGAAGTTCTAAAGGGCATCTAGTTAGAGAGATTGATTGCCTTGGGGGTGAAATGGGGAAAAATATAGATAAAACTTATACTCAATTGCGTATGTTAAATACATCTAAAGGACCAGCTGTGTATTCTTTAAGAGCTCAGGCTGATAGAAAACAATATCAAGCTGAAATGAAACATACTTTGGAAAAACAAAAAAATCTATATTTAAAGCAAGCTGAAATTGTAGATATTACTGTAGAAAATGGAAAGGTTAGGAGTTTAGAGACTAATATAGGTGCTATTTATGATGTAGATGCTATAATTGTTGCTACTGGTACATATTTAAAAGGTAAAATATTTATAGGAGAGACTTCTTTTGAAAGTGGTCCAGATGGTGTGTTCCCAGCAAATAGATTGTCTGAGGCTTTAAAGAGAGAAGGAGTTGAGCTTGTTAGATTTAAGACCGGTACTCCAGCAAGAATTAATAAAAATAGTATTGATTTTTCTAAAATGGAGATTCAAGAAGGAGATAAGAACCCAGAAGCTTTTTCTTTTGATGATGTTATAGATCCTAATGTTGAGCAATTACCTTGTTATTTAACTTATACAAATGAAAGAACACATGAAATTATTAGAAAAAATCTACATCGCTCACCTTTATATGGTGGAGAAATTGTGGGTACAGGACCTAGATATTGTCCATCTATTGAAGATAAAGTTGTAAGATTTGCAGATAAGGAAAGGCATCAAATTTTTGTTGAGCCTATTGGAAGAAATACGGATGAAATGTATATTCAAGGAATGAGTTCATCTCTTCCAGAAGATGTTCAAATCGCTATGTACAGAACACTTCCAGGACTAGAAAATGCTGAGTTTACAAGACCTGCATACGCTATTGAATATGACTGTATTATTCCTTCTGATTTAAAACTTTCTTTAGAATATAAAAAGATTGACGGATTATTCTTTGCGGGTCAAACTAATGGAACTTCTGGATATGAAGAAGCTGCTTGCCAAGGTTTAATTGCTGGAATTAATGCTAGTTTGAAATTAAAAGGAAAAGAACCTTTAATTTTGGACCGTTCTCAAGCATATATTGGAGTTTTAATTGATGATATAGTAACAAAAGGTACTAATGAGCCTTACAGAATGATGACTTCTAGAGCAGAATACAGACTTTTGTTAAGGCAAGATAATGCAGATATGAGATTATTAGAGATAGGACATAATGTGGGACTTGTTTCTGATGAGAGATATCAAAGATTTTTAGAGAAAAAGAAAGCTATTGAAGAGGAAATTGATAGAGTTAGAGCAAAAACAATTAAACCAACAGAAAAAGTAAATGAATTTTTAAAGAAATATGGTTCATCACCACTTACAACTGGAGTAAAATTAGCAGATTTAGTGAAAAGATCAGAACTTACATATGAAAATTTAGCAGAAATTGATGATGATAGACCAAATTTACCAGAACAAGTACAAAAAGAGGTAGGAATTGAACTAAAATATGAAGGATATATTAAACTTCAAGCAGAACAAGTTGAAAAATTTAAAAAATTAGAAGAAAAGAAGCTACCTCAAGACATAAATTATGAAGATATTAAAGGATTGAGATTAGAAGCTAGACAAAAATTAAATAAAATTAGACCAAACTCAGTTGGACAAGCTTCTAGAATATCAGGGGTTTCACCTGCTGATATATCAGTATTATTGATATATTTAGAAACAATAAAAGAAAAAAATTAATATAGTTACTTATGCTTTTCATTTGAGAGAGAAAGGAGTAAAATTTAATATGAATTTAGAAGAATTTTTAATAGATTTTAAAGATAAAGCAAATAAAATAAATATTACAATAAGTGATGAACAAATAAAAGAATTTTATGAATATATGAATTTATTGCTAGAATGGAACGAAAAAATAAATTTAACAGCGATAACTGAACCAAAAGAAGTAATAATGAAGCATTTTATAGATTCAATAACAGTGGAAAAATATATAAATAATAGTGATTTAGTAGCTGATATAGGCACAGGTGCAGGCTTTCCAGGAATTCCATTAAATATTGTAAAAAATAATGCGAATTATGTATTAGTAGATTCATTAAATAAAAGAATAAATTTTTTAAATGAAGTAATAAATGATTTGAATTTAAAAAATATAAAAACAGTTCATTCAAGGGTTGAAGATTTTGCAAAAAATAATAGAGAAAAATTTGATGTGGCAACCTCAAGAGCAGTTGCAGCACTTAATATTTTACTAGAATATTTACTACCATTAGTTAAAGTTGGTGGGATATGTGTATGCATGAAGGGGTCTAATATAAAAGAGGAAGTAAGTAATGCGAAAAAGGCTTTAGAAGTATTGGGAGGAAAGATAGAAAAGATAGAAGAAATAATTCTTCCGGATAGTGATGTAAAAAGGAATATTATTATAATAAGAAAAGTAAAAAATACACCTAATAAATATCCAAGAAAAGCCGGAATGCCTTCAAAAGAGCCAATTGTATAGAATTAAAAAAATACAAAAAATTGAATAAAAAATATTAAAAAAAGTTAATAAATATTAGAAAATTTATTGACTTTTTTTGTGTTTTTATATATGATTAATATGTAAAAAAAATACAAAATATGGAGGTAATTTCAGTGGGAAAAGTTGTATCAATAGCAAATCAAAAAGGTGGAGTAGGTAAGACGACAACAGCAGTTAATTTAAGTACAGTACTTGCTAAAAGAGGTAAGAAAGTACTAATGATAGATGCTGACCCACAAGGTAATGCAACAAGTGGTCTTGGCATAGATAAAGATGTTAATTTTTCAGTATATGATGTATTAGTAGATGATATAGAAATAGAAAATACAGTTCAACAAACTATGGTTAAGAACTTAGATGTATGTCCATCAAATATAAACCTTGCAGGTGCGGAAGTAGAACTTGTTTCTATGATGTCAAGAGAACATAGACTAGAAGAAAAAATAAATAGTCAAAAAGACAAATATGATTATATAATAATAGATTGTCCACCATCATTAGGTTTAATTACATTAAACGCTTTTACAGCATCAGATAGTGTTTTAATACCTGTACAATGCGAATATTATGCACTTGAAGGACTAGGACAATTAATAAATACTATAAATTTAGTAAAAAAACATTTAAATAAGAATTTAGAAATAGAGGGAGCATTACTTACAATGTTTGACATTAGGACAAACTTATCAAATCAAGTTGTAAAAGAAGTTAATAAATATTTTGAAAATAAAGTATATAAAACAGTAATACCTAGAAATGTTAAATTAAGTGAAGCACCAAGCTATGGAATGCCAATATCAGTTTATGATCCAAAATCTAAAGGTGCTAAATCATATGATAAGTTAGCAAAAGAATTCTTAAAAAAGAATGAATACTAAAGTATAAATAAAAAATAAGGAGAGATTAAAATGGCTAAAAATACAGGATTAGGAAAGGGATTAAATGCTTTGTTTGGAGAAAATCCAATAATAGAAGATGTTAAAGAAGAAAAAGAAAATAAGGAAGAGATAAGAGAAGGCGAAGTAGTAGAAAAAATAAAAATAGTTGATGTTGAACCTAACAGAAATCAACCTAGAAGAAAATTTGATATGGAATCAATAGAAGAACTTGCAGAATCTATAAAAATATATGGAATTATTCAACCTATAATAGTAACTAAAAAAGACGGATATTATGAAATAGTTGCAGGTGAGAGAAGATGGAGAGCAGCTAAAAAAGCAGGACTTACAGAGGTTCCATGTATTGTTAGAAATGATGATGAAAGAAAAAATAAAGAAATTGCATTAATAGAAAATATTCAAAGAGAAGATTTAAATCCAATTGAAAAAGCAAGAGGATTCAAGCAACTAATTGATGAATATAACATAACACAACAAAAATTAGCAGATTTAATGGGAATTAATAGAGTAACAGTAACAAACTGCTTACGTATATTAAATTTGGATCAAAGAGTAATAGACTTAGCAATGGAAGGAAAATTATCTGAAGGACATTGTAGATCACTTCTAGCATTTGAACCAGACGAGCAATATGAAATAGCATTAAAAGTTATTGAAACAGGGCAAAGCGTTAGAGACATAGAAAGAGCTATAAAAAACAAAAATAATGTAAAGAAAGTTCCTAAAGATGAGAGAAAAAAATATGAAGCTATTTATAAAGATATAGAAGATAGATTTCAGGGATTTTTCGGAACTAAAGTAAAGCTTGATGCAGGTGTAAAAAGCGGAAAAATAATAATAAAATATTCTAACAATGAAGATTTGGAAAGAATATTAGAGTTAATTAATAGAGATTAATTTAACTAGATAAATAGTATTTAGAGGAGTATCCAATAATAACATAGGATGCTTCTTTTTTTATACGAATTTTTAATAGCTAGTAATAGTATAAGATGTTCAAAAATAGCAGAAAATAATTTTTTAAAGAAAAACTTATTGACTTAAAATATATTTAATATTAAAATAGGTGTAAAAATAAGTAGTAACTTAGTTACATAATTAAGAAAAATAACAAAAAGATAAAGAAAATAATAAGCTGAAAATGAATAAATATGTAACAAAAAGTACAAAATAAAACAAAAGAGGGAAATAAAAAAATGAACAAAGTCAAAAGTAAAATAAAATGCAAAGCAAAAAGCTCGAAAGGAATAACACTAATAGCATTAGTAATAACAATAGTAGTATTAATAATATTAGCGGGAGTAGCAATAAACTTAACACTAAGCCAAAATGGAATATTTAATAAAGCCAAACAGGCAAGAGATGATTACCAACAAGCAACAACAAATCAATTTGTGCTATGTGAACAACGGTGGTGCTGCTCGTGGTGGTTCGTCTACACTTGGTCTTCGACCTTGTTTTTCTTTAAAATCCAATATTAAAATAACAGGAGGAAATGGAACAAGCGAAAGCCCATATACAATATAAAAAAGTATAAATAGTTAAAATTATAAAAAAATAGTTGAATATGAAAAGGTATAGAAAATTGTATAGAAAATTGTTAAAATACTATAATTTCTATACTTTTTTATATGTGATAAAATATAAATTAATATAAAAATATAGAGTAAGCTAAAAAAGTGGAAAATTAAAAAATTCTATTGACAAATAGCTAATATATGTGTTAATATATTAATGTTACTGAGAAATCAGCAAACACTTGCAGAGGTGGTCGAGTTGGTTTATGGCACCAGTCTTGAAAATTGGCGTAGGTGAATAGCCTACCGTGGGTTCGAATCCCACCCTCTGCGCCAAACATTAAAAGAGAAGTCAGAGGTTCTTTGACTTCTATATTTTATAACAGGAAGTGTTTGAAAAATAACCTACAATACACGGAGGCTTACCCAAGTGGTTGAAGGGGACAGTTTGCTAAACTGTTAGGGTTCGCAAGGGCCGCGAGGGTTCAAATCCCTCAGCTTCCGCCAAAAAA
>CAKPGD010000039.1 GCA_934154515.1 uncultured Clostridia bacterium
AGGTTGGAGGTGTAAGTGTAGTGATACATGTAGCTGACCAATACTAATAAATCGAGGGCTTAACCACTAATATTAAATAAGAAGAGGTTGTTAAGTTTACTAAAGACTTTTTTCTATGTATTTTTGAGTGTGCTTTAAAAATTTTAAATATTATGAATATTTTTTCAAAAAATGTAAAAAATCTATTTACAAGAAAAAAGTTTTATGATATATTATTTAAAGTTGATTGAAAAGTGCATAAAATTTTCTGGTGATGATGACATAAAGGGAAATACCCGTTCCCATTCCGAACACGGAAGTCAAGCCTTTAGGTGCCGACGATATTTACGAGTTACCTTGTTGAGAAAATAGGTTATTGCCAGGTTTTATATATTCCCTTTTAGCTCAGTTGGTAGAGCGCTCGGCTGTTAACCGATAGGTCGTTGGTTCGAGTCCAACAAGGGGAGCCAATAAAAAATAACAGATAATTTCTTATCTGTTATTTTTTTCACTTAGTTCTCTTTTTTGCAATTTATTTTTTCAAAACAAAGAGAAACTAAAAGCCCAAAACTAAAAAGAAAAATATTAGTAAAAGAAAAGTAAGAAATGGAAGGAATAAGAACTACAGTAGAGCTAAAGACAAAACCAATAATACAATACATAGTTTGTTTCCAAAACTTCTTCATACAAAGTTTAATAACATTCAAGAAAAATAATCCACCAATTGCAAGCCCCAACCCCATAGGAATTAAAACGGTTAAATTCAAAGAGGAAACTGATTCTAAGTATAAATTATATACACCAAGACACATAAGAATAACAGTACTACTAACGCCAGGAAAGACAACACCAATAGCCATAAAAAAACCACAAATGAAAAGATAAAAAAAGTTAATATCAAAAGTATATATAAAATGCATATTATTTTCTAAAAAAATTAAAAATAAAGAAATAAAAAAGGCAAGCAAAGTATAAAAAAGAAAATGAAGTCTAAATGTCTTAGAATTATCAATTTGCTTAAAGAGAGAAGGAATACAACCTAAGATAAGGCCAGCAAAAATAAATTTCATATTAACTTCAAAATAATTAAATAAATATTTTAAAATATTTCCAAATAAAACAACTCCAATAAAAATCCCAATAGTGATAGGAAATAAAAACTTAACATTATTTTTAAAATTATTGAATAAACCAATAATACTGTCTATAAGACGTTCATATATTCCAAAAATAACACAAAGAACGCCACTACTAATCCCAGGAAGGATACATCCGGCACCTATTGCAACACCTTTTAATATATTTATAAAAAAAATCATAAAACCACCTCAAAATAAAAAAAAAGTCATATATTTTATTGTATGAAAATAATTATTATGATAGAATAAAATAAAAATGAAAAGGATAGGATATGGAAAAATTGAACTTAAATAAATTGAATATAGAACAATTAAGTCTAGAAGAAAAAATAGCTCAAATGTTAATAATATCATTAAAAGAAAATGAAATAACAAAAGAGACTATTAATATGATACAAAAATATAAGATTGGTGGAATAATACTATACAGAAAAGATTATAAAAGTTATGCAGAAATGTTAAAAACTATAAATAAGTTAAAAGAAATAAGTAGAATAAATAAAATACCTTTATTAATATCAATAGATCAAGAAGGTGGAAGAGTAAATAGGATGCCACCAGAAATAAAAAATTTTAGAAGTGCAAGTAAAATAGCAGAAACAGGAAACTTAGAATTAATAGACAATTATGCACAAATAACTGCAAGAATGTTAAAATCAATTGGAATAGATATGAACTATGCCCCTGTATTAGATATAAAAAGATTCGAAGATGAGCATGCCATAGGAAATAGATGTTTTGGAAAAGATGAGATAGAAGTTTCAAAATATGGAATAGAATTTATGAAAGAAACCATAAATAATGGAGTAATACCAGTAATAAAACATTTTCCAGGGCATGGAGCAACTACAAAAAATTCACATATATCACTTCCTGTTATAAATCGAAAGATAGAAGAATTAGAAAAAAAAGATATATATCCATTTAAAAAAGCTATAGAAAATGGAGCAGAAGCTATTATGGTAGGACATTTAGTAATAAGAGCTATAGACAATAAACCTGCATCTTTATCTAAAATGGTAATACAAGAATATTTAAAAAATAAATATAAATTTAATGGATTAATAATGACAGATGATATAAATATGTGGGCAATAAAATTAAGATATTCCCCTACAAAGGCAGTAGAATTAGCAATAAAAAGTGGAAATGATATGATAATGGGAACATTAGAATATAATAAGATACAAAAAGTTATAAAAAATATAGCTAAAAAAGTAGAAAGAGGAAAAATAGAAATAAGCCAAATAAATAATAGCGTGGAAAAAATTATAAATTTTAAAGAAAAATATAATGTAAATGACAATGAGGTGAAAGGATTTAATATACAAGAGATAAATGAAAAAATAGAACAAGTAAATAAAAAAGTAGAGGATAATGAAAAAATATAGAAAAAATAAAAATAAAAATATATAAACAAAATGAAAGTAAAAAATAGAAAGACAAAAAAATAATAAAAAATATAGAAACAAAGGAACATAGAACAATAGAAAACAAAAATTTAAAGGTCAGGCACTTTTGAAATTTTCACACATATAATGTATTATGAGTGAAAAAACGGAGGTGCCTATATGTTTGCTCTTTCTATAACAGGTTTTCTTAGCTTTATAAGTTCAGCAATATTTTTAGTAGGATATATTTCAGGAAATAGTTTATTTCCTGAGCCATTATCTACAGAAGAAGAAAAATTATATTTAGAAAAAATGAAAGAAGGAGACGAAGAAGCAAGAAATATATTAATAGAAAAAAATTTAAGACTTGTAGCACATGTATGTAAAAAATATGCAAACACAAATGTAGACCAAGATGACTTAATATCAATAGGAACAATAGGATTAATAAAAGGTATAAATAGCTTTAAAATAGATAAAAATGTTAAATTATCAACATATGTTTCTAGATGTATAGAAAATGAAGTTTTAATGTTTTTTAGAAGTAGTAAAAAAGTAAATGCAGAAGTATCATTAGAAGAACCAATAGGAAAGGATAAAGATGATAATACAATAAACTTGCAAGATATATTAGAAAACAGTGAACGAAACATAGAAGATGAAGTAGATTTAAAAATAAAAGTAAAAAAATTGTATGAAACTATAAAAAGAGTATTAAAAGATAGAGAAAAATTAATAATAGAGTTGCGATTTGGATTGGATGGTAAAAAACCAAAAACTCAAAAGCAAATAGCAAAAATGTTACGGAATTTCGCGATCATATGTTTCTAGAATTGAAACAAAAGCAATAGGAAAATTAGCAAAAGAAATGGAAAATTAAAAGAGTTTACAAAAAAATGGATATTTTTCAAAAAAATATCCATTTTTCCTTGCTATTTTCTCGAATTTATTATATTATTATATATGTAAAAAATTATGAAGAAAAATACTTAGAAAGGGGCTATCCGTAAATGAAAAAAACATTAGCTATTATTGCAATAATATTTTGTATTTTCGCAAGTAGCACAGTATTTGCTACAAGTACAAAAACAAGCAATAATATAGGAAATAACACAGAAAATACTGCAGTAAGTAAAATAGTAGATTTTAAAGATAAAGAAAAGAAAACATTAGAAGATTACCAAGTAGCATATGGTTCAGAAACATATGGACTAACAGCATACATATTAAATAAAGTGCAAGTATATAGTATTCCATTTTGTTTTTTAGGAATAGCATTAAGTGCCATATACCAATATGTTTTAGGTATTAGAAAGTTAGATACAAGAGATAAAGGCTTTGCAATTATGATATCAGTTATAACAATATTTGTTATTGCACAAGTATTACCACTAATATTTGCAATTGTAGTAAAAGGTTGGAGGGGTTAACAAATGAAAGTTTTATTTGCAGTGAGTAATGAAAAGATTTCAGAATCAATAATAAAAAAATATCAAAGTATGTATAAAGAAATAATTACAGGTAAAAATGTTTATTATTTTAATGCAATATTAAAAGAATTACAAAAAGATAAGTCTTATGAAAGAATAGTAATAAGCGAAGATTTAGAGCCATTTACAAATAAAAATTATGAAGCAATGGATAATTTTATATTTGAAAAGTTAGATGGAATTTCAGACGAAGCGGTAACAAATTCAGGAGAAGACATACCAATAATATTAATAGGTGCAGATAGACGTACAAACGGTGATCCAATACTTAATAAATTATTTGGAATAGGTGTATATAGTACTTTAATAGGACAAGATAGAAGTATAGATAAGCTATGTGAATTAATTCATAAACCACGTGCAAAAAAAGAAGCAAAAATATACTACAATATAGATTCAAACGATGTTGACTATAAATCAGAAATAGAAGACAATGTTAGTGAAGTAGAAATACAAAACATATTAACACACTATAAAAGACTTGGAAAAAACGAAGAAAAATATGTAGAAAGTTTTGAAAGTATAGCAAACCAATATACAGATGAACAATTAAAAATAATTATAAAATTCTTACCATTAGGAGTAAAAGCTGTACTAGAAGAAAAATGCCCAAAATATCAACAAATTGCAGCATTTGCAGGTGAACCAACAAAACTAAAAAATCAACCTCCATATAAGTCAACTCAATATAATCCAAAAACTAATAAACCAAGAAGTACAGAGCAAGCAATAGTTGATGATGGAATAAAAATAGAGTCAATAGGTGGAGAAGGAATAAATAGACTAACAAAACCTGTAGTTATACCAAATACAGTATCAACAAAAAATGTAAAAAAAGTTAGAACAATTGAACAAGTAAAAGAAGAACACCAACACATAGTTAAACCAGAGAAAAAAGAAAAAATAGAAGTTGAAGAAAGACAAAAAATTAAAAATATGAATGATGGAGAAGAAAATATTCAACCTGTAAAAAGAGGAAGAGGACGTCCAAAGAAGGTTCAAGAAGATAAAAAACAAGAGAACGAAACACAAGAAAATCTTATAAATGGAATAGAAGAACCAACTAAAAAAAGAAGAGGAAGACCAAAAAAAGTTCAAGAACCAATAAAAGAACAAATTACAGAAATGTTACCAGGATTTGATGAAAATATATTACCAGCTAATGAAGAGCAAGAAGGAATATTACCTGGATTTGAAAATATGAATGCAGAAAAAGAGCAAGATAATGTATTACCAGGTTTTAAAAATGTAGAAACAACAAATAATACTTTACCTGGTTTTGAGGACAATCTTATGAACTTTGATGAACCAAGTGTATTACCTGGTTTTGAAACAGAAAGTAAAACAGACGTTACAAATCCAACAAGTGTTGAAAACACTAATACAATAAATAGCGGAAATACAAATGGTTATGCAAGTTATAATGATAATGAAAATTATCAAAGTTATCAAAATAATGATAATAATGAACAATATAATGATTATCAAAATAATAATTACAAAAATAATTCTGGATTAGAAGAAAACTATAATGAAACAAGAATAAGTGATTATGCAAATACACAAAATGGTAGCATAAATAACTTATTAACAGCAGATAAAAAAATAGTAGCTTTTATAGGAACATCAAAAAATGGAACATCATTCTTAGTAAACAATATGGCAGAAATGTTCTCAAACCAAGGAATAAAAACTGCAATATTAGATTTAACAAAAAATAAAAATGCTTATTATATATATACAAAAAATGAAGAAGCATTAAGAACAAAAGCAATGCAAAGTACAGAAAACTTAGTAAACGGAGTAGCAGATGGTATTCCAGTAAATAAAAATTTAGATGTATATACTTCATTACCAGGAGAAGAAAATGACATTAATGAATATGAACCAATACTTTCAACACTTGCACAAAATTATTCATTAGTATTATTAGATTGTGACTTTGAAACAAACTATGGATATATAAAAGAAGCAACAGAAATTTACTTAGTACAAAGTATGGATGTATTAACAATACAACCACTTACAGCATATTTAAGAGACTTAAAAGCAAAAAATGTGTTAGAACAAAGTAAATTAAGAATAGTAATAAACAAATATACACGAGTAAGAAGTGTTACAGAAAAAACAATAATAGCAGGTATGGCATTTTATAATGATCCATCAATGTCATTTATGACAGAGCTATTCAACAGAGAAAAAATTAGATACGCAGTAGTACCATTTGATATACAAACATATTCAAAATATCTAGAAGGATTAATAAATTGTAGTATTACGACACATGGATATTCAAAAGAAATGATGAACTATTTAAGAAAATTAGCAAGTATGGTTTATCCATTAATAAATAATACACAAAACAAATATAATAATCCAAAATACAATAAATACGCAGAAAGAAATAATAGTACATTTTCAAATGATATGAATAATACATTAGATAAAATGAAAAGAGGATTCTAACTAAACGGGGGTGCAAATATTGATAATAGGAGTTATTATATTATTAGTCGCAATAATAGTGCTATTAATGATATACAATATGCTGATAAGCAAAAAAATAGATAAATTTAATAATTTAAATCAAAAAGTAGTAAGCTTAAATGTATTACAAGAATTTATGGATACAATAAGTGAAGAAAAATCAGCAGACGAAAAAATAAGAAAAATAAATGAAATATTAATAGAAAAATATGATATAAAATACTCAACAATAGTTATCTACAATGGTGCAGAATATATAATAAAAGCAACAAATGTAGATGTAAGACATTGGGATACTTTAAAAAATTTGCATTCCGAAGAAATATTCAGAGACAGCATAAGAACAGCTACACCTAAATACATAACAGTAGAAAAAGAAGGCGAAAGACTACCATATCAAAAAATGGAATTTGGAAGAGCAAAATCAGCAATGTTTTTCCCATTATATATAGATAATGTATATATAGGCTATTGGATAATAGAAAGTGGAATTCCACATGATTTCGATAAAATAGATACAACAGTTCTAGAGGTAGTAAAAAACAACATAATTTCAGTAATAAGAACAATAGAAAGTCAAAACATAGTAGACAACATTGTGAGAAATGATTTATTTACAGGACTAAAATCTGAAGAATACTTATACGGAGAAGGAAAAAGAAAAATAGATCAATTTACAACATCCACTATATGTATGTTTGAAATAAAAAATATAGTAGATATAAATGAAGAATTAGGAAGACATACAGGAAATGACGTTATAACAGAAGTAAGTAAAACAGTAAAAGAAAATATATCAGATGAATACATATTTGTAAGATATATGGGCCCTAAATTTGTAATAGTATTTACTGGAGTAGAAGTAGATGGAGTTACTGATTTCGTTTTAAATATAAAAAATAAACTAGAAAGTCTAAAAATAACACAAAGTGATGCAGACTTATATGAAGACGAAGATGCAGGATTTGCAATGCCTAAAATAAATATGGTAATAACAACATATTATAAAGGAACTGCAATAGAAGGAACAACAAAAAAACTTGAAGAATATTTAAACTTAGCACCAAAAGAAGAGACAGACATTAATTACATATAAGGAGGTAATTATGACAAACGACGAGACAATGTTTTTTAAAATACCAAAAGAAGATAAAATAGACAATAAAGAAATATTAAAGCAAGTATATGAAGCGTTAAAAGAGAAAGGATATAACCCAATAAATCAAATAGTAGGATATATACTTTCAGGAGACCCAACATATATAACAAGCCATAATGGAGCAAGAAGCTTAATAAGACAAATAGAAAGAGACGAATTGCTAGAAAAAATGGTTAAAGAATATATAGAAATAAAATAGTAGGAGTAGTAATGCGAAAAATAGGAATAGACTATGGAGATAGCAGAGTTGGAATTGCAATAACAGATGCATTAGGAATAACAGCACAAGGGTTAGAAACTATACATCATAATGGAAACGATAAAGTAGTACTAAAAAGACTAGAAGAAATATTCAATGAATATGAAATAGATACTATAGTTATAGGAATGCCAATAAATATGAATGGAACAAAAACAGAAAGAGCAGAAGTAACAGAAAAATTCATACATAAATTAAAATGTAAATTTGGTAAAATTCTAATTGTAGAAATAGATGAAAGACTAACAACTGTTGCAGCACACAAAACAATGAATTTCTTAGATGTAAATAAAAAGAAAAAAAGAAATATTGTAGATACAATATCTGCTGTATATATATTAGAAATATATATGAACAAAATAAAAAATGAAGAAAAAAATTAGTATACGAAAAAGAAAAATACAAATACTATAATTAACTTTGGTAATATTGTAGAAATACATTATTATATATAATAACACATTACCTATAAAGGTAAAACGAAAGGAGAAACAAAAATGGACGAAAAAGAAAATGATATGCTAGAAGACGAGGAACTAAACAATATAATCGTATTAAACGATGAAAATGGAGAAGAAATTCCTTTTGAATTTCTAGATGTAATAGAATATGAAGGAGAAGAATACGTAGTATTATTACCAGTTGAAGAAGAAGATTCAGAAGAAGCAGCTGATGAAGTTGTAATATTAAAAGTTGAAGATACAGATTCAGAAGACGAAGAATCTTATGTAAGTGTTGATGATGAAGACGTATTAAATGAAGTTTTTGAAATATTTAAAGAAAAATTCAAAGACGAATTCAATTTTATAGACGAAGACTAATAAAAATAAAAAGGTAGGAGGTTGGAAATTTATTCTAGCCTCCTATTGGATTATACAGAAAAGAAAAGGAGAAAAGCAAATGAAAAATTTAAGTAGCTGGTTAATAGTAATGTTTATAATAATGTTTTGGGCATTTAGAATAGTAGTAGCATTCACAGGAAGCATGGGAATGGATTTTATAGTAAAGCCAATAGACCAAACAGCAGAAATAATATTATTATTTGTAGTATTAGCCTGTATACCATTTATATTCAAAAGAAAATTAATAGGAGTAATAGTATATTTAGCTTCATATGGCTGGTATTTTGGAAGAGGATTAGCACAAAATGTAATAAGCCTAATAAACAATGAAGCATTAGCCGCTAACGTATATATAGAAATGTTAATTTCATTAATAGCAATAGCACTTCCATTATTTGCATTATTTGATATATTATTAGATAAAAATAGAAAAAAACATCCAGTAGATAAGCAAACAGACTGGTTCTATAAAAATGAGCAATATGACAGAAAATTAGATGAAAGAGCAGACAAAAACAATTATAGAACTTTATAAAAAAACTATAAAGAATAAAATACAGGTAATAATATTGAAAATTATCTGTATTTTATTATATAATTAAATCATTAAATATAAGTTATAAAAAATGGAGGAACAAATGGAATTAAAAGAATTAATAGGAAAAGAAGAACTAAATAAAAGAATAGAAGAACTAGCAAAACAAATAGATAATGATTATAGAGAAAAAGAAATAGTAGCAATATGTGTACTAAATGGAGCAGCATTTTTTGCAGTAGATTTAACACTAAAAATGAAAACAAAAATGAAAGTGGAATTCATAAAAATATCAAGTTATGAAGGAACAGAAAGTACAGGAGAAATAAGAAAATATTTAGATATAGATAAGAAAAAAGTAGAAGGAAAAAATGTTTTAATAATAGAAGATATAGTAGACACAGGACGAAGCATGCATTATTTAGTAGAACATTTAAAAGAAAAAAATCCTAAAGATATAAAAATATGCAGTTTATTAAGTAAGCCAAGCAGAAGAGAAATTGAAGTAAATATAGACTATTTAGGATTTGAGGTTCCAAACAAATTCATAATAGGCTATGGTTTTGATGATGAAGAGGGATTTTACAGAAATATTCCATATATAGGATGCAAATAAATTAAATATAAAAAAATATAAAGGTGAAAATAGAAGATAAATAACAATTTGTTAAAAAGAAAGTGATTTAAATGGATATGTATCAAAAAAGAAAAATGAGACAAGAAAAGAAAAATAATGATAGTCACGAAAGTTTTTCAAAAGTCCCCATTTCGTGGTATAAACCGACTTATGGAAAACTTCCTATGAAATCTTATAAATAAAGTCTTTTAGTCTTATTCCTTTTTACATTTTATAACTGGAAAATGATAGTTATTTTAAATAAAATAGAGGTAATAACGACTTATGAAAAACTTTTATATGAAGCAATAAATAAGGAGGTAGTAATGAAGAAAATTGTAGATAGATATACTAATAATATTTTTGAAAATATTAAACATATGGATGAATATGGAAATATCAATATGGTGATGAACAACCCAAAATAGAGAGTAATGACTATGGTGAATTATAAAGTTGGCTCTTATATAAGACTTTCTAGAGATGAAAGCTATAGTAATTCTGATAGTATAGATAATCAAATAAAAATGACTGATTTTTATTGCGAAGAAAATAAATTAGAAGTAATTATGAAATATGATATAGAAATAATGAAAAATTAAAGTTAATAATATCGAAGGAGGAACTTATGAAAGTAGTAACAATATGTGGTAGTATGAAATTTAAAGATAAAATGATGGAAGTTGCTAGAGATTTAGAAATTAAAAATAAATATGTAGTTATTCAATGTGTTTATAGTAATGATAAATTTAATGAAGAAGAACAAGTTTTATTAGCAGATTTGCATTATAAAAAAATTGATATAAGTGATGCAATATATGTAGTTAATGTTGATGGTTATATAGGTACATCAACCAAAAAAGAAATAGAATATGCAAAATCATTAAATAAAGAAATTTTTTCTTTAGAACCTCTAAACTATTAAAATTAAAATAGATTTTGAGCTAATTCAAAAATCTAATTTTTTTATGATATAATAATAAAGAAATGAAAAAAGGAAGTGACTAAAATGAACGAAAATCAAGATAAAGTGTTTAATAAAACAAATATCAACTGGTATAAACCGACTTATGGAAAACTTCCTATGAAGTCTTATAAATAAAGTCTTTTAGTCTTATTCCTTTTTACATTTTATAACTGGAAAATGATAGTTATTTTAAATAAAATAGAGGTAATAACGAC
>CAKPGD010000040.1 GCA_934154515.1 uncultured Clostridia bacterium
TGTTTAGTTTAATATCAAACTCACTAAATGCAAAACTAACAGTGTATGATATAACTTTAATAAAATAGAAAAATCAGAAATATGAATTAATAATTATTATATAAAATAAAACTAGTCAAAAAGTTAAAAGAAATTAAAGCTGACTAGTTTTATTTTATGTCTAAAAATGTAAAAAAGTTTTATAAAGAAAATAAAATTAGATTTATAATTTATAGAAATTTTTTAATCTTTTATGAAATCAAAGAAAATGAAAAAAATATAATAATAAAAAGAATTATACATAGAAGGAAAATAAAAACTTCTAGTGTTTTTATGTACAAAAAAATCAAAAAATGAAAATTATGTAAAAATGTTATTAATAAAAATACTAAAATATTGTTAAAAGGTAATGTTTTTTATAAAATTATTTAAATAAAATATCAAATAGTGTGTAAATTCTAATCAATTTATGTACTATTTTTTGTATGCAAGAATATATTAGAAAATTAATACAAATAAAAATATAATATCAGTAGAAAAAAAAGTAAAATTGTGTTATTATAGAAAATACAATAAATAAAATTATAAATAAAACCGCAACAAAACGTAATAAAAATAGAAAAAATAAAGTAAGTAAAATATATAAAAACAAAACTAATAAACAGAATGGAAGGGTACAAAATGGAAAAACTATTGGAACAAATAAATGGTCCAGAAGATTTAAAAAAGTTAAATATAAAAGAAAAAGAACAATTAGCAGAAGAGATAAGAGAAGAACTAATAAAAACAGTATCAAAAACAGGAGGACATCTGGCATCAAATTTAGGGATAACAGAGCTTACAATAGCATTACATAGTGTATTTGATACACCAAAAGATAAAATAGTTTGGGATGTTGGACATCAGACTTATGTGCATAAAATGTTGACTGGAAGAAAAGACAAAATGAAAACATTAAGAAGCTTAAATGGGATAGCAGGTTTTCCAAAGACAAAAGAGTCTGAATATGATACTTTTAACACAGGACATAGTAGTACTTCAATTTCAGTAGCACTTGGAATGGCAAAAGCAAGAGATATAAAAAAGGAAGATAACAATGTTATTGCAGTTATAGGAGACGGAGCATTAACGGGAGGAATGGCATTAGAAGCTCTAAATGATGCTGGAAGTAGCAAAACAAGATTAATAGTTGTTTTAAATGACAATGAAATGAGTATATCTAAAAACGTTGGAGGAATTTCGAAATTCTTAACTAAAATGAGAACAAAAAAATTCTATAAAAAATCAAATAACTATGTAAGAAAAGTATTAGAAAAAGTACCTGGAATAGGAACAATCATAATAAAAATAGCAAGAAGAGTTAAATATAGTTTAAAGCAGTTATTTATACCTAATATGTTTTTTGAAGATTTAGGGTTCAAATACTTAGGACCAGTAGATGGAAACGATATGGAAAGAGTAGAATGGGTATTAAATTTAGCTAAAAAAGAACAAGAAAAGCCAGTGCTTGTACATGTAATAACTAAAAAAGGTAAAGGATATAAACCAGCAGAAGAAAATCCAGATAAATTTCATGCAACTCCAAGTTTTGATATAAAAACAGGAAAAGCATTAGAAGAAAAAAAGAAAGACTACTCAGCTGTATTTGGAGAAAAAATAGTAGAACTAGCAAAGAAAAATGAGAAAATAGTTGCAATAACAGCTGCTATGACGGATGGAACAGGATTGAAAAAATTTAAAGAAACATTTCCAGAAAGATTTTTTGATGTAGGTATTGCAGAACAACATGCACTTGGGTTTGCAGCAGGACTTGCAAAAGAAGGTTTAATACCAGTAGTGCCAATATATTCGTCATTTTACCAAAGAGCATTTGACCAAGTAATACATGACATATGTATTCAAAATTTACCAGTAATAATGTGTGCAGATAGAGCCGGAATAGTTGGAAATGATGGGGAAACTCATCAAGGAATATTTGATTTATCTTTTTTCAATATAATACCAAACATTACAATAATGGCACCAAAAGATTTTAAAGAACTAGAGCAAATGCTTGAATATGCAATAACTCTAAATTCACCAGTAGTTATTAGATATCCAAGAGGTGGAGAAAGTACGGAAATTAAATTTGAAAAACATGAAAAAATAGAGTATGGAAAAGCAGAAATATTAAAACAAGGAAAAGAAATATCAATTATAGCTATTGGAAAAATGGTGGCAAAGGCAGAACAAGAAGCACAAAAATATGAAGATGCAGAAGTTATAAATGTAAGATTTTTAAAGCCTTTTGATGAAGAAACAATATTGAATTCTATCAAAAAAACGAAAAAGATAATAACAATTGAGGATAACATATTAGAAGGTGGACTTGCAACAAAGGTAAAAGAACTAATTGCAGAAAATAAAATAGAAAATGTAGAGCTTAATTGTTATGGATATCCAGATAAATTTATAGAACATGGAAGCGTAGAAGAATTAGAAAAAAAATACTTAAAAATTTAAAATTTAAAAATAAGTAAAGCACTGTGACATAAGCCATAGTGCTTTTATAGTGATTATAAATTTATGGATTATAATTTATAACGTAACTGTATATTAGCATATAACTAAAACTAGCATCTAAGAAAATAGCATAAAATAACTAAATGTTCTTAAATATAGTCAATGATTTAGCTTGAAACATCATGAAAAAAATAGTATAATTAATAATAATTTGGGAAAAGGAAAAGTAAAAATGAAAGAAAATGATGAAGATAAATTATTAATAGCAAAAGTGATGGATAAATATAGATTTTGCGAAACAAGAAACAAACCTCAAACAACAGATTTTTTAGATGTTAGAAATCAAAAAATAGTAGAAAAAATTTTAAAAAGTAAAGGAATAAGAAACTATCTAATTACTGGTGGATATGAGGAAGCAGAAAGAAAAGTAATTTTATTTTATCCTGAAAAGTTAGAAGACTTGTTAGATAATATCAATTTAGATGAATATATAAAAATAATAAGAATAACACTTCCTCAAGAATTAAAGGGAGAATACAACCATAGAAATTATTTAGGTGGACTTATGAAACTTGGAATTACAAGAGAAAAAATAGGTGACATTTTAGTGGATGAAATAGGAGCAGATATTTTAGTATTACCAGAAACATTGAAATTTTTAATTAACAATATTTCTAGTTTAACAAGATTTTGTAAAGCAAAAATAGAGCAAATAGAAATTGAAAATTTAAGAAAAATAGAAATAAAAAAAGAAATAGTCACAATAACAATACCTTCAATGAGGGTAGATAATATAGTTTCAGAGCTTGCTAAATGTTCAAGAGGAAAAGCAGTGGGATATTTAGAACAAGAAAGAGTTTTAGTAAATTACGAGATTATAAAAAAAGCATCGAAAGAGGTGAAAACAGGAGATACTGTTACTATAAGAGGAAAAGGAAGATTTGAAATAAAAAATACAATAGGAAATACAAGAAGCGGAAGAATATTATTAGATGTCGAAAAATTCTGCTAAAACATATTGTGAATTTATAAGATACATCTCTATTGATCAGACAGAGATGTATTTTTTGTTGTCTAAATTTTATGATTTATCTTGATAATCCATAAGGTATTGTGATAGAATAAAAATGTAAAAATATAGACTAAAAGAGAAATGGAGAAAGAAATTGAAAGACAGAAAAAAATACATTAGAAATTTTAGTATAATAGCACATATAGACCATGGAAAATCAACATTAGCAGATAGACTAATAGAAATGACAGGAGTACTTTCTAAAAGAGAAATGGAAGCACAAGTTTTAGACAATATGGAAATAGAAAGAGAGCGTGGAATTACTATTAAATCGCAAGCTGTTAAAATGAATTATAAAGCAAAAGATGGATATGTATATGAGCTTAACTTAATAGATACTCCGGGACACGTAGATTTTAATTATGAAGTGTCAAGAAGTTTAGCAGCATGTGATGGAGCCGTTCTTGTAGTAGATGCAAGTCAAGGTGTAGAAGCTCAAACACTCGCAAATGTATATCTTGCAATAGATAATAACTTAGAAATATTACCAGTAATAAATAAAATAGACCTTCCTAATGCAAGACCAGATGAAATAAAAAAAGAAATAGAAGACATAATAGGAATACCAGCACAAGATGCTCCTTGTATTTCAGCAAAATCGGGACTTAATGTAGAAGAAGTTCTAGAAAGGATAGTAACAGATTTACCAGCACCAACAGGAGATAATGAAGCTCCACTTAAATGTTTAATATTCGATTCTATTTATAATGATTACAAGGGTGCAATAGCATATGTTAGAGTAAAAGATGGAACGGTAAAAGTTGGAGATGAGATATTGCTAATGGCAGCAAATAAGACTTTTATAGTTACAGAAGTAGGTTATTTCGAACCAGGAGAATATGCACCATGTGAAAAATTAGAAGCTGGAGAAGTAGGCTATATTTCAGCAAGCATAAAAAATCTTTCAGATGTAAGAGTTGGAGATACAATTACATTAAATACGCGAAAAGCAGATATGCCATTACCAGGGTATAAAAAAGTAAATCCAATGGTATACTGTGGATTATATCCAATAGATGGTAGCGATTACGAAAACTTAAAAGTAGCACTTGAAAAATTACAATTAAATGATGCAGCATTAGAATATGAAGCGGAAACATCAAATGCATTAGGTTTTGGATTTAGATGTGGATTTTTAGGATTATTACATTTGGAAATTATAGAAGAAAGACTAGATAGAGAATTTGATTTAAGCTTAATTACAACATCTCCATCAGTAATATATAAAGTATATAAAACAGATGGAACAATGGTAGAACTATATAATCCATCAGATTTACCACCCGCTAACGAAATATCATATATGGAAGAGCCATTTGTTAGTGCCGAGATATTAACACCAAAAGAATATGTAGGAAATATAATGGAAATATGTCAAAATAGACGTGGAAATTATATAGATATGAAATATTTAGATGAAAATAGGGTAACATTAATATATGAATTACCACTTAATGAAATAATATACGACTTTTTCGATAACTTGAAATCTAGAACAAAAGGGTATGCATCATTTGATTATGAAGTGAAAGATTATAGACGTTCAGATTTAGTAAAATTAGATATTTGGGTAAACGGAGAAAGCGTAGATGCGCTATCATTTATAGTTCATAAAGACTCTGCCTATGATAGAGGTAAAAAAATGATAGAAAAGCTAAAAACATGTATACCAAGACAATTATTTGCAATACCACTTCAAGCAGTAATAGGAGGAAAAATTATTGCAAGAGAAACAATTTCAGCAATGAGAAAAGATGTGCTTGCTAAATGTTACGGTGGAGATATTACAAGAAAGAAAAAATTGCTAGAAAAACAGAAAAAGGGCAAAAAGAAAATGAGACAAATCGGTAATGTAGAAATACCACAAGAAGCATTTTTAAGTGTATTAAAATTAGATGAATAAGAAAAATAATGATAAAAAATAAATAAGGCACCCAAATGCTGGGTGCCAAGGCATAAAAATTATAATTTGTTAAGCTCTTCTTCTAAATGTTTTATTTGGTCAAGAGTATTTAAATACTTTTTATTGTATGTAGCGTATTCAGTTTCAAAATGCTGAATTTTTTGCAAGTGGTCTTTAAGATAACAGCTCAAATATATAGAGGAAACAACATCTCCTTTTGCTGCTAAATTTTGACGAACTGCAAGATAAGATTTGTTTTCTTCAGCACCTAATTTGGATGTTAGAGCATACGAATTAAGATAGGCAGCTTCTACTTTTAAAGAATAGATTTGTTTTAGCAACCGTTTTTTATGCCACTTTTTCAAAAATGAATTTATCATAAAGTCTACCTCCTGTTGAAAAAATATTTTTGAAAATTTAAATGTAACTGGTAAGAGTATATAATAAAAATTACAGAAAGTCAACAATTATGTAAATAATGAAATAATGAAATAAATAGATTATACTAAATTTTATATAAAGATTATGAAATTTAAGAAAGGAGAAATTCGTATAACAAATATATTTACACTATACGAGGAAATTATATGAAAGAAAATAAGTCAAAAAGGCCAAATATGGACCGATTAAAACAAGAAAAAGAGCTAACAGCTCAACATGATGACCAGGTAGAAGGAAGAAATTCAGTTATTGAGCTATTAGGATCTGGAAGAGATATAAATAAAATATTTATACAAGAAGGAGAAAGACATGGTTCAATAAACAAGATAATAGCAATGGCAAAAGAAAATAAAGTATTAATTACAGAAATAAGTAAAGAAAAAATGAGACAAATGGCACAAACAGAAAACTATCAAGGAGTAATAGCAATAGTACCACCATTTGATTATGTAGAAGTAGAAGATATTTTATTTGAAGCAAAGACTAGACAAGAAGATCCTTTTGTAGTATTATTAGATGGAATAGAGGATCCACACAATTTAGGTTCAATTATTAGAACTGCTGAAACAGCTGGGGTTCATGGAATTATAATACCAAAAAGAAGAGCAGCATCTGTAAATTCAACTGTTAATAAAGTATCTGCCGGAGCAGTAGAACATATGAAAATTGCACGAGTAAATAATATGGTAGAAACAATAAAATACTTAAAAGAACAAGGTTTATGGATTTGTGGAACAGATATGGATACTAATACATATTATTATGACCAAGATTTAAAAGGTCCATTAGGTATAGTAATTGGAAGTGAAGGCTTTGGAATGAACAGACTAGTAAAAGAAAATTGTGATTTCTTAGTAAAAATCCCTATGAAGGGTAAAATAACATCTTTAAATGCTTCTGTATCAGCAGGAATTGTTATATATGAAGCTTTAAAACAAAAACAAGATTAGAAAGAAAAGGAGAAATGTATTATGTATTACGGAAGAAAAAAAGGAATAATTATTGCAATAGTAGTAGTTATATTAGTACTTGTACTTGCATTAGGAGGAGTTTTAATTTATATGAAAACAGACTTATTTAAGTCAAATAAAACTCTATTTTGGAAATATATAGGAAGTGCAAATGAAAGTTTAAAAGTAGAAGAAAATGCACAAATTAAAAACATTGAAAAAATGAAAGAGCAAAAGCCATTTAAATCAGAGGCAGAAATAACAGTAGGAACAGACGATGAAGATACAAATAAAATATTAGAAAAATTTGCTATAACAGTAAAAGAACAAACAGATAGAGCATCAGAATATTCTCATATAGAAACAAAATTAAATTATGATGATAAAAATTTATTTGGATTAAATTATGTTCAAGATAATAATGTATATGCATTAAAATCAGATGAAATAGTTACAGCATATGTAGGAGTAAGAAACGAAAACTTAAAAGTATTTTTTCAAAAACTAGGAATTACATCTGATGACATAGAATTACCAAATGAATTAGAAGTTTTTAATTTAGCAGATATATTAACAATATCAGATACAGAAAAAGCACATATAAAAGAAACATATACAACAGTAATAGAAACTGCAATTCCAGATACTGCATATAGTAAACAAACAGAAGCTATAATTGTTAAAGATGGAGTGGACTATAAAACAACAGCATACAGACTAAATTTAACAGCATCAGAAATGTCAGATTTAGTAGTTAAAATGTTAAATACATTAAAAACAGATAGTATAACATTAAACTTAATATCAACTAAGTTAAAAGATTTAGGATTAACAGATTATTCTTCAATAGATACAATAAATCAAGCTATAGATGAAATGATAAATTCTTTAGATGAATCAAAATTCGTAGATACTTCATTTGTAGTATATGCATATAAAGGTGAAGCAATATCTATGGAAATATTAGCAAAAAATCAAATGAAAATGACAATATATACTAAAACAAATGGAGTAAAAACAGTTTTAGAAGACTACACAGGAGAAAGTAATTTTTCACAAATAACATTAGATGAAACTTATGTAACAACAGCAACAAGTACAAACTTAATAATAAAAATAGACACAGATACAGATACTTCTACAGAAATAAATTTAACAATTTCAGGAAGTGCAGAATCAGGAAATGCTGATACAACAGCTTCAATAGTATTCAGTAATGAGAGTGGAAATTACAAATTAAACTACAATAAAACATTAGAATTTATAAATGAATTTAGTGAAGAAGAAAAAGAAAAATTAGATTCTACAAACAGTGTTGTATTAAATGATTATACACAAGAACAATTATCATCTTTAATACAAGCATTAGTAAATCAAATACAAGCAGTATTTGAACAAAAAGCTGAATCAATAAAATCACTATTATATGTACAACCAGAAACAATAGATGGAAACAATATAATACAACAAATATATTAATAAAAAATTATTTATGAACTAATTAAAATAAAAAACTTGACTAACATAAAATAAGAGTTTATAATAGTAAATAGTTACAAATAAACAAGAATGAGAAAAAGTAGAATAAAAGTTACTTAAAAGAGAATACTTGTCGTTGGCTGAAAGCAAGTAAAGCAAACGTATTCGAAAAACTACCTCATTGTTTCTAAGGAAACTTGAAAGATAACTTAGACGTATATCTGCGTTAAAGAATAATTAAGTAAAATAATAGGATGGAACCGTGTTAAAAGCACTCCTAGATATATATAAGTATGTCTAGAGAGTGCTTTTATTGAATGCATTTTTGTATATTCAATAAAGTACATTCAAATAAAAATGAGGTTAAAACTAAAAGGAGGAATAAAAATGTTTAAGATTAAATTAGACGGAGGAAAAACAATGGAAGTAGAGGAAAAATTATATTGGCATACAAGTGCACACATATTAGCACAAGCTGTAAAAAGATTATTTCCAAACTATAAACTAACAATAGGACCAGCAATTGAAAATGGTTTCTACTATGATTTTGATGTAGAAAAACCATTTTCAGAAGATGATATAGCTACACTAGAAGAAGAAATGAAAAAAATTATTAAGGAAGACTTAAGCATAGAAAGATTTGAACTTCCAAGAGATGAAGCTATAAAATTAATGGAAGAAAGACAAGAGCCATATAAGGTAGAATTAATAAAAGACCTACCTGAAGGAGAAATAATTTCTTTTTATAAACAAGGTGAATTCGTAGACTTATGTAGAGGTCCACATCTTCCAAGCACAGGAAAAGTAAAAGCAATAAAATTAACGTCAATGTCATCTGCATATTGGAGAGGAGACGCAAATAATCAAACACTTCAAAGAGTTTATGGAATATCTTTCCCAAAAGCATCAGAACTTGAAGAATACTTAGTAAAATTAGAAGAAGCAAAACAAAGAGACCATAGAAAATTAGGTAAAGAACTTGGAATATTTATGACAAATGATTTAGTAGGAAAAGGACTTCCAATGTATTTACCAAACGGATATGTAGTATGGGAATTATTAGAAAATTATATAAAAGGCAAAGAAAAGAAATTAGGCTATAAACATGTTCTAACACCACCACTAGCATCTGTTGATTTGTATAAAACATCAGGACACTGGGAACACTACAAAGACAGTATGTTTCCTAAAATGGAAGTAGAAGGAGAAGAATTTGTACTTCGTCCAATGAACTGTCCACATCATATGATGATATATGCAAATGAAATACATTCTTATAGAGATTTACCAATTAGAATAGGTGAAATTGCAAGAGACTGTAGATTTGAAGCAAGTGGAACATTAAAAGGAATAGAAAGAGTAAGATCTTTCTGCCAAAATGATGCTCACTTATTTGTAACAGCAGAGCAAATAGAATCTGAATTTAAATCAGTTGTTGATTTAATATTAGAAGTATATAAAGAGTTAGGAATTAAAGAATACCGTTTCGAATTATCTTTAAGAGATCCAGCAGATAAAGTAAAATATCACCCAGATGACGAAATGTGGGATAGTGCAGAAAATACATTAAGACAAGTTCTAAATGATATAGGAATAGAATACAAAGAAAAAATAGGAGAAGCAGCATTTTATGGACCAAAATTAGATGTTCAAGTTAAACCAGCAGTAGGAAATGAATATACTCTATCTACTTGCCAATTAGACTTCTGTTTGCCAATGAAATTCAATCTATCATATGTAGATAAAGACGGAGAAAGAAAAACACCAGTAGTATTACATAGAGCAATATTAGGAAGTATAGATAGATTTATAGCATTCTATTTAGAAGAAACAAAAGGAGCATTACCAACATGGCTTGCACCAACACAAGTAAAAATACTTCCAATTACAGATAAACAACTTGACTATGCAAAAGGTGTTTATCAAAAATTATTAGATAAAGGAATAAGAGTAGAATTAGATTCAAGACAAGAAAAAGTAGGATACAAAATACGTGAAGCTCAAATGTCAAAAGTTCCTTATATGCTAATAATAGGAGATAAAGAAATAGAAGCAAATGCAGTAGGAGTAAGAGCGAGAAAAGAAGGAGATATTGGTCAAATGCCGGTAGAAAAATTTATTTCAAAAATAGAAGAAGAAATAAATACTTATGCATTATAAAATATTAAAATCAAAAAAGAATTGGGTCTCCAATTCTTTTTTTGATATATACTATTTTTTTATCTTTTTATTGTTAGAATTTATATTCTGTGATATACTAGCAATGAATAAAAAGAGAAGAAAGAGGAAAGCAAAATGAGATTAGATAAATTTTTAAAAGTATCAAGGGTAATTAAAAGAAGAACAGTAGCAAATGAAGCAGCAGATGGAGGACGAGTTACAGTTAA